>JBBSBK010000051.1:0-23427 GCA_038251315.1 Rhodobacterales bacterium | reverse complement strand
GCCCGCGTCGCTGTCATAGCCCAGCCCCATGTTCATCAGCAGTCCGCCGATGTTGGCATAGCCAAGCCCGAGGGTGCGGAAATCGTAGGACAGTTGCGCGATTTCTTTCGACGGGAACTGCGCCATCGTCACGCTGATTTCCAGCGTCAGGGTCCACAGACGCGTGGCGTGCATGTAATCTTCGACCTGAAACTGACCGTCCTTGTAGAACGTCAGCAGGTTCATCGACGCGAGGTTGCAGGCGGTATCGTCCAGAAACATGTATTCGCTGCACGGATTCGACCCGCGGATCGCGCCATCTTCGGGGCAGGTGTGCCAGGCGTTGACCGTGTCGTGATACTGGATGCCTGGATCGGCGCAGGCCCACGCGGCATGACCCACCTGTTCCCACAGATCGCGGGCGCGGATCGACTTGGCGATGCTGCCGTCGCGACGGTTGATCAGATCCCACATGCCGTCCGCTTCGACAGCCTTGAGGAAGGCATCGGTCACCCGGATCGAGTTGTTCGAGTTCTGGCCCGACACACTGGCGTAGGCCTCGGAATCCCAATCGGTGTCGTAAGTCTGAAATTCGATGCTGGTATGGCCCTGCTTGGCATAATCCAGCACGCGCTTGACGTAGGTTTCGGGGATGCAGACCTTTTTAGCGTCCCGAATCGCTCCTTTCAGACCCTCGTTGACTTTCGGGTCATAGGCGTCGGCCTCGCGCCCGTCCCAGGATTTGATTGCGGCAAAGATCGCGTTCAGCTTCTGCTCGTGCATTTTCGACCCGGCGACGATGCTGGCGACCTTCTGTTCCTCGATGACCTTCCAGTTGATGAAATCCTCGATATCGGGGTGGTCGGCATCGACGATGACCATCTTGGCGGCGCGCCGTGTGGTGCCGCCAGACTTGATCGCGCCCGCTGCCCGGTCGCCGATTTTCAGGAACCCCATCAGGCCCGACGATTTGCCGCCGCCCGACAGCTTTTCGCCCGCCCCGCGCAGGTGCGAAAAGTTGGTGCCGGTACCGCTGCCGTATTTGAACAGCCGCGCCTCGCGCACCCACAGGTCCATGATGCCGCCGTCGTTGACCAAGTCGTCCTTGACGCCTTGGATGAAGCAGGCGTGCGGCTGCGGGTGTTCATAACTGGACGCGGATGCAGTCAGCACTCCGGTTTTGTGGTCAACGTAATGATGCCCCTGCGCCGGGCCGTCGATGCCGTAGGCCCAATGCAGGCCGGTGTTGAACCACTGCGGGCTGTTGGGGGCGGCGCGTTGCGTCGCCAGCATGAACCGCAATTCATCGTAGTAGGCGCGCGCATCCGCCTCTGTTGTGAAATAGCCGCCCTGCCAGCCCCAATAGGCCCAGGCCCCCGCCAGCCGGTCGAACACCTGCTTGGCGCTAGTTTCGCCACCGAACGTCGCGTCCTTGGCCGGGGCCGACCGCCACAGGAACGATGGCACACCCTTTTCCTTGACCGGCACCGTGGCCGACGGCACGCCCGCCTTGCGGAAATATTTCTGCGCGATGACGTCGCTTGCGACCTGGCTCCAGTCCGCCGGAACCTCGCAATTTTCCAGCTTGAAGACGATCGTGCCGTCGGGATTGCGAATCTCGGAAGTTGCTGCGCGAAACGCCACGTCGGCATAGGCATCCTGCCCGGATTTTGTAAAATTCCGTTCGATCTTCATGGTCCGTGCCCCTTGCATGCGCCGTTTCTGCGGCGTCTTTCGTGATGATGGCCAGCGTCGGCGCCAGCCTCGAATCGCCACCCGCACGTGGTCGGTACGGCGCAAGAAACCACCCTGACCCACATGGTGCGCATGTGGGTCGTCGTCATGGTTCGTATCGGGGTTCCCTGAACTCAGGGCGTCCATCACTTGCGCCGCATCGCCACTAAATGTTGTGTGCTTTTGGTCGGCCTCCACAACCTGACGTATGACCAGTGGGATGGTCAACGAATAATTTACACAAAATCCTCGATTAAGTGGATTGACGCGGGACAGCGTTTGGTTGCGTTGGCGCGGCAATCGATTCATCCACCGACTTGTCCACAGAAGGTTAAAATTCTGGCCAGCACCCGTCGATGCAGGAAAGCCAAGCACTGTGGATAACTTACCCGTGACAGTTCAGAATTCACACGAACCGGCGAAATCGCCGGGTCTGGCGAATCTGCCTGAGGAAGGATTCGCAATCGTGACTTTGCCCGGCTGGTTTGCCGTGACACAGTTACCACAACGACCGGAGTCCTGTGCATGCGATTACATCTTATAGCGATCTGTTTAGCGCTTGGTGCCTGTGACACAGTCGCCCCGCCAGAGCCTCCACCGCGCGCCGATGCCGATGTCGGGATCGAACGGGCGTTCTTTGCCGAATACCCCGATGCCCTGTTTGCCAGCCTCGCTGCGGTCTGCGACGGCCCTGGCCAATCGGTCGTGCGCCCCGGAGCCAACCAGCTGCAATGCGAAAGCCTGCCGGACCCACAGGGTGCGGCGGCGCTGATTCTGAACTATGACGGTACCATCACCGACCTGCCCCGTTTTGTCGTCGGCTTGCAGGCCGATCCGGTTGCCGACGGTTTCGACGTCAGCACATCCTACTACATCCGCGTCCCGCAGTTATCGGGCAGCGCAGTCGAGGTCCGGCTGCGCGACCCCGAACTGGTGCGCAGCATGCGCCGTACCTTGCAGGCGGCAGGCGGCAGGTTACCCGATTGAGTTAAAATTGGTCGGGGCGAGAGGATTCGAACCTCCGACCCTCTGTTCCCAAAACAGATGCGCTACCAGGCTGCGCTACGCCCCGAACCGGGGCCGTCTTTAGGCGCAATGCTGCAAATAAGAAAGCCCTATTCGCAGGGCCACGCTGCATCGGGCCCAAACGCGGGATGTTGCATGACATCGCCCGGCGCGATGCCCAGACGGGCCGCCAACCCGCCATTGATTTCAAGCACGAATTGCACACCCTCGCCGCCGTCGATGCCGGTGTCGTCCATCGGGATGGCATTGGGGTGGATCGTCAAGATTGTGCCGGCCGGATCGACAAAGAGCATGTCCAGAGGGATCAGCGTGTTGTGCATCCAGAACCGCGCGCGCTGGGCTTCTTCGTAGACGAACAGCATGCCCTGCATCGTTGGCATCTGCGGCACATTCATCAATCCTTGCGCGCGTTCCTGCGCATCGTCAGCCAATTTCACGCGGAAATTCGCCTGCCCCCAATCGCCGCGGATCGTCACCCGGTCAGGCGAACAGGCAGCAAAGGCCGCGCCCGCCGCGAGTGCGAACACGACACTCAGGATTGTTTGGCCGCGTATTCCCAACTCAGCACCTCGGTTGCCATCTTGCCACGTTTGCCATCGATCACCCGCAGGCCAACTGCCTCGCCCGGTTGCAGGTCGGCGAGACCGGACCGGCGGAGCACCTCGACATGCACGAACACATCATCGTCAGAGCCGAATACATTGGCAAACCCGAACCCCTTGGATTTGTCGAACCACTTGATCCTTGCCGGCACAAGCGGCGTTGCGGCCAGTTCTGCCGGGTCCATATCCGCCAGATCGCCCAACGGCAGGCCTGGGAGGGTCGTCGGCGGCGTGATGGCCATCACCTCGACTGCCTGCATCCCGCGCGCGGTTTCCTGCACCAGCAGGCTGATGCGTGACCCATCGGCCACCGACCCCTGGCCAAAATTGCGCAAAACATTGGCGTGCAACAGAACATCTGGCCCGCCTTCGTCGGCGATCACAAATCCGAATCCTTTGCCCGGATCGAACCATTTGACAAGCCCGTCCAAGACGCGCCCACCGTCGCTTTGTTCAGATGTCATCAGCGTCTTTCGACCCCGACCCCAGCGGGCCAAGGTTTCAAAAGCGTTAAGAACCGCTTTTGAAAGCAATTGACAAGGTCAAAATCCGTCTGGAGCACCAACGTCACCTTTAAGGGTTTAGCCGGTCAACCGACCAGTCGCCATCGATCGAATCGCGCGTCCAGCGGAACCTGTCGTGCAGCCTGAACGGACCGTCGGCCCAAAATTCGATTTCGACCGGTCGCACCCGATAGCCGCCCCAGAATGGGGGTCTTGGCGGGTTCAATCCCTTTGCCGCTGTCACCTTGGCCACTTCGCCGACCAGCGCAGCCCGCGAGGACAGGGGGCGCGACTGGGCCGACGCCCACGCCCCCAGCCGGCTTTGCAGACTGCGCGAGGCGAAATAGGCATCCGCCGCCGCGCCGTCTTCGCGGCTGACCAGCCCGCGCACCCGGATCTGGCGGCGCAACGATTTCCAGTGCAGCACGAAGGCCGCCTTGCCGCCACTGTCCAATTCACCCGCCTTGGCGCTGCCATAGTTGGTGTAAAAGACGAAGGCGTCCGCCTCGACATCCTTGAGCAGGACCATCCGCACGTTGGGCAGGCCTGACGGGTCGACGGTCGCCAACGCGATGGCGTTGGGGTCGTTGGGCTCGCTCTGCGTCGCCTCGGCCAGCCAGGACTGCGCCAGCGCAAAGGGATCGTCGCCCGCAAAGATGCCGCTTCTGTCGCTCATGCCACACCCTTTTTGCAGTCGTCACGCCGTCTTGCTGCCCCTTGGGCAATCGCCTACACCCAAGACCAAGGCGCCACAATGGCAGGGGGACCGCGATGTCATCGAATTTGCTGCAGGGCAAGCGAGGCCTGATCATGGGGCTGGCGAACGAAAAGTCGATCGCCTGGGGGATCGCCAAAGCCTGCGCCGAAGCTGGTGCAAAGCTGGCGTTTTCGTACCAGGGCGACGCGCTCAAGAAACGGGTCGCCCCCCTTGCCGCCGAACTTGGGTCAGATCTGGTGCTGCCCTGCGATGTGGCGAACATGGACAGCGTCGATGCCCTGTTCGCCTCGCTGGAAAATGCTTGGGGCAGCCTCGATTTCGTCGTTCACGCCATCGGTTTTTCGGACAAGAACGAACTGCGCGGCCGCTACGTCGATACCAGCCGCGCCAATTTCGCGATGACGATGGATATCTCCGTCTATTCCTTTACCGCTGTCACCGCGCGGGCGGAAAAGATGATGCCGAACGGCGGGTCGATCCTGACCCTCACCTATTACGGTGCCGAACAGGTCATGCCGCATTACAATGTCATGGGCGTGGCCAAAGCCGCGCTTGAGGCGTCGGTGAAATATCTGGCCGAGGATCTGGGCAAGGACGGCATCCGCGTCAATGCGATCAGTGCCGGACCGATCAAGACGCTCGCCGCCAGCGGTATCGGCGATTTCCGCTATATCCTGAAATGGAACGAGTTGAACTCGCCGCTACGGCGTAACGTCACGATCGACGATGTAGGGCGATCGGCCCTGTATCTGCTGTCCGACCTTGGTAGCGGCGTTACCGGAGAGACGCTCCACGTCGATGCGGGCTATCATATCGTCGGGATGAAGGCGGTGGATGCGCCCGATATCGACGCCACTGCCGGAAAGAAAGGCGAATGACCGACCGCCTGCCACATGAAAAGGGGTTCCATATCTCGTGGGACCAGATCCACCGCGACAGCCGCGCGCTTGCCTGGCGGCTGGACGGGCGCGGGCCGGACAACGGCGCGTGGAAGGCCGTCGTCGCGATCACCCGTGGCGGCATGGCCCCGGCGATGATCGTCGCCCGCGAACTCGATATCCGCACCGTCGATACGATCAGCATCAAAAGCTACGACCATCAGGATCAGTCCGAGGTCAAGGTGTTGAAACACCCTGACCCGACGATGATGGGCGACGGCACCGGCATCCTGATCGTCGATGATCTGGTGGACACCGGCAAGACGCTCGAGGTCGTGCGCCGGATGTATCCACGCGCCCACTGCGCAACCGTCTACGCCAAGCCCAAAGGCGAACCGATGGTCGATACCTTCATCACCGGGGTCAGCCAGGACACCTGGATATTCTTTCCGTGGGACATGGCGCTGCAATATGTCCAGCCCTATCGCGGCACCGACTAGACATGGATCCATTGCCGAGGGCTGGACGCATTGTCGAATGGTCCTACCGTATCAGCCTGACGATTCAAGGCCTTTTGGGTTTCTCGCAATTCATCGCCGGCTTGGGTCTGTGGCTTGGCCCGTCAGGGTCGATCGTGCGACTGGTGGATTGGCTGACGCGCAACGAAATCGCCTCCGACCCGACCGATCCGCTGGCCCGGCGGCTGATAGAATGGGCAAGCCACCTCGGTCCGGCGGTCGAGGATGTCTATAAACTCTACCTTCTGGGGCACGGTGCGCTCAATCTGTTCGTCGTCGTCACCCTGCTATTGCGGGTCAGATGGGCGTTTTACGCATCGATTTCGGTGCTGGCGTCGTTTGTGCTTTATCAGGGCGTGGAATTCTTTCTGACCGGCGACCCCGCATTGCTGGTGGTGACGCTTTTCGATCTGGTGGTGATTGCGCTTGTTCTGCTTGAACGGCGCCAGTCCAGACCGATGCGGCGCGCCGTCAAAGCCTGACATCTTCAATTTCAAGGATTGCCCATGCCCCTGCCCCGCACAGCCACCACATTTGCCCCGCCGGTGATGGAGGCACGGCGCTGGCTGGATGGCGTCACATTCTCCGCCGACCGCCCGCTGATTAACGTGTCGCAGGCCGCCCCGGTCGATCCGCCGCCGCTGCCGATGCTGCAGGCGATGGCCGACACGATCATGACCGACCCAGGCGCGCATCTTTATGGCCCGGTCCTGGGTCTGCCCGCCCTTCGGGCCGAGATGGCGCACCAATGGTCGAATGCCTATCACGGCCATATCAGCGCCGATCAGGTCGCCATCACGTCGGGCTGCAATCAGGCCTACGCCGCCGCCCTGATGACCCTTTGCGCCGAAGGTGACGAGGTGATCCTGCCGGTTCCCTATTATTTCAACCACCGGATGTGGCACGACATGACCGGAATCGTCACGGTGCCGCTGGAAACCGGCGCAGGGCTGATTCCTGACGCAGACCGCGCCGCCAGCCTGATCACACCAAGAACGCGGGCCATCGTGTTGGTATCGCCCAATAATCCCGGCGGCGTCGAATATCCGGCAGAAACGCTGCGCGCGTTCATGGACCTGTGCCGATCGCACAAGATTGCCCTGATCGTCGATGAAACCTACCGGGATTTCGACAGCCGCACCGAGGCCCCACACGCCCTTTTCACGGATCCCGACTGGGCCGACACGCTGATCCAGCTTTATTCGTTCTCCAAGGCTTACCGGCTGACCGGCCACCGCGTCGGCGCCATTGTTGCCGCCGAGGCGCGTCTGGCCGAGGTGGAAAAGTTCCTTGATACCGTCACCATCTGCCCCAACCAGATCGGCCAGCGCGCCGCACTGTGGGGGATGCAGAACCTCGGGCAATGGCTGGCGGGCGAACGGGCCGAGATCCTCGACCGCCGCGGCGCCATCGTCGAAGGGTTCCCGCGTCTGGCGGCAAACGGCTGGGAGTTGCTGGGTTGCGGGGCCTATTTCGCCTATGTCGCGCATCCCTTTGCGATGCCGTCCGACCAGCTTGCCCAAAGGCTGGTGACCGAGGCGGGGGTGCTTTTGCTGCCCGGCACCATGTTCATGCCGCCCGAATTGCCCGCCGGACAACGCCAGCTGCGCATCGCATTCGCCAACATCAACCGCGCCGGGGTCGGGCAATTGTACGACCGGCTTGCCCCCGTCGCGCTCTGACCTTGCACGCGCCGGGCTTGGCGCATATGCAGATATGACCCGAAAAGCCGGGGCAGACATGACGAACCCAAGGGGCGGAAAATGGCACAAAAACAGGGCAGCAGGATCGCAGTCTGGGTTATTCTCGGTCTCCTGTTCGTCGGCCTGATCGGTTTCGGGGCGACCGGGTTCGGCGGCACCATCCGTAGTCTGGGCACGGTCGGTGACAAGGACGTCGCGGTGGCCGATTATGCCCGCGATCTGAACCAGCAAATTCGCGCTTTTTCCGCCCAGATCGGCACCCCTGTCAGCTTTCCGCAGGCACAATCGATGGGGATAGACGCTCAGGTACTGTCGCAACTGGTTACCCGCCGCGTGCTCGACAACGAAGCGGACCGTCTGGGTCTGTCGGTCGGTGATGAGCGGGTGCGCGAACAGGTCGTGCAAATCCCCGCCTTTCAATCCCTGAACGGTCAGTTCGACCGCGCCGTTTACCGCAATGCGCTGGATCGCGAGAACACGACCGAGGCGGCATTTGAAACCAGCCTGCGTGAAGAAATGGCCCGCACCCTGTTGCAGGCCGCCGTGCTGGGCGGGGTGCCGCAACCCGACACCTACACCGACGCCTTGGTGCAGTTCGTCGCCGAGAACCGCGCGATCACCTGGGCCAGCATCGACGCCACGGCGCTGACCGCCCCGGTGCCAGGCGCGACGGACAGCGATCTGCAGGCGTGGTATGATGCCCACCCTGAAGCCTACACAACCCCCGAACAGCGCGCGATCACCTATGTCTGGCTGACCCCGGACATGATCGCCGACGATGTCGAAATCGACGAGCAGGCTCTGCGCGACCTTTACGACCAGCGGATCGACGAGTTCGTACGCCCTGAACGCCGTCTGGTCGAACGCCTGATCTTTGCCGACGCGGCCGCCGCCGATGCCGCCAAGGCCCGTCTGGATGCGGGCGAGATCGATTTTGACGGACTCGTCGCCGAACGCGGTCTCGACCTCGCCGATATCGATCTTGGCGATGCCGCGAAGTCAGATCTGGGGGCCGCGGGCGATCCGGTCTTTGCCGCCGCGCCCGGCGATGTCGTCGGTCCCGCCGACAGCCCGCTGGGCCCCGCCCTGTTTCGGATGAACGCGGTGCTGGCGGCCGAAGAGACCACGTTTGAGGACGCCCTGCCCGACTTGCGCAGCGAACTGGCAGGCGAACGCTCCCGCCGGGTGATCGATGATGCCCGCGACGGAATCAACGATCTGCTGGCTGGTGGCGCGACACTCGAGGATCTGGCAACCCGCACTGACCTGAAACTGGGCCAGATCGACTGGACCGCCGACACCTCCGACGGCATCGCCGCCTACGAAAGCTTCCGCACCGCCGCCGCTGCCGCAACCGAAGGCGAATTTCCGGCACTGGTCGACCTGTCCGATGGCGGCATCTTTGCCCTTCGGCTGGACGCCGTGACGCCCCCTGTCCTGCGACCGCTGGCAGATGTGACCGATGCGGTGGTGACCGCCGTGATGGACGCCAACGCGCAGGCCGCTGTGGTGGCGCAGGCTGCACTGCTGGCCGGGCTCATTCGGCCTGAAACCGGGTTTGACACCCTTGGGCTGACCCCAAAAACCGAAGCGGTGCTGACCCGCCAAAGCTTTGTCGCCGGTACCCCACAGGATTTCATGAGCGAGGTGTTCAAGATGTCGCTAGGCGAGGTCAAGGTGATCGACGCAGGCACAACTGCGATCATCGTCCGTCTGGATGCGATCAGCCCGCCTGATCCCACCAATCCGCAAGTCGTCGCCAACCGCACCCAATTGGCCGAGGCGGCCGCCGCCGGGATTTCCCAAGACCTGTTTGCCGCCTTTGCCGACACCCTGCAGCAGGCTACCAAGGTCGAGATCAATCAGGCCGCCGTCAACGCCGTTCACGCGCAGTTCCAGTAGGCGCAGCATGGCGTTGCTTCCCGACTACGACGCCTTTGCAAAGGCTTACGCGGCGGGACGCAATCAGGTCGTCTATACCCGGCTGGCCGCCGATCTGGATACGCCGGTCTCGCTCATGCTGAAGCTGGCGGGGGCGGGCAAGCATGCGTTCATCCTCGAATCCGTCACCGGCGGCGAAGTACGCGGACGCTATTCGATCATCGGGATGAATCCCGATCTGATCTGGGACTGTCGTGGGACGCAGGCGCAGATCAATCGACAGGCGCGGTTCGACGATGACGGTTATACGACCGAAACTGCCGACCCGCTAACCAGTCTGCGTGCGCTTCTCGCCGAATCGCGGATCGACCTGCCGGATGGATTGCCGGGGGCTGCCGCGGGGCTGTTCGGCTATCTGGGCTACGACATGATCCGGCTGGTCGAACACCTGCCGAACGTCAACCCTGACCCGCTCGACCTGCCCGACGCGGTGCTGCTGCGCCCTTCGGTCGTGGCGGTACTGGACGGGGTCAAAGGCGACGTGATCTTGGTCGCGCCCGCATGGGTCGGCAGCGGGTTGAGCGCGAAAGCCGCCTACGCCCAGGCTGCCGAGCGGGTGATGGACGCGCAACGCGCCCTTGACCGCGCCGTGCCGGGCGACCGCGCCACGATGGGCGATGCCGCCCCGCCCGCGCCGCCGGTCAGCAATTTCAGCCACGCCGCCTATCTGGCGGCGGTGGAACGGGCCAAGGATTACATCCGCGCCGGCGACATCTTTCAGGTGGTCCCGTCGCAACGCTGGGTGCAGGGTTTCCGCGAACCGCCGTTTGCATTGTATCGCAGCCTGCGCCGCACGAACCCGTCACCATTCATGTTCTATTTCAACTTTGGCAGCTTTCAGGTGATCGGTGCCAGCCCCGAAATTCTGGTGCGGGTCTTTGGAAAAGAAGTGACGATCCGCCCGATTGCCGGCACCCGTCCGCGCGGTGCGACCCCCGCCGAGGACAAGGCGAACGAACGGGATCTGCTGGCCGACACCAAGGAACGTGCCGAACATCTGATGCTGCTTGATCTGGGCCGCAACGACACCGCTAAGGTCAGCAAGATCGGCACGGTGAAACCGACCGAGCAATTCATCATCGAACGCTATTCCCACGTCATGCATATCGTCAGCAACGTCACCGGCGAACTCGCCGACAATCAGGACGCGCTGTCAGCGTTCTTTGCCGGCATGCCTGCGGGCACGGTCAGCGGTGCGCCCAAAGTGCGCGCGATGGAGATCATCGACGAGTTGGAACCCGAAAAGCGCGGCGTTTACGGCGGCGGTTGCGGGTATTTCAGCGCCAACGGCGACATGGACATGTGCATCGCGCTGCGCACCGCCGTGCTGAAGGACGAACGCCTGTATATCCAGGCCGGCGGCGGTGTGGTCCACGACAGCGACCCCGAAGCCGAGTATCAGGAAACGGTGCATAAATCCAACGCGATCCGCCGGGCGGCAGCGGATGCGGCGCTGTTTCGTGGCGGCAACCGCTGAATCACCTGTCGCTAAGGCGCGGTTACCTTGAGCACCGCTGAAACCGGGGCGAAAGCCACCTGCCCGTCGCGATTCACCGTCCCCCAGAGGATCAGGGCCGAGACGGTCTGGGGGCGCAACCGCGCCAGCAGGATCACGCCGGATTCGCGACGCGCCTGAAACGCGGCACCATCCAGAAACCGACGGATCGCAGCCGCATCCTGCCCGCCTCCATCCAGATCGCGGTAGATCACCCCGGCGGGCACGGCGGCCTTTTCGGCCGCACGCAGTGCCGGGTTCAACAGGCCTGACGGCGCGATGAGCCCGCGTCCGTCAGCCGCGAGGATATCGACCGCCTGCGCCGTCGTCGCACGGTCGCCCTGCAACCCGCCTTCGCCAGCATCCAGCAGGGCCACGGTCTCGGGTAGGGTGGCAAAGGCTGCCGCATAAGTCACTTCGACATCCGAAGGCTGCGCACCGGCAGGCAGTTTCGTCAGCGCCACCAGTTCGATCCCGGCGGCGCGGTATGCAGTCATCGCCGCAGCGACCCCGCTGCGGCCGGGATCCAGCGCAATGGTCACCGGGAACGGCACCCCGGCCAGCACCTCCGGTCCTTCGGGCAGGGTTCCATCGTCGATCAGGATAACTGCCATCAGAGGCCGCGTTTCGGCACTGTCAAAGGGTGCTGCGTAACGGAGCAGCGCCGGAGTGTCGGCGGTCAGCGCCCCCTGGATGTCCGGCGTCGTTGTGGCCCCCGGACGGCGCACCTGCACTGCGGCGGTCCCCGTCGGCATCGACCCGGCAGGTTCGCCTGACAGCCCGACCCGGGGCAAGGGCGGTGCAGGCGCAACGCCCCCCGCCTGCGGCGCTTCGGCGGTGGTTTCAGGTGTATCGGGGGTCGCTTCCAGCGCAACGTCGACAGGCGGCGCGTCAGGATTGGCAGCGGTAACCTGCGGGGCAAAGTCGGGGATATCCACCGGTATGATCGGCGCCGGCGCATCCACATCCAACGGGGCGGCGGAATCGAGGACGATGAACGCCTCTTGCGGCGATCCTTGCGGGGCGAGCGGATCGACCGCACCGATCGCCGGGGCCCGCGGTTGCGCGGGGTCGGTGGCAAGCGTCAGGTCGCCTTCGCTCATCGGAACCTGCGGGGCTACCGACTGCGGGTTGGGCAGCACGGGTTCGACCGCCGACAGGTCGACCTGCGCGACCGTTCCGGCAGCGGGCGCCATCAGATCGCCGCTGATCGCCCCGGCTTGCGGCATCGGCGCGGGTGTGGTTTCGGCCATCGGCACGTCACCCTCGGGCGCCGCCTGCACCACGCCGGGTGTCCTCGGCTGGACCGGATTGTCGTTCAGCACCGACGGGTCGGCAGGGGCCGTCCCTGCCTCGGGCACGGCGGCGGCCACTTCGGGCGCTTCAATTTGCGGCGCTGCGGGCGGCGTGCGCCCGGCAGGCGTTTCACCCAGCAGAGATGCGACTGCCAGTGCCAGCACCGACATCGATCCGCCGACGATTCCGCCGCTCAACATTCCTCTGAACACCTGAACTGCCTTTCGCCTGCCCCGAACCTATGCCCGAACCCCGCCCCGAACCTTTACAGGGCCTCTCTTGACGCTGCCCCGCCTTGCGGCCCATGTATGGGGGCAACTATACCGTCAGGCAACCACAGGGCGGTAGCCCCCAATTTCGGCACAGGCGATCCGATGCTGCTTTTGATCGATAACTATGACAGTTTCACCTATAATCTGGTGCATTATCTGGGCGAGTTGGGAGCCGATGTCGTGGTCCGGCGCAACGACGCGCTGGACGTTCAGCAGGCGATGGGAATGGGGGCCGAGGCGATCGTCCTGTCCCCAGGCCCCTGCGACCCGGCACAGGCCGGCATCTGTCTGGCGCTGACCGCTGCCGCCGCTCAAAACCGCACCCCGCTGCTTGGGGTTTGCCTGGGCCACCAGACCATTGGCCAGGCCTTTGGCGGCAAGGTCGTGCGCTGCCACGAGATCGTCCACGGCAAGATGGGCCAGATCGAGCATCGCGGTCAGGGTCTGTTCGCCGGGCTGCCCAGCCCCTTTGCCGCGACCCGCTATCATTCGCTGGTGGTCGAAAGGGCCACCCTGCCCGACTGTCTGGAAATCACCGCCGAACTGGCCGACGGCACCATCATGGGCCTGCAACACCGTGACCTGCCGATCCACGGCGTGCAGTTTCACCCCGAAAGCATTGCCTCCGAACATGGGCATCCGTTGCTGCGCAACTTCCTCGACCTTGCCCGCATACCCCTAGCCGCATGAGCGATACGCTGAAGCCACTGATCGACGCCGCCGCAAATGGCCCGCTGACCCGCGCCCAGGCCGAGCAGGCGTTTCAGATCCTGTTTGACGGTGATGCCACACCCAGCCAGATCGGCGGGTTCCTTATGGCCCTGCGCACACGCGGCGAAACGGTCGATGAGTACGCCGCCGCTGCCGCCGTGATGCGCGCCAAGTGTCTGCCAGTTCGCGCCCCGGCAGGCGCAATGGATATCGTTGGCACCGGCGGGGACGGCAAGGGAACGCTGAATATTTCGACCGCCGCCGCATTCGTCGTGGCCGGGGCGGGCGTGCCGGTCGCCAAGCACGGTAACCGCAACCTGTCGTCGAAATCCGGCGCGGCGGATGCCCTTGGGCAACTTGGCATCAACGTGATGGTCGGCCCCGAGGTGGTCGAACGGGGGCTGGCCGAAGCCGGGATCGGCTTCATGATGGCGCCGATGCATCATCCGGCGATCAAGCACGTGATGCCGACGCGGGCCGAACTGGGGACGCGGACGATCTTCAACATCCTTGGGCCGCTGACCAACCCTGCGGGCGTCAAACGGCAGCTGACCGGGGCGTTCAGCCACGATTTGCTGCACCCGATGGCGCAGACCCTGCAACGGCTGGGGACCGAGGCCGCTTGGCTGGTCCACGGGTCGGACGGCACCGATGAACTGACGATCACCGGGATCAGCTGGGTCGTGGCGTTGTCGGGCGACATGATCGCCCTGCGCGAGGTCCACCCCGAGGACGCGGGCCTGCCCGTCCATCCTTTCGCCGCCATCGTCGGCGGCACGCCCGAAGAAAACGGTACCGCCTTTCGCGCCCTGCTGGACGGTGCGCCGTCAGCTTACCGCGATGCGGTCCTGCTGAACGCCGCCGCCGCGTTGCTGGTGGCGGGCAAGGTCGAGGGACTGAAAGCCGGGGTGGCGCTGGCACGGGAAAGTATCGATTCCGGCGCGGCGAAAAAGGCGCTATCCACTTTGGCCAGGGTGACGCAGGCCGGATGAGCGCGCCAGATCGTCTGGGCGTGTGGGCCGATCTGCCGTTCTGGCGCACCGAATGGGCAGGTATCGCAGCGAACCTCGCCGCTGACGCTACGGTTCTGCCGCCCCAGGCGCAGATGTTCCGCGCCCTGACATTGACCCAACCGGACGAAACCCGCGTCGTCATCCTTGGCCAAGACCCCTACCATACCCCCGGAAAGGCGGACGGGCTGGCGTTTTCAATTCCGCAGGCGTTCGGGGGCAGGCTGGACAGTCTGGGCAACATCTTTGCCGAGATCCACGCGGATACCGGGCAGACCCGGACCCATACCGACCTGACCGACTGGGCGGCGCAGGGCGTGCTGCTGCTCAACACCGCGCTCAGTGTGCCTTCCGGGCAGGCGGGAGGACATCGCCGACTTGGATGGGAGCGGTTGGTGACGCAGGTGCTGGCGCGGCTTGATCCGTCACCGCGCGCATTCTTGCTCTGGGGCGGTCCGGCGCAGGCCTATGCCGCACACCTTTCCGCGCACCACCTGATCCTGCAATCGGCACATCCTTCGCCCCTGTCGGCCTACCGGGGGTTCCACGGCTCGCGTCCGTTCAGCCAGACCAATGCGTGGCTGCTGGCCCACGGCCATTCACCGATCCGCTGGGGCGACCCGATGCTGCCGCTTTCCATCGCGCCCGTCCACGGCTAAGACACCAGACATGGATATTCTGGACAAGATCAAGGCTTATAAACTGGACGAAGTCGCCGGTCGCAAGTCCGCCACCCCTCTGGCCGACCTCGAATCGCGCGCTGCCGCCGCGCCGCCCACTCGTGGCTTTGCCGAACGGCTGTCCGATGCAACCCGCGAAGGCTACGGCTTGATTGCCGAAATCAAAAAGGCCAGCCCGTCAAAGGGTCTGATCCGCGCCGATTTCGACCCGCCCGGGCTGGCCATGGCCTATGCGGCTGGCGGGGCAACCTGCCTGTCCGTGCTCACCGACGGGCCGTCCTTTCAGGGGGCCGACGTTGACCTGACAGCCGCCCGCGCCGCCGTCGATCTGCCCGTCCTGCGCAAGGATTTCCTCATCGATCCGTTTCAGGTCATCGAATCCCGGGCCCTGCATGCCGACTGCATCCTCATCATCATGGCCTTCGTCTCGGACGCGCAGGCGGCCGAGCTTGAGGCCGCCGCGACCGACTGGCGCATGGATGTGCTGATCGAGGTCCACGACGCTGCCGAACTGGAACGCGCGGCGCTGCTGAAATCGCCGCTGATCGGGATCAACAACCGCAACCTGCAAACCTTCGAGACGACGCTTAACACCACGCGCACCCTTGCCAAACGGGTGCCGGCTGACCGGCTGATCGTGTCGGAAAGCGGCCTTGTCACACCTGACGATCTGGCTGAAATGGCCCGCTATGGAGCCCGTGCTTTCCTGATCGGAGAAAGCCTGATGCGCCAGCACGATGTGACGCTGGCGACCAAGACGCTGCTGGCCAGTCCGCTGACGGCAGGGGGCATGTAGTGCCCGACCTCAGCCACTTCGACGCCACCGGGCAGGCCCACATGGTTGACGTGTCCGCCAAGGACGTGACGGCGCGCGTCGCGGTTGCGACCGGGCATGTAATGATGAGCGCGGCGACGCTGGCGCTGGTCGTAGCGGGCACGGCGAAAAAGGGCGACGTGCTGGGCATCGCCCGTGTCGCCGGGATCATGGCGGCGAAAAAGACGCCCGATCTGATTCCTCTGTGCCATCCGCTGCCGATCACAGCGGTCAGTCTGGAACTTGTGGCAGACGCCACCCTGCCTGGCGTGCAGATCACTGCAACCGTACGCACCACCGGCCAGACCGGGGTCGAGATGGAGGCGCTGACTGCTGTGTCAGTCGCCGCGCTGACCGTCTATGACATGCTCAAGGCAGCGCAAAAGGACATGGCGATCGGCGGGATACGGGTGACCCTCAAGGATGGCGGGAAATCCGGGCGGTTCGTGCAGGAATGATCTCGGTTAAAGATGCTCTCGCGGCATTGTTCGCCCTTGCGACGCCGCTGCCTGCCGAAAATGTTCCCCTGATCGCTGCAGCAGGCCGGGTGCTGGCCCGGTCGGTCACAGCGCAGCGCGACCAGCCGCCCTTTGCCGCATCGGCGATGGATGGCTATGCGGTGGCGGGCGCGGCAGTGTCCCCCGGTGCGCTGTTCCGGGTGATCGGCACTTCTGCGGCTGGGCACGGGTTTGGCGCAAGCGCCAAGTCGGGCGAAGCCGTGCGCATCTTTACCGGTGCACCGCTGCCCGAAGGTACTGACCGAGTGATAATCCAAGAAGATGTGACGCGCGACGGCGATGAAATCACCCTGATCCTCACCCTCGATCCCGACACTCACGTCCGTCCGCAAGGTGCGGATTTCGCCATCGGCGCGGCGGTCTTTGCCCCCCGCATCCTGACCCCTGCCGACATCGCTCTTCTGGCCGCGATGAACTTCAGCCACGTCCCGGTGACGCGCCGCCCGGTGGTCGCCTTGATCGCCACTGGCGACGAGTTGGTGTATCCGGGCGAGACCCCCGGACGCGATCAGATCATCGCGTCCAACGGCTACGGTCTGCACGCCTTGCTGACTGCCCTTGGATCCAAACCCCGGCTGCTGCCGATCGCGCGCGACAACCGCGCCGCGCTTGAACAGGTATTTGCCCTGACCGCGGGCGCCGACCTCATCGTCACCAGCGGCGGCGCGTCGGTCGGCGATCACGATCTGGTCGGCGCTGTGGCGCAGGGGTTGGGGATGCAGCGGGCGTTCTACAAGATCGCGATGCGTCCCGGCAAACCGCTGATGGCAGGGCGGCTGAACGGCGTGCCGATGGTCGGCCTGCCCGGCAATCCGGTGTCGGCGATGGTCTGCGCCACAGTGTTCCTCGCCCCGATGATCCGGGTCATGCAGGGGCTGCCTGCGGCGCCGGCGCCCCGGCGGATGCTGCCACTGGTTGCACCGCTGGACGCGAACGGGCCGCGTGAGCACTACATGCGGGCGCGGGTCGACGCCAACGGGGTGACGGCATTTGATCGGCAGGACAGCGCGTTGCTCAGCGTTCTGGCGCAGGCCAACGCTCTGATCGTGCGGCCACCCCACGATGGCGCCCAGCCGGCGGGAAACCATGTCGCGGTGATCGACCTCGGTTAATATTGGTTGACACAAAACGGGAACATGCGTAGAACATAGGCAAAACGGACCGCGCCGACATCTTTACGGGCGGCCATTGTCAAAGGGGATTCAGGCATGCTGACCAAGAAACAACTCGACCTTCTGGCTTTCATCCATAAGCGGGTGCAGCGCGACGGCGTGCCGCCCAGTTTTGATGAAATGAAAGAGGCGCTCGACCTGCGATCGAAATCGGGCATCCACCGTTTGATTACCGCGCTCGAAGAACGCGGGTTCATCCGCCGTCTGGCGCATCGGGCGCGGGCGCTGGAAATCGTCAAGCTGCCGGACGCGATGTTAGGCGGCAAGACCCCCGGTTTCACCCCCAGGGTGATCGACGGCGACCGCCCCGCATCGACACCGCGCGACGCCATGCCGGTTGAATTTACGGGGGCCGTCGAACTGCCCGTCATGGGCCGGATCGCCGCCGGTGTGCCGATCGCCGCGATTTCCGAGGTATCGCACAACGTCCACGTGCCGCAGTCGATGATCGGCAAAGGCGAACATTACGCGCTCGAGGTCAAGGGCGATTCGATGATCGACGCCGGGATCAACGATGGCGACATCGTGGTGATCAAGGAAACCTCGGTCGCCGAAAACGGAGATATCGTCGTCGCTCTGGTCGAGGATGCCGAGGCGACGTTGAAGCGGTTTCGCCGTGCCAACGGGATGATCGCGCTCGAAGCCGCCAATCAGGCCTATGAGACGCGCATCCTGCGTGACGATCAGGTCAAGGTGCAGGGCAAACTCGTCGGGCTGATCCGAACCTATTAGGGATTCGCAGATTGGCGTGTGCGGCGCGGCGGGGCGGTATTCCACAACCTGTCGCCCGTCACGTCGTGAGCCGTGGTCAGCGTCAATGCACCATCGCTGACTGACAGTGCCAGCGCCCCGGTGCGGCGCAAGGCGGCGATATCATAGACTGTGCAGGGCCGCGTGACGGTGTCCACCATGTTGGTGACCAGCACATCCGCCCCGGCACATCCGCCACCCAGCGCCGCCAGCCCGGTCTTGCCGGTGACGAGCGCGATTGCGGTGCCGCCCACCGTCGCCCGCAGGATCGGCGCACGGTCCAGGCCCGGACGCGCGGCGGCATCCTCCTGCGCTACCGGGTTGCCGTCGTTTTCCAGCCAGTTGTCGGCGGCAAAGCCGTCGCCGGTTGCCTTGGACAGCGCCCGTCCCTCGGGGCCCATCAACCCCATCAGCGATCCGGTATCGGCGATCAGCAACGCCGGGCGATCCGATTGCGCCCAAAGGACAAAGGCGAACACCGCAGGCAATACGCCCGCCCACCGCATCCGTCCGCGCCACAGGATCAACCACAGCACGCCAAGCGTGAACACCGGCAGGAACGCGGCTTGCGGCGTCACGACATGGCTGACTGCGCCGTCGGTCCCGGCCACCGTGTGCGCCACGAACAGGATCCAGCGCAGTCCCAGCTCCATGAACCACAGCCCGACCCACGCCAGCCCGAAAGGTACCAGACAGGCGGCCAGCACCCCGGCGGGCATGACCAGAACACCCATAAGCGGTACGCTCAGCAGGTTGGCGATCAGTCCATAATGCGAAATCTGGTTGAAATGTGCCGCCGCAAAGGGCGCCGTCGCCAGCCCGGCCACCAGCGACGACGTGAATACCGCCACCACGGGGCGCAGAAAGCGCGGCATCCCCGGCACCGCGCGCCCGCGCCACAGGCCGAACACTGCCACCAACGCAGTGGTTGCAGCAAACGACATCTGGAATCCCGGCCCCAGCATCTCATCGGGGTGTATGACCAGCACCAGAATGGCGGCCATCGCCACGGCCCGCAAGGTAAGAGCACGCCGATCGAGCAACACCGCGACCAGCATCACGGCGACCATGATGAACGCCCGCTCGGTCGCGACATTGGCGCCCGACAGCGCCAGATACCCCGCCCCGACGATCAGCGCGACGATGGCGGCAAACTTTTTCGTCGGCCAACGCAAGGCGACGCCGGGAAGCAGCGCCAGACCGTAGCGGATCAAAGCAAAGACGAAGCCGGTCAAAAGCCCCATATGCAGCCCTGAAATCGCCAGCAGATGCGCAAGGTTGCCGGCCCGCAGGTCGGCCAGCGTCGCCTGCCCCATGCCGGAGCGGTCGCCGGTCATGACAGCGGCGGCAAAGGCCCCGGCCTCTCCCGGCATCGCCGCCTGCACCGCCGTCGATATCCGCATCCGGGTGCGATAGACCCACAGGGCACCGCCGCCTTCGGGGCTTCGCAGTGCCAAAGCCGGGTCGCGGGTATAGCCCACAGCGCCCAGTCGATCGAACCATGCGTTGCGCTGAAAATCGAATCCGCCCGGTTCGGTTGGTCCGCCGGGCGGCGACAGATGCCCGGTCATCATCACCACCGTGCCCGGTTCCGCCACCAGCCAGTGCTGATCTCCATGCAGCGACACCCGGACCCGTTCAGGCGTTCGGTCGGGTGACATCCTATCGAGCACGACCCGGTCCAGCGTCAGACGCACCGCGTCACTCGCCGACCGATCCACCGCGATGATCCGTCCCTCGATCGGGCCGTAATAGCGGAACCCCAGCACCGGGGCCGCGACCCCCTGCGCCTTGGCCCCGGCGAGCAGGATGCCGCCGCAGACCAGCGCCAGACCCACAACGACGGGCATCAGCGCCAGCCCAACGCGGCGCGACACCACCAACAGCGTGATGCCGATGGCAACGATCCCGGCGTAATCCGTCAACTCCGGTTCGGCCCCGAAGCTGAAATACCAACCGATCCCGATGCCAAGGCAGACCGGCACCCACCCCATCAGGTGGCCGCGCTGCGCCAGCAGGCCCTCGGTGATCGCCTGAGCCATCCGCACTTGTCCTTGCACCCTTCGCTCGGTATCCCCCCACTCAAGCCCGATTTTGGTGAACGAAAGGTTAATCCGCCCATGCCCGCGACCGACGTCGTCACCCGTTTCGCACCCTCGCCCACCGGGGCGCTGCATATCGGCGGGGCGCGCACGGCATTGTTCAACTGGCTTTATGCACGTGGCCGGGGCGGCAAATTCCTGCTGCGGATCGAAGACACCGACCGCGCCCGTTCCGACCCGGCCAACACGCAGGCCATTCTGGACGGTCTGACGTGGCTCGGACTGGACTGGGACGGCGAACCGACAAGCCAGTTCGCCCGGATGGACCGGCACGCCGACGTTGCGCGGGCGATGCTGGCGGCAGGAACCGCCTACAAATGTTTTGCGACGCAGGACGAGATCGCGGCGTTCCGCGAACAGGCGCGGGCTGACAAGGCATCGACCCTCTACCGTTCGCCCTGGCGCGACGTGCCTGCCGACCAGCACCCCGACTCGCCTTATGTGATCCGCATCAAGGCCCCGCGTGACGGCCAGACGACGCTGCACGACGCGGTGCAGGGCGACGTGACCCTGTCCAACGACCAGCTTGACGACATGGTCCTGCTGCGCAGCGACGGCACCCCGGTCTATATGCTGGCGGTGGTCGTCGACGATCACGACATGGGCGTGTCCCATGTGATCCGGGGCGACGATCACCTGACCAACGCGTTCCGCCAGAATTTGATCTATCTTGCGATGGGCTGGCCTGCTCCGGTGCTGGCCCATATCCCGCTGATTTTCGGCCCCGATGGCAAGAAGCTGTCGAAACGCCATGGCGCCACTGCGGCTGCGGATTATCAGGCGATGGGCTATCCGGCGGCGGGCATGCGCAACTATCTCACCCGGCTGGGGTGGAGCCATGGTGACGACGAGTTTTTCAGCGATGCACAAGCGTGCGACTGGTTCGACCTGTCCGGAATCGGCAAATCGCCGGCCCGGTTTGACGTGAAAAAGCTGGAAAATCTCTGCGGCCAGCACATTGCCGTCGCCGACAATGCTGCGCTGCTGCATGAAATTGCGGCATTTCTGGCGGCAACCGGTGCCCCGCCGATGACCTTGGGGCAGTCGGAGGGGTTGCTAAGGGCCATGAACAGCCTGAAAGAACGTGCCAAGATTATCCCGGAACTACTTGAAAAGGGGCACTTTGTTCTGACGACCCGGCCGATTCAAGCGGATGAGAAGGCGGCGGCACAACTGACCGCCGAAGCCCGCAGCCTGTTGTCAGAATTGACGCCGCAACTGCAAAATGTTAGCTGGAACCGCGACACAATCGAGGCCCTGACCACCACATTCTGCGCCGCCCGCGCGATCAAGTTCGGGCAATTGGCAGGGCCGCTCAGGGCCGCGCTTGCAGGAAGGACGGTTTCGCCTAGTGTGTTCGACATGATGCTTGTCATCGGGCAGGACGAAACGATTGCCCGGCTGACTGATGCCAGCGCCTGAAACCAATTCGTTACGAAGTTTGGTTAACCGGGCCTTGGCGACCACGCCCCGACTGCCGCCAGATCTGGCGCGCGGGTTTCAGAAGGAACCGAAGATATGGCCGATGCGCCCAAGACAGCAACCCTGACGATTGACGGTAAATCCTACGACCTGCCGATCCTGTCACCGACCAATGGCCCGGACGTGCTGGATATCCGCAAACTTTATGCGCAGGCCGATGTGTTCACCTATGACCCCGGTTTCACCTCGACCGCCGCGTGCGACAGCACGATCACGTTCATCGACGGCGAAAAGGGTGAACTGTTGCATCGGGGCTACCCGATCGACCAGCTGGCAGCCAAATCGCATTACCTCGAGGTGTGCTATCTGCTGCTTTACGGCGAATTGCCAACCGCGGAAGTGCTTGAAGATTTCGAGAAGCTGGTGACGCAGCACACGATGATTCACGAACAGATGCACATGTTCTTTCGCGGTTTTCGGCGTGACGCGCACCCGATGGCGACGATGGTGGGCGTCGTCGGGGCGATGTCGGCCTTCTATCACGACAGCACCGACATCAACGATGAACATCAGCGCGAGGTGGCGTCGATCCGGCTGGTCGCCAAGATGCCGACAATCGCAGCGATGGCCTACAAATATTCGGTCGGCCAGCCATTCGTCTATCCGCGCAACGACCTCGATTATGCGTCGAATTTCCTGCACATGTGTTTCGCCGTCCCGGCAGAACAATACAACGTGAACCCGATCCTGTCGCGCGCGATGGACAGGATTTTCACCCTCCATGCCGACCACGAACAGAACGCTTCGACCTCGACCGTCCGGCTTGCGTCGTCGTCCGGGGCGAACCCATTCGCCTGCATCGCCGCCGGGATCGCCTGTCTCTGGGGCCCGGCGCATGGCGGGGCCAATCAGGCCGCGCTCGAAATGCTGCGCGAGATCAATACGGTCGACCGGATCCCGGACTATATCGCCCGCGCCAAGGACAAGAATGACCCGTTTCGCCTGATGGGTTTCGGGCATCGGGTTTACAAGAATTTCGACCCCCGCGCCAAGGTGATGAAGGAAAGCGCCGACGAGGTGCTGGATCTGCTGGGCGTCCACAATAACCCGACCTTGCAGGTCGCCAAGGAATTGGAGCGGATCGCCCTCGAAGATCCCTATTTCATCGAGAAAAAGCTGTATCCGAACGTCGATTTTTATTCCGGCATCATCCTTGACGCGATGGGTTTTCCGACTGCGATGTTCACCCCGATCTTTGCTGTCGCCCGCACGGTCGGGTGGATTTCACAGTGGAAGGAACAATTGGCCGATCCACAATTGAAAATCGGGCGGCCCCGGCAGTTGTATCTGGGCAGCGATGCGCGGGATTATGTCGATATCGAAAACCGCTGACACGGTGCTGGCGACGGCCCGGCTGGTCCTGCGACCGCCCCGCACCGCTGATGCGGCCGAACTGCACGCGGTCTTCGGCGACCCCAACACGATGCGTTATTGATCGACAGTGCCAGACCGAATGATTGACGGCGCGACCGATCCGCTGATCTATTTCGTGATCGAAAAGGATGGGTGGGCGATCGGCACCG
>JBBSBK010000050.1:0-23588 GCA_038251315.1 Rhodobacterales bacterium | reverse complement strand
TTCGGCGCCGTCTGCCCCGGGCGCGGCATCGCCGCCGGTCTGGTCCTGCGCTTCGCCAACACCGAAGCCCCTCTCGGCAGATTGCTGTGCAATCGCCTGCCGGGCAGCGGATGAACGCCTACCTCGCCGAGATCGCCCGCATGGTCGCCCGGGCGCGCATGCGCTGCTGGTGCGCGACGGCGCCGGCTGGCATCGCGGCAAAGGTCTGGCAGTGCCCGATAACCTCTCCCTGCCGACCCTGCCGCCCTCCGCGCCCGAGTTGAACCCCGTTGAAAACGTCTGGCAGTACCTGCGCGCCAACAAGCTCGCGATCGCCGTCTTCGATGGCTACGATGCCAGCGTCGACGCCTGCTGCGCGGCCTGGAACTTCTTCGCCAACGACACGCAAGCCATCACCTCAATCACCTCCCGCTCAGGGGCAGAGATCAATCTTCAGGGCCGTTGGTATGAGTCACGAGAGATGTCGAGTCGCGCATCGCAAGGAACTGCACCCCTTTGTCGCCATAAGATCTGAATCGAATGGCTGGCCAGTCCGCCAGTCCCAAGACCTGTCACGGCACTACGCCAACGCAATCCGCCCCGCTAATCCTGTCGGCCCATGGCAGCCAGCAACCGTTGCCGCGCTGCCGGCATCGGGCGTTCGCCCAGCGAACGGATCAGCCGGTGTTCGATGAAGTACCCTGTGGTGCGCAAGCCCAGCAGAATTTCGGCCGTGTCGGCCGCCCCGGTTCCTTTCATCACGTCCGGCAAGGGCAGCAGCCGGTCAACCCATGCCCCCGCGCCCAGCACCGACACCGCCCGCCCGGAGCGGGGCGAGACATAGCGCAGATCCGCGTTGATCCCGGTCGCCGCACAGGCGCTTAAATCCAGCCCGAACCCCAACTCGTCCAGCAACGCCAGTTCCCATTGCAGATAGGCCAACGGCCAGACCTGGGACTGGCCAAGCAGGTCCATCAGGGCGACGGTGCGGCGATAGAGCGGTGCGTGCGCCTCACGCTCCGGCAGGACCATCGCCAGTAAGGCGCAGACCGCGTTCAGCCCGGCCAGCGCCAGCCGGTCCTGCATCACCTGCGCGGCCCGGCTGCGCAGCGGTTCGATGGTGAACGCGCCAAGATGGTCGTCGAGCCGCGCCTTCCACGTCACGTCGACCTGTGTGCCCGGCTGCAGGGTCGCCGCCATCTTGCGGCTGGCCCCGCCGCGCACCACACCGGCATGGCGGCCATGTTCGGGCGTAAAGACCTCGACGATGACCGAGGTTTCGCCATGCGGGCGGGCCGCGATCAGCGCCCCCTGATCGCGCCACTCGATCATTTGCCGGGTGCGGGTTTGAACGGCGCCATCCCTGCCCGGGCCAGTTCATCCGCCCGCTCGTTTTCCGGGTGCCCGGCGTGGCCCTTGACCCATTCCCAGGTCACCCGGTGCCGCGCCTGCGCCGCATCCAGTCGCTGCCACAGATCGACGTTCTTCAGCCCGCCCTTCTTGGTCCAGCCGTTCCGCTTCCAGCCATGCACCCATTTGGTGATGCCGTCCTTCACGTAGGCACTGTCGGTCACGACCGTCAGGGTGCCGGGCCGTTCCAACGCTTCAAGCGCGGCAATCGCCGCCATCAGTTCCATCCGGTTGTTGGTGGTATCCGCTGCGCCACCGTTCAACTCGCGCGATCTCAGCACCGTGTCGCCGGACCGCGCGATCAGGATCGCACCCCAGCCGCCGGGGCCGGGATTGCCCGAACAGGCACCATCAGTATAGGCGAACAAATCAGGCATCGGGTTTCCGGGTCAGACAGATCACGAACGGGTCCATGCTGCCCGACAAGCCCTTGTCGACCCCTTGGCGGGTCGTCAGCAGCAGAAATCCGGCGTCGGCCAGCAGCCCCTGCAACTCAGTCACGCCCACGTAGGTATAAAACCGGTCCAGCGCGTCGCGCCCCGCGTACGTCCCGGTTTTCATGCCGATGTGAAACACTCCGCCCGGCACCAGCGCCCGGTGGATCGCTGTCAGATGCCGGGGCAAATCGGCGCGCGGGGCGTGCAACAGGCTGAAGTTGGCCCAGACCCCGGCATAAACGGCGACCGCGTCTAGATCGTCGAAAGTCCCCTGCCGCGCGCCGATCCCATAGCTGTCGTTGGCCAGCGCCACCATCGCCGCCGAGGCATCCACCGGGTCAGGGTCCAGCCCCGCCGCGCGCAGATGGGCCGACGCGGTGGCAGGGCCGCAGCCAAGGTCAAGGATGCGGCCTCCCACCGGGACCGCGTCTATGAAGGCCTGCAAATCGGCGTCCGGGCGGCTGGTCATATTCAACCGGGCATAGTCGCCCGCCCGCGCATCATAGACGGCGATGGTGCGCGGGTCGGTCATACCACGACCGGGATCAGGCAGGCGACGACGATTGCCGTCAATAACACACGCAGGCGCATCCACCACGGTGGCGTCAGGCGTGCGCGGGTGAAAACCCAGTCCAGCGCCAGCAGGCCGACGAACCCAAGGATCAGGTTCATCGCTTGGGTCGGCAACGGCCCCGTCACGGCGATGAAGGCCCAAAGGGCAGGGACCACCGATAGGGCAAATCCCAGCGCCTGCATCCGCCCCTTGGCCCTGGTCGCAAAGCCCCACAGGACGCCGGACATGAAGGACAGGATGATTGTGCCATAGTCGATCAACAGGGTCGGGCCATCGGCAAAGACGCGTTGCCAATAACTTTCGACAGTTAAATCGTTCATGTCGGAGGCAACCAGACCCAGCGTCATTGCCGCGCCCCAGACAAACGGGATCAGTCCGGTAACGCCCAGGATCAGGGCGCTGCAGGGAATACCGCTCACACCCGCTCCAGCGCCAAACGGCCCGCGAGCAGGGCAAACACACCGGCAAAGCTGCGGTTCAACCAGCGCATCGTCCGCTCGCTGGCCAGTATCCAGCGCCGCGCGGCCCCGGCGAACAGGCCGTAGAGGACAAAAACGGCGAATGTCATCGCCATGAAAACGGCACCAAGCGCCAGCATTTCGGCCGTCGCAGTGGCCGGATTGCCTGACAGGAATGGCGGCAGCAGGGCAAGGAAAAAGATCGACAGTTTCGGGTTCAGCACATTGATCAGAGTGCCGCGCCGCGCCACGGTGAGCAGCGGCTGGGCTTTGGATTCCGACGTGATAGCCAGCGCACCGCCTGTCCGCAGCGCCTGCCATGCAAGGTAAAGCAGATAGGCGACCCCGGCGAATTTCACCGCGTTGAACAGCAGGGCCGAGGTGTGCAGCACCGCCGCCAGCCCCAGCGTCGCGGCCAGCAGATGCGGCACAATGCCGAAAGTGCAGCCGGTCGCAGCGGCCATTGCGGCCCGTCGCCCTTGCCCCAGACCCATCGCCACCGTGTAGATGACCCCGGTGCCGGGGGCGAGGATGACGACGAAGGCGGTGAGCAGAAATTGCAATGACAGCACAATCGCCCCCTAGACCGGTTCGCGCAACACGCGCGGCACCTTGAATTCGACGTTTTCGACGGCGGTTTCCACCTGTTCGACCGTGATGTCGTAACGGTTACGAAACGCGTCGATGACTTCGGTTATCAGCGTGTCGGGCGCCGATGCCCCGGCGGTGATCCCGATCGATGTGATCCCCTCCAGCGCCCGCCAGTCGATATCGGTCGCCCGCTGAACAAGTTGCGCATAGGTGCAGCCGGCCCGCGCTCCGACCTCGACCAGACGGCGGGAGTTCGATGAATTCGGCGCACCGATCACCAACATGGCCGAGGTCAGCGCGGCCATCGCCTTGACCGCCTCTTGCCGGTTGGTGGTGGCGTAACAGATGTCTTCCTTGTGCGGTCCGATGATTGAGGGGAACCGGGTCTGCAAGGCGGCAACGATTTCGGCAGTGTCATCGACCGACAG
Organism: Rhodobacterales bacterium; assembly: GCA_038251315.1. Lineage (GTDB taxonomy): Bacteria > Pseudomonadota > Alphaproteobacteria > Rhodobacterales > Rhodobacteraceae > JBBKXP01. Next base: position 19,711 of record JBBSBK010000050.1, on the reverse strand, counting down.
GGTGGTCTGGGTGACAAAGGCAAGCCGGTCGGGGTCGCGCACCTGCACCTGCGTCACGTCGGCGGGGGTTTCGACCAGCAGCACTTCGCCCGGCGGCAGTTGCCCCATCGTGCCTACGGTTTCGGGGTGGCCAGCGTGGCCGATCATTACCATCTGAAGGCCATTGTCGGCATGGCGCTGCGCCTCGATATGGACCTTGCTGACCAGCGGGCAGGTGGCATCGACATAAAGCATCTGCCGCGCCTCGGCTGCCTTTGGCACCGATTTGGGCACACCGTGAGCGCTGAAAATCACCGGGCGGTCGGGCGGGCACTCGTCCAGTTCCTCGACAAACACCGCGCCTTTGTCCCGCAGCCGGTCGACGACAAATTTGTTATGCACGATCTCGTGACGCACATAGACGGGCGCACCCCACTTTTCGATCGCCATTTCGACGATCTTGATGGCGCGGTCCACTCCGGCGCAAAACCCGCGCGGGGCGGCAAGGTAAAGGGTCAGGGGCGGTTGGTTCATGCGCCCAGAGGTATGTCGTCGCGCGGCGTTGGTCCAGATGCAACCGGTGCCGACGCGCACACTAAGATGAAACAGCGGCCCTTTTCCAGATCACCGGGAACCAGTCCTGGCGCAACTTTTGCCCCGCAACCATCCCATGCCCCGCAAATGGTGGCGACGTTGGGCCGGGGCGTTCGACATAGCGGGCGTCGTCGCCGAGAAGGCGCAGCGAAAAGGCGCGCCGCCGCGTCGTGCCTTCGTTGCCGCGCGCGCCATGCAGGGTGCCGTAGTTGAACGCCACGGCATCGCCCGGTTCCATAGGCCATTCCAGCACGTTCATCGCTTCGGCGTCTGGGTCGGGGACGGGCATGTAGGCGTCGGGGTCGGGGTAGAATGACGTATCGGCCAGCCAGCGTTTGGGCAGCACAGGGCGGGGCCAGCGGTGCGATCCGGCGACACAGCGCAGCGACGCGTTGCTAACCGGATCAAGCGGCGACCAGAAACTGACAGTCTGCGCGCCTTCGACGAAATAATACGGGCCGTCCTGATGCCAGGGCGTCGGTTTGGATGTGCCGGGTTCCTTGACCAGCACATGATCGTGGAACATCTGCACGGTATCCGACCCCATCAGATCGGCAGCGACGGCACCGGCGGGGGATGTGGTGATGACCTGTTGAAATTCCGGGATCCGCTGCCAGTTGCAATAATCGTCGAAGAACCGCCCGCCTTCACCCGGTTTCAGATTCTCGGCGGCGAACGGTCCCGGTTCGGCCATGTTGCGGTCAATTCCTGCACGCAGCGTTTCGACGTGATCAGCAAACAGGCCCCGGATCAGGACGACACCGTCGCGCTGATAGGAGGCGATATCGGCGTCGGTGACAAGCGGGTGGGGCACAGAAGACTCCTTGTTTCGTCAGGCGCAGACTGTGTTTGCGCCTGACCCGTGACAAGCCCCTGAAACTGAAACCGGGGCCGCTTCGGGCCCCGGTTTGCTAACCTATTCCTCGGCCATTTCGTCTTGAGTCGTGTCCGCCTCGACCCGCGGTTCACGGGGTGGGCGACCTATCACCTCGCGCAGTTCGTCCAGCTCGATGAAATTGTCGCACTGGCGGCGCAACTCGTCGGCAATCATCGGCGGCTGACTGCGGATGGTCGACACGACCGACACCCGCACCCCTTTGCGTTGCAGCGATTCGATCAGCGGTCGGAAATCGCCGTCGCCAGAGAACAGCACGATGTGGTCGACGTGCGGTGCCAGTTCCAGGGCATCGACGCAAAGTTCGATGTCCATGTTGCCCTTGACCTTACGGCGGCCCATGCTGTCGGTGTATTCCTTGGCCGGCTTGGTCACCATCGTAAAGCCGTTGTAGTGCAGCCAGTCGACCAGCGGGCGGATCGGCGAATATTCGTCGTTTTCCAGCAGGGCGGTGTAATAGAACGCCCGCAGCAGCTTGCCCCGCCGCATGAATTCCTGCCGCAGCAATTTGTAATCGATGTCGAACCCCAGCGATTTGGCCGCTGCATACAGATTCGAGCCATCGATGAAGAGCGCAAGGCGCTCGTCCCGATAAAACATTGAAAATCCTTCCGAAGTGTGTTTCCGCCGGGGTGTCCGTGAGTGATGATGAGTGGTATGCAAATACGGCGAAACCCCACCATACTGAACTTTCCGACACAAAGAGGCAAGCCACCATGCAGGGGAAATTCAGTGTGCTCGTTTCACTGGGGTCGAACCTTGGTGCGATGGAAAAGACAACGCAACAGACAGTTTTGAAAGCGATTTGCGACATCGCGACGCAGTGTGGTGGCGACCTTCGGCAAAGTCGCCTTTATCGCACGTCAGCATATCCGCCAGGGTCTGGCCCCGATTTTGTGAACGCCGCGATTCGGATCGATAAAACTCTCGCTGCGGTTGAAATTCTGTCGATCCTGCATCGCATCGAGGCGGCGGCGGGGCGGCAGCGCATCCGGCGATGGGGGCCACGCACGCTTGATCTTGATTTGCTGGCGGTGGGCGAGACGGTGCTGCCCGACGCTGCGACCCAGACGGTTTGGCGCAACCTGTCTGCCGCAGAGCAGCAAACGGCGACACCTGACACCCTGATCCTGCCGCACCCGCGGTTGCAGGATCGCGCCTTTGTCCTCGTGCCGCTGGCCGAGGTCGCACCGGACTGGGTGCATCCGCTGCTGGGCGTCACGGTGGCGACGATGCTGGCGGCCTTACCTGATGCTGATCGGGCTGACGTCATCCCGCTGGACTAGGTTGCGAAACCGGCCCGAATCCACTTGTCAATCGCAGGTCTAGCCCTTAGACGGTGGCTTTCCAAGGAATGCCGCGACATTGCAGGAGTGTGCTCATGGCCCGCGTTACCGTCGAAGATTGTGTGGACAAGGTCCCGAACCGGTTTGAACTGGTCATGTTGGCCGCCCACCGTGCCCGCGAAATCACTGCCGGATCGCCGGTAACGGTGAACCGCGACAACGACAAGAACCCGGTCGTATCCTTACGCGAAATCGCCGAAGAAACCCAAGGCGCCGACGACCTGCGCGAACGCATGATCGAGGCGCATCAGACCCAGATCGAAGTCGATGAACCCGAAGAGGATTCGATGTCGTTGCTGATGGGGGCGGAGGCCGATAAACCCGCCGATGACGACATGTCAGAAGAAAAGCTGTTGCGTGCGCTGATGGAAGCGCAGGGGCAGCGCTAAGGCGGTATTCCCGGCCTTTTGGAACAAGGCACGGACCATGACGATTGCCGACGATCTGATCGCACTGGTCCGCACCTACAACCCCCGCACCAACGAAAAGCGTCTGCGCGAGGCTTTCGCCTTTGGCGCCGCCATGCACGACGGCCAGTTCCGGCATTCCGGCGAACCGTATTTCACCCATCCCGTCGCCGTCGCCGTCATTCTTGCGCAGATGCAGATGGACGATGCGACTCTGGTTACCGCTCTGTTGCACGATACTATTGAAGACACCAAGGCATCTTACGCCGAAGTCGAAAAGCGGTTCAGCACCGAGATTGCCGAACTGGTCGATGGCGTGACCAAGCTGACCAACCTGCAACTGACCAGCACGGAAACCAAACAGGCGGAAAACTTTCGCAAGCTGTTCATGGCGACCAGCCGCGACCTGCGCGTCACTCTGGTCAAGCTGGCCGACCGGCTGCATAACATGCGCACGATCAAATCCATGCGCGTCGACAAGCAGGCCCAAAAGGCCCGCGAGACGATGGATATTTATGCCCCGCTGGCTGGGCGCATGGGCATGCAGTGGATGCGCGAAGAGCTTGAGGATCTGGCCTTCAGGGTCATCAACCCCGAGGCGCGCAGCTCGATCATCCGCCGGTTCATCACCCTGCAACGCGAAACCGGCGATGTGATCGAAAAGATCACCGCTGACATGCGCACGGAACTCGACAGGTCCAACGTCGACGCCGAGGTGTCGGGACGCGCCAAGAAACCCTATTCGATCTGGCGCAAGATGCAGGAAAAGGATCAGGGGTTTTCGCGCCTGTCCGATATCTACGGCTTTCGGATCATCACCGCGACCGAGGGTGAGTGTTACCGGGTGCTGGGTGCGATTCACCAACGCTGGCGGGCGGTGCCGGGGCGGTTCAAGGATTACATCAGCCAGCCGAAATCGAACGGCTATCGGTCGATCCATACGACCGTGTCCGGGCGCGACGGCAAACGGGTCGAAGTGCAGATCCGCACCCGCGAAATGCACGAGGTCGCCGAAACCGGCGTTGCCGCGCATTGGTCCTATCGCAACGGCGAACGTGTCGAAAACCGCTTTGCCGTCGATCCGGTGCGCTGGATTTCGTCGCTGACCGAACGACTGGACGACGATCAGGACCACGACGAATTTCTCGAGGCCGTCAAGCTTGAGATGTATCAGGACCAGGTGTTCTGTTTTTCGCCCAAGGGCGATGTCATCAAACTTCCACGCGGCGCGACGCCGATTGATTTTGCCTATGCAATCCACACACGGATCGGCTCGGCCTGCGTGGGTGCCAAGGTTGACGGGATGCGCGTGCCGCTGTGGACCCGCCTGAAAAATGGCCAGTCGATCGAGATCATCACCGCAGAAGGGCAGACGCCGCAGGCGACATGGATCGACATTGCCGTGACCGGGCGGGCGAAAACCGCGATCCGGCGGTCCCTGCGCGAAGAAGACCGCGACAGGTTCATCAAGCTGGGCAGCGAACTGGCCCGTGTGGCGTTTGAAAACGTCGGCAAAAAGGCGACGGTCAAGGCGCTGCGCACCGCTGCGAAAACGCTGGCGATGGAAGATGTGGACGATCTGCTGGCGCAACTCGGGAGCGCCGAAATATCGTCGCGCACGGTTGTGCTGGCGATCTATCCCGAACTCGCCGAACGCAAGGGCGAGGAAGTGGACGAGGGGCGCGCCGTGGTCGGTCTTGCCGCCGACCAGACCCACCGCCGCGCCGCCTGTTGCCAGCCGGTGCCGGGCGAACGGATCGTCGGGATCACCTTTCGTGGGCAGGGGGTGGTTGTCCATGCCATCGACTGTCAGGCGCTGGTGGCTTACGAAGACCAGCCCGACCGCTGGGTCGATCTGCGCTGGCAGGACGGCAACCACAAATCCGTCAACACCGTGACGTTTGATCTGACGATTACCAATGACGCCGGCGTATTGGGGCGGATCTGCACCTTGATCGGCGAACAGAACGCCAATATCTCGGATTTGAATTTCGTCGACCGCAAACCCGATTTCTACCGGCTGCTGGTCGATGTGGATTTGCGCGATACCGAACACATGCACCGGGTGATGACGGCGCTCGAAGCGGAAAGCAACGTGTCGTCGATCGGCCGACACCGCGATCCGGCACGTGCCGACGTGGGGCTGAAAAAGGTCTGAGGCAGGAAGGGACAAGGGTTGGTTTTCAAACGCAGAGACCGTCGGCCGATATGGCGGGCCGTGGCTCAGGCGCTGTGGCCGCGCGGTGGCTGGGTGCGTGCGTTCGAATACGTCAAACACCGGGTCCGCCGGTTGCCAGATACCCCCGAAAAGATTGCGCGGGGCATCTGGGCCGGGGTGTTCACCACCTTCACCCCCTTCTTTGGGCTGCACTTTATCATTGCATGGCTGATTGCGGGACTGATGCGGGGCAATATCCTTGCCGCGCTGCTCGGCACCTTTTTTGGAAATCCCTTGACCTATGTGCCGATCGCCGGGGTGTCGCTGGCGACCGGGCATTTCCTGCTGGGCACCCAACCGCGCGCCGGGGCGCATCTGTCCCTGGGCGAAAAGTTTGGCGGCGCGTGGCGGGATCTGTGGCACAATTTCCTGGCTGCTTTCACCCCCGAACAGATGCATTGGGAACGCCTGTCGGTGTTCTATAAAGAGGTGTTCCTTCCCTTCATGATCGGCGGGATCATTCCGGGGATCATTGTCGCTTCGATCGCCTATTACCTGTCGGTGCCGTTGATCGCCGCCTATCAGAAACGGCGGCGCAAAGCATTGCAGGCCAAACTGGTGCAACTGGGCAGAACACCGCCTGACAACGGGCCAAAGTCCGGCTAGGTTTTGATCAAATCATGGTGAGGGAGAGTCGCATGACCGCAAGCAGACTGCGCCTGGGCGTCAATATCGATCACGTGGCGACTGTGCGCAACGCCCGTGGCGGGGCCGCCCCGGACCCGATCCGGGCCGCCAAACTGGCCGAGGATGCGGGGGCCGACGGCATCACCGCGCACCTGCGCGAAGATCGCCGCCATATCAGTGACGCCGACATCGAGGGGCTGATGGCCGTCCTGACCACGCCACTGAATTTCGAAATGGCCGCGACCGACGAGATGCAGAAGATTGCCCTGCGCCACAAACCCCATGCCGTCTGCATCGTCCCCGAAAAACGCGAGGAACGTACCACCGAAGGTGGACTGGAAGTCGCCCGGGAGGAAAACAAACTGGCGCATTTCATTGCCCCGCTGCGTGATGCGGGCTGCCGGGTCAGCATCTTCATCGCCGCCGACCGCCGCCAGATCGAAGCGGCCAACCGGATTGGCGCCGAGGTGGTGGAACTGCACACCGGTGCCTATTGCGACGCCCATGCGGACGGGCATTTCGAAAAGCGCGATGCCGAATTGATGCGGCTGGCCGAAATGGCAACATTCGCGCAGTCACTGGGGCTCGAGGTGCATGCCGGTCACGGACTGACATATGACACGGTCCAGCCGGTCGCCGCGTTGCCCGAAGTGATGGAACTGAACATCGGCCACTACCTGATCGGCGAAGCGATCTTTCGCGGCCTGACCCCGGCGATCGCGGAAATGCGACGGTTGATGGATGCGGCGCGGGTATGATCTGGAGGACGTTCAAGGTCACGCTCGACGTCGCTGCCTATTTCGCCCGTAAACTGATGGACGTGCTGATCCGGGTCTCCCAGAAAGCGGTGGTGTTGCTGCTAGTCGCCACGATTTTTACGGTTGGTAGCCTCGCGACCACAATATCGGCTGGGCTATTCGGGCTGGCGGCGAGCCTGGTTGAAAACGCGACCGAGTTGCGAACCGTCCGCCGTTCCCATCAGGTCGATGTAGCGAACCGGGATCGCCAGATCGCCGAATTAACGGATGAGCGCACTCGCCTGCGTCGTTCAAACGGAAATCTGGCCGCTAGCAATAGGCAAATGCGGTCGTCAAACGACAGGCTGATCGCCACCGGTGCACGGCAGAGAGAAGTTTCCGCGCGATTATTGCAAAGCTCGCAGGACAACGTCGCAGCAAATCGACAGCTTCGTCAAGAATTGGCAAGTGTAAGGGCGCGACCTGCGGTCGTAGCCGTCACGGACGACGTGGTTTATCGTGGTCGCAGGATGCGACTGACCGCCGCAGTCAGTGATACGCGCGACCGGGTGACGCGCCGGGTGACACGGTCGTCGGCCCAAAATATCGGTTCTATGGCTGGGGAATCGATTCCTTTTTGGGGCATCGCGATTGTTGTTGCCGCGACCTCGTGGGAGCTAGCGGATTCCTGCAACCTGATGACTGACCTTTACGAACTTGACGTCGCGATGAACCCCGAAAACGCCATCGACACGACGGAAGTATGTGGATTGCGGGTGCCCACCAAAGAAGAACTTTGGGCGCAGGTCAGAAAAAGCCCCGGCGCGATCTGGGGAGAGATGAAAGGAATGTACACAGGCCTTGCCGAATTCGAAGTCGGTGATGCCATTCGCAGCTCGTGGACTGGCAGCAGGGACTGGGTTGGAGGCTTCTTTGAATAACGTACAGCACCGGGCATTGCGACGGCTGATGGATGCGGCGCGGGTCTGTGCCCGCGCCGACATTGCCTATTCGGTCACCGTAATGGTGGTCCACATGCCCAGCACCAGATGCGCCGGGATGTTGCAGTAAACGATGTAAGTGCCCGGCGTCAGTGTCACCGTCAGGGCACCCTTGGCGCCAGGGTCCAGTTCGGCAACTTCGCCCAGGTGTCCCGAAGCATCTTCGTCCGCCCGGTTCTCATCCGCCAGATAAGGCAGGGGTTTTCCGTCTGCGGGCAGCGGTGACAAGATCATCTCGTGGATCATCGTCTTGGAATCGTTGGTTACCTCAAATGTCACGTCGCCCGCCGGGACGGTGATCGGATCGACGGTGATGCCCATGGTGGCAAGGCTCATGTCGCCGCCCATGCCGGGGGCAAGATCGGGCAGGGTGCCGAACCCGTCCATCGATGTGTCGCCCTTGTCCCAAAGCGAAACGGCGACCGTCGTGCCCGCCGCCATGGCCGGGGCACCCAGCACAATGGCCAATAACCCGGCGCCAAGCGTGAGGGTCGTACGTCTGCCGATGTTCATGATGATATCCTTTGATGGCCAACCGGTTCGGTCGCTGGAATCATTATGGACCCGCCCGCAGACACCGGCCATGATCCAGATCAACCTTGGCCCCGATGGACTTTCACGGCCTTCACTGTAGGGTACGCATCGTCACGACTACAGGACCCCTCGATGCCAGCCGCACCTTTGCCCCGCCAGACCGTGGCATGATCCTCGGGATCGGCACGGACCTGTGCAACATCGACCGGATCGAGGGCACGCTGGCACGGTTCGGCGACCGTTTTCTGACCCGCGTGTTCACCGAACGCGAACAGCGCAAGGCCGCCAGTCGCCCACGCGCGATCGCCGCCACCTACGCCAAGCGCTGGGCGGCGAAAGAGGCGTGTTCCAAAGCCCTTGGCACCGGACTGCGCATGGGCATCGCGTGGAAGGACATGGCCGTGACCAACCTGCGCACCGGCCAGCCGGTCATGCATGTTACAGGCTGGGCCAGGGAACGGCTGGACGCGATGACCCCCCCCGGACATACAGCGGTGATCCACGTCACCCTGACCGATGACCACCCTTGGGCCAGCGCATTCGTGGTGATCGAGGCGCGGCCCACCCGCGCTTGACGTCCTCCGCTTGACACCCCCATGCGCCCCGATCATGTAGCCCACACCCGTATCAAAGGAACCGATCATGGCTGAAACCACAGGGCTTTGGGGCTCCGTCAAGGAAACCGTCAAGACGGTCGTCTATGCCCTGCTCATCGCCGGGGCATTCCGCACGATCCTGTTCCAGCCGTTCTGGATCCCCTCCGGATCGATGAAGGACACCCTGCTGATCGGCGATTTCCTGTTCGTCAACAAGATGGCCTATGGGTATTCATACGCATCCTGCCCGTCGATCCGGATCCCGCAGATCGGACTCGACATCGATGCCGAGGATTTCTGCGGCGTGTTCAAGGGGGCCGAAAGCCGCCTGTTCGGCAGCGATCCGCAGCGCGGCGATGTGGTGGTGTTCCGCCACCCCGTATCGGGGCGCGATTTCATCAAGCGGCTGATCGGCCTGCCGGGCGACAAGATTCAGGTAACCAGCGGCTTGCTCTATATCAACGGTGAACCGGTGACCGTGCAGGACGCCGGGACGTTTACCGAAACGATGGAGGCACAGGGGCCGCAAGGCCTGCGGCCGCGCTGCGCCAACGGCGACGTGCCCGAAGGCGCGCCCTGCGAAAAGACGCGGACGACCGAAACCCTGCCCAACGGCGTGGCTCACGACATCCTGAACATCGGCACTCAAGGGTCCGACGATACCGGGGTCTATGAGGTGCCTGCGGGCAAGTATTTCTTCATGGGTGACAACCGCGACAATTCCACCGACAGCCGCTATCCGCAAAGCGCGGGAGGGGTCGGCTACGTCCCGCTTGAGGACATCGTCGGGCGGGCCGACCGGATCATGTTCTCGTCCTCGGGCCGGTCGATGCTGGCGTTCTGGACCTGGCGGTCGGACCGCTATTTCAAGGCGGTCAACTAGGCAGGACGGATGGCGCGGCCGACAACCACGGGTATGCTGACGGCTGGGTTCGATTGGTTCGGGCGGTCGCACCGGACCGCGTTCATCGGCGCACTGCTGATCTGGGCGCTGTTTGCCGGGGCGGCGCTGTTCGGGCTTGACCGGACCGACTGGCCCGATTGGGTACGGGCCATCAGCGTGATCGGTCTGGCCCTTTTAACGGTTCCGCTGTTCGGTCACGCCCTGCGCCGACTGAACGATCTGGGCTGGTCGGGCTGGTGGGTTTGGTTGCTGCTGGTGCCCTACGCGGGGGCCGTGCTGGCCCTGGTTCTTGCTTTGCGGCGCGGCAACCCGCGCCGGTTCACGACAGGCACGCCGCTGCGTCTGCTGGGGATGGCTGCGGTTATGCTTTTGGCGGCGCTGATCCTGTCGCGTCTGTTCTGGACCCCGTATTTGATTGTCGGCGGCCATATGAAACCTGCCCTGCTGGTCGGGGATGTGGTTGCTGCAACGGCCCTGCGGCGGACGCCCGAGCGTGGCGACGTGATCGTTTTCGCCCATCCGCTGACGGGTCAAAGCACGGTGGCCCGCGTCATCGGCCTGCCCGGCGAAACCATCGCGCTGCTGAACGGTGTGGTGCAGATCGACGGCGCGCCGGCGACCATGACCGACGCAGGTTTCTTTGACGAGGTGATGGGCCCGCAGGGGCCTGCGGGCCTGCTGCCGCGTTGTTTGAACGGTGCAGTCGGGCAGGGGGCGAATTGCCAGAAACGGCGCTGGCGCGAGGTTCTGCCGGACGGTGTGACGCAGGACATTCTAGGCATCGCCGACACGCCGTTGGATAACGTGCCGCCGATGACAGTGTTGCCCGGAACCACTTTTGTGCTGGGCGACAATCGGGACAACGCTGTGGACAGCCGTATCGCGCTTGCCGCGGGCGGGCTTGGGCTGGTTCCCGATGACGCCGTCATCGGCCGGGTGCGGCGGGTCATCGTTTCGGCAGCAGGGCGCAGCTGGTGGCAATTCTGGACATGGCGGCCCGACCGGATCGGGGTGGGCGTGCAATGAAACTTTCCGCCGAACTCGCCGCCTTTGCCCGGCGTCTGGGGCATGATTTTGCCGATCCAAACCTGCTGGTGCGGGCCGTCACCCATCCGTCGATGTCGTCGGTCCACCGCGACGACAACCAGCGGCTGGAGTTTCTGGGCGACCGGGTGCTGGGGCTGGTCATGGCCGACGCCTTGCTGGTCGCCGACAAAGCGGCCACCGAGGGCCAGATTGCGCCGCGTTTCAACGCCCTTGTGCGCCGTGAAGCCTGTGCCGATGTGGCCCGCCAGATCGACCTTGGCATGGTTCTGAAACTGGGCCGGTCCGAAATGCAATCGGGCGGGCGGCGTAAAGAGGCGCTGCTGGCTGACGCGATGGAGGCGGTGATTGCGGCTGTTTTCCTTGACGCGGGATTTGACGTTGCCCGCACGGTGACCGCGGCCTTGTGGGGGGCGCGGATCACCGACGTTGACGACGATGCCCGCGATGCCAAGACGGCGTTGCAGGAATGGGCGCAGGGGCGCGGCGAACCGCCCCCCGATTACGTGGAAATCGCCCGTTCCGGCCCCGACCATGCGCCCGCCTTTACCATCGAGGTGCGGCTGGCAAGTGGTGCGTCAACCAGCGCCACCGCCGGGTCGAAACGGCAGGCCGAACAGTTGGCGGCGCAGCAGTTGCTGGACAAGTTGGGATAGCCAGCGCGCGTTTGTGCATCACGATGTCGCCGCTGGTCGGCGCACAGGTTGGCGTTGCGCCAAAAACACCCTATGACACGGAACGTCATCCGCCGCGACTGTCGGCACAGGAGATCCCCATGACCACACGCGCCGGTTTCGTCGCCCTGATCGGTGAGCCCAATGCGGGCAAGTCGACCCTGCTCAACCATATGGTCGGGGCCAAGGTCAGTATCGTCACACATAAGGTCCAGACGACCCGGGCGCGGACCCGGGGCGTGGCGATGGCGGGCGAGGCGCAGATCGTATTCGTCGACACCCCCGGCCTGTTCAAACCGCGCCGCCGTCTCGACCGGGCAATGGTCGCTGCTGCATGGGGCGGGGCTGCCGACGCCGATGTGGTTGTCCTGATGATCGAGGCGCATCGTGGTGTCACCGAAGGGGTCAAGGCGATCCTGCCCCGGCTGTCCGAAATAGGCCAAGGCCGCACGGTCGCGCTGGCCATCAACAAGATCGACCGGGTCAAGGCCGAGGGGTTGTTGGCGCTGACCCAGGAAATGAACGAGGCCTACGCCTTTGCCGAAACCTTTATGATTTCGGCCGAACGCGGGCATGGCTGCGATACATTGCGTGACTGGCTGGCCACACAGATGCCCGAAGGCCCGTGGCTGTATCCCGAAGACCAGATCGCCGATCTGCCGATGCGGATGATCGCCGCCGAAATGACCCGCGAAAAACTGACGCTGCGGCTGCATCAGGAACTGCCCTACGAACTGACCGTCGAGACCGAGAATTGGGTCGAGCGCGAGGATGGAACGGCGCGGATCGACCAGATCGTCTATGTCGCCCGCGATGGTCACAAGGGCATCGTGCTGGGCAAGGGCGGCGAGACGGCCAAGGCCGTGAGCAAGGCAGCGCGTGAAGAGCTGGAGGCGTTTCTGGGCCGCCGCGTGCATCTGTTTTTGCAGGTCAAGGTGCGCCCGAACTGGCTGGAGGAATCCGAGCGGTATTCGGAAATGGGTCTGGACTTCAAGGACGGCAATGCGTGAGGCTGACGGCTGATTTCTGGGTTGCCGCCTATCTGACGCGGCTGCGGCTGGCCGACATTCCGGCGTTTGTAGTCAAACACGGTGACGGCACGGCGGGGGCGGTGCTGGTCAAGCTGAACACGCTGGACGGGCGGGCGGTGTCCTATCAGCGCCGCTTTGATCTGACGCGTGGTGATCGCGAGTGGGTCGTGCTGGCGGAGGGTGACGAAGCCGCTGTCGATGCATCACTGGCACGTCAACGCGGGTTCGACCCCGATGTCTGGGTGATCGAGGTCGAGGATAAACAAGGGCGGCATTTGCTGGATCAAAACGGGCTGAAATAGTCGCGCCGTCAGAGGGGGCGCTGCCCCCGCCCGTGCCGGGCTCCCCCGGAGGTTAACGGACCAAAGAAGGAACGGGTCAGCCGAGCCGGTCGGGCAACGTCAGTCCGCGCAGCGCCACGATCGTCGGCAGCGGCTTCTTTCCTTCGCGCTGCAATGCGTTGATCGCCACGGCCCCGCTGCCGCAGGCGACGGTCAGCCCGTTCAGCACCTGACCGGGCGCACCGGTGCCGCTGGCAACCTGACTGCCGAGCAGCTTGACCCGTTCAACCCCCATCATCGTCCAAGCCCCCGGAAACGGCGACATACCACGAATCGTCCGGTCGATCTCTGGGGCGGGACGGGTCCAGTCGATCCGCGCCTCGGCCTTGTCGATCTTGGCGGCATAGGTGATGCCGGTGTCTGGTTGAGGTAGCGGCTTGAGGTCGGGCAGGGTGGTCAGCGCCTGCACGATCATGTCCGCGCCAAGGGTCGACAGCCGGTCGTGCAGCGTGCCGGTCGTATCGTCGGCCCGAATCGGGATCGCCTGACGCAACAGCACCGGCCCGGTGTCCAAGCCGGCCTCCATCTGCATGATGCAGACGCCGGTTTCCGCATCGCCCGCCATGATCGCGCGGTGGATCGGTGCCGCGCCGCGCCAGCGTGGCAATAGCGAGGCGTGGATGTTCAGGCATCCACGGCGGGGGGCATCCAGCACCGGTTGCGGCAGGATCAGGCCATAGGCGACGACGACGGCGATATCGGCAGCGAGGGCGGCAAAGGCCACCTGTTCGGTGGCATCCTTCAGCGACGCGGGATGGCGGACAGGCAGAGCCAGCGCCTCGGCCCGGACTTGCACCGCACTGGGTCGATCCTTTTTGCCGCGCCCGGCGGGGCGGGGGGGCTGGCAATAGACGGCGGCGATATCGTGCCCTGCATCGACCAACGATTCCAATACCGGCACCGAAAATGCTGGCGTGCCCATGAAAACGATGCGCATGTCAGTCCACCGCCGCCTTGCGTGCTTTTTTCAGCAGCATGTCGCGCTTCATCCGCGTCAGGCGGTCGAAATACATCCTGCCCGCCAGATGGTCGATCTGGTGCTGCACGGACGTCGCCCACAGGCCGACGAAATCGCGATCTTCGACCACCCCCTGATCGTTCAGGAACCGCACGGTGACGGCGCGGGGGCGGCTGATCCTGGCGGACACGCCGGGCAGGTTCGGCGATGCCTCGTCGTGGTCGCGCAGTTCGACGCTTGCATGCAGCACCTCAGGGTTGGCCATCCGCACCACCTGCCCGCGGGCCGTGGACGCATCGACGACGGCAAGTTGCAGGGGCACGCCCAGTTGCACGGCGGCAAGGCCGACACCGGGCATGGCCTCCATCACCGCGATCATAGCATCCCAGATTGCGCGGATATCGTCGGTGATTTCGGCGACAAGCGCGGCGGGCGTGCGCAGTGCCTTATGCGGCCAAGGGACCACGGTGCGGGTCATGCGGACCTGCATGGCGGGGTCGGGGTCGCCCGCACCATCACGCCTTTTCGCGCGCCAATTCGCGTTTCAACTTGACCATCTTGCGGGTAATCATCTGGCGGCGCAGGGGCTTGAGGTAGTCGATGAACAGCTTGCCATCAAGGTGGTCGATCTCGTGCTGCACACATGTCGACCAGAGGCCGCCGAACTGTTCTTCTTGCGCCGTCCCTTCCAGATCAGTCCAGGTCACGCGCACCGCGGCGGGGCGTTCGACGTCGGCGAATTGTTCGGGGATCGACAGGCAGCCTTCTTCGTAGGTTTTCAGCGCGTCCGAGGCCCAGATGACCGAGGGGTTCAACAAAACCATCGGGCGCGGTTTAGCCCCTTCCTCCTTGACGCAATCCATCACCAGCAGGCGCACCATGACACCGACCTGCGGTGCGGCAAGGCCGACACCGGGGGCGTCATACATGGTTTGCAGCATGTCGTCGGCCAGTGCGCGCAAGTCGTCCGTGACGTCGGTCACAGGCTTGCATGGCGTTTTCAGACGCGGGTCGGGGTGGATCAGGATCGGGCGCAATGTCATGCCCCGGATTTAGGCGATGACCCGTTCAGGTGCAACAGGCCTTGCGCCCGTCGCGTCCATGGGTAGCGTGGCCGAAATCCAACGGAGACAATGATGAGTTTTGACGAGTTGATCGACCGGCGCGGCACCCATTCGAACAAATGGGACGACATGGAAGCGCTTTTTGGTGTGCCTGCCAGCGACGGCCTTGCGATGTGGACCGCCGATATGGATTTCCGCGCCCCCGACTGCATCCGCGATGCGCTGGGCGCGGTGCATGCGCAGGGCATCTATGGGTATTACGGCGATAAGGCCGACTATCATGAAGCCATCAAATGGTGGATGCAGAACCGTCACGGCTGGACCATCAAGCCCGAATGGATATTTACCACCAACGGTCTGGTGAACGGCGTTGCCGTGGCTGTCGATGCCTTCACCAGCCCCGGCGACGGCGTGGTGATGTTCACGCCGATCTATCATTCGTTCTACCGTGTCCTGAAGGCAGCAGGGCGCGTCCCGGTCGAATGCCCGATGCGATTGACAGACGACCGCTATGAACTTGATTTTGCGGCATACGACGCGCAGATGACGGGCAACGAGCGAATGCTGATCCTGTGTTCGCCGCACAACCCCAGCGGCCGGATCTGGAGCCGGGCCGAACTTCTGGCCGTAGCCGCCTTTGCCAAGCGGCACGACCTGGTCATCGTATCCGACGAAATCCATCACGACCTCACCATGCCGGGGACTGTCCACACGCCTATGGCCCTGATCGAAGGAATCGAAGATCGGCTGATCATGGCGACTTCGGCGTCCAAGACCTTCAACCTTGCCGGCACTGAAAACGGCAACATCATTATTCCCGACGACGACCTGCGAGCGGTGTTCGCCCGACGGATGGTGGCGCTGAGCGTTGCGACCAACTTGTTCGGTCCGTCGCTGGTCACCGCTGCCTATTCGCCAGATGGGGCCGCATGGGTCGACGCCCTGCGCGTCTATCTTGACGGCAATCGCAGGGTGTTCGACGCCGGGATGAACGCCATCCCCGGGGTCAAGTCGATCCCGATCGAGGCGACTTATCTGGCTTGGATCGATTTTGCCGGGACCGGGATGGACCCGGAAGAATTTAAATTGCGGGTGCAGAAAGTCGCGCGGATCGCCCCCAGCCCCGGTGCAGCCTTCGGCAAGGGCGGCGAATCGTTCCTGCGCTTCAACCTCGCCATGCCGCGTAGTCGGGTAGTCGAGGCGGTGTCGCGATTGCAGGCGGCCTTTGGCGATCTGCAATAGGTGGCGTCAGGCCCGGAACCAGTTGCGCAACGTCGGGATCAGGGCAATGGGCGGCGTTTCGGCCTGTTCAAAGTCCGCAGCGGCGCGGTCAGCGACTGGCGTGTGCCATTTGAATTCGTAGACCCGTTCATCGGACTCTACGTCCGACGACACGACAAGACACTGAAAGATGTGGCGCGATCCGTCGTAAAGTTCGACGAAACCACGCAGTTTCGGGGCGTCTTTGGCCTCCATCGCAAATCCGCCGTCCCACAGACGGGTGACACGATGCACGTTATCACCATCGTGGACACAGAGACGGGACGAGCGGCGCAACGCAGCCCTGCGGGCGTCTTCCAGCCCTTTGCGCACCGCCTCTGGCAGGTATTCCGACATCAGCACCTCCTCGCCCCACGGGTCAGGATGCGTCGAATTCTGGCAAAATCAAGTCAAGGATATGCGACAGACGATTCAAACGCCTGAAACCCTTTGATTATTGCGCACTGACACGTGGCCGCAACACATGCGGACGGCTGGCGTCGTATAAGGCGCTGTCGGGAAATCCGTGCGAATCGGCCAGCGCGGGACCAACCAGAATCAGTGCGGTGCGGGTGATCTTGGCCGCACGGACCTTGGCGTGGATGTCTGAAAGGGTGCCGCGGATGATCTGCTGGTCGGGCCAGCCGACGCGGTAGACTACGGCCAGCGGGCAATCGGTCCCGTAATGAGGGGCGAGCTGCCGCTCGATCTCGCGCAGGGCCCGGATACCCAGATGGATCGCCATTGTCGCCCCGCTGCGGGCAAAGTTCTCCAGCGTTTCACCCGCAGGCATGCCCGTCGATTTCATCGACATCCGGGTCAGAATAATCGACTGCGCCACCTCGGGAATGGTCAGTTCCTGCCCTAATGCTGCGGCCGCCGCGACATAGGCGGGGACGCCGGGGATGATCTGATAGTCGATCCCATCGACCTTGAGCCGCCTGATCTGTTCGGCAATCGCCCCATACAGCGACGGGTCGCCGGAATGGACTCGGGCAACGTCCTGGCCCTGTGCATGGGCAGCCAGAATTTCCCCATGCGTGTCGTCCAGCGTCATAACAGCGGTATCCAGCACCCGCGCTCCGGCTGGCGCACAGGCCACGACCTCAGCCGGGACCAGCGACCCGGCGTAAAGGCACACCGGGCAGGCGCCGATCAAACGGGCCGCCTTGAGGGTCAGTAGTTCGGGGTCGCCCGGCCCCGCGCCGATGAAATAAACGGTCATGGGATGGCCTTTCTTGACTGGCTCAGATCGCCGTCGATCTTGCGGGCATAGCCGCGCGGGGTGAACATGCGCGGCCCGGTCCCCAGTTGCGCCAGACGGCTGTTGGACGACCCGACCAGCACGACCGTGAGCATGTCTACCTCGTCGACCTGCAGTTCGTCCAACCGGCGATACCGCACGTTTTCCTCGGGCCGCCCGAGTGACGACGCCAGCATGACGGGCGTATCGGCAGGGCGATGGCGCAGCAAAATGTCACGCGCCTCGGCCAGCAGGGTGCGGCGGGTTTTCGATACGGGGTTGTAGAATGCGATCACGAAATCCCCTTCGGCCGCCGCTTGTAACCGCCGCAGGATATCGGCACGGGGTGTCAGAAGGTCCGACAGGCTGATGGTGCAGAAATCGTGGCCCAGCGGCGCGCCGGCCCGCGCGGCGGCACCTTGCAGGGCAGACACACCCGGCGAACAGATCACCGCGATCCGCCGCGCCGCATCGCTGACGCCGTGTTCGTCGGGGCCACGGTCCAGCAGTTCGAACACCAGCGCCCCCATTGCATAAATGCCCGCATCGCCCGAACAGACCAGCGCGACGTTGCGCCCCTCGCCCGCGCGTTCAAGGGCGTAACGGCAGCGATCCTCCTCGCCACCCAGCGGGAAATCCTGACGAAGTTTGCCTATGGCGAGCGGACCAAGAAGATCAATATACAAACCATAGCCCACCAGTTCGTCAGCCTCGGCGACAAGGCGCGACACTTCTGGCGTCCGCCATGCCGCCTGACCGGGGCCGATCCCGACGACCGACAGGCGCCCCCGGGGTCGACCCTTCAGGCGCGTCAGGGGCAACGACGCCAGCGCCAGCGCACAGGTTGCATTGGCGGTCTTGCGCTTTGCGACCAGCAGGGTGGCGTCCGGCCCGCCCTGCGCCAGCGCCGCCGCTTCGGCCACGCCATGCGCCCCGACCTCGGCGAACACCACGTCGGACGGCGTTGCAAGGCGCGGCGTTTCGGCCTCGAGCGTCGCCGCATCGAACAGGCGCAGCGGCACCCCAAGATCGGCGACCAGATCAAGGATCGCCACCTCGTCTGCCTTGAGGTCGATGGTGTTGACCGACTGCACCGCCGACGGGCTGATCCCCGCGGTGGCCAGCGTATCGGCCACCAGCGACGCCAGTTCTCCGGGCGGGCAATGCCGCGCACAGCCAACGCCCAAAGCCACGCGCAGCGGGGCGAAATGCAGATGGTCAGGCCCGGCCGGCACCGGGGTCATGCCGCAGGTGATGCGCAGGTTGTCGCCCTTGGGCAGTTGCGCGAGCCAGGCCGCCGGATCGCCCGACACAGTCGCGCCACCTCCAGCCAACAGCCCGGCCATCGCGGCCTTGGCATCCGCCGGATTGACCAATCGCCACCCGGCGGGTGGTTCGTCCAGTGCAACACCCAAGGCCACGTCGCCCGCCGTGGTAACGGCCGCGACGCCCCCCAACGCCATCGCAATGTCCCGCGCCAATCGGTTCGCCCCGCGATGCCCGCCCAGCAACGGCACGACGACCGCGCCGTCGTCGGACACGGACACGACGGGTGGTTCGGCAGTCTTGTCGGCCAACAGCGGCGCAACGGCGCGGATCAGGATGCCGCTGGCGCAAACGCCGATTACCGGCACCCCCGCCGCAAAAAGATCGCGGGCATGATCCAGCGCGTTGTCGAACCACGCATCGGCCTTGGCGACACGCCCGGTCCGACCATGCACCAAGACCCCAAGTGCGCCAGCAATTCGATGAGCGACGGGTTCGCCAGACCGCGACAGCGCCAGAACGACAGGTTTCACAGCCACGGATCGGCCCCCTTGGTCAGCAGGATCATGGAAAAATACGGGGCACTGGCGGGGGCATCGGCCAGCGGCAGCACGACCTCGTCGGGCAGCGTCGCCCGTTCAATGTAAACGGCGCGATCGGTCAAGCCCAAGGCGTCGATGACACCCCGGATCTTGGCAAGATGCCGACCGACTTTCATAATCGCCACGCTTTCAGCCCCCGCAATCCGGTCCTGCAATTCCGCCTCGGGCAATGGCCCCGGCAAGACAGTCAGGCGTTCGTTACGCGCCGCCAGTGGCAGACCCGCGCGGGCCGCACAGGCAGTGATACTGGTCACACCCGGCACAACCTCGACCCGGTAGCGGGCCGACAGGCGGGCGAACAGATATATGAACGAGCCGTAAAAGAACGGATCGCCCTCGCACAGGCACACCACGTCGGTTCCAGCGTCCAGCGCCGCCGCGATGGCCCTG
>JBBSBK010000049.1:0-23882 GCA_038251315.1 Rhodobacterales bacterium | reverse complement strand
GCCTTTGACGAAATCGACATCCGCGTCGCCGGTGTAGGGCATCGGGTCGGCCATCGTCTTGCCCATCGCGGCGGCATAGTCCTGTACAGCCGGATTATCAGCCAGTTCGGGCGGGATCACGAACATTCCGTCCATCATGTCCATCTGACCCATTCCGGACGTGTTCGCGTGATCCCTACCCGGCATCGTCTGCCCTGCGACGGCAAATCCGCTAACGATGGCTCAAGCGGCTGCAAACAATTAAACGTTACGTTTGCTCGTTTCCGCTCTCGCTTTTCGATGGAATTTCGCTCAGGCCGGGGCGAAGCCAGCTTGTGACAGCGCCTCGACAAGCCGCGCGCGGGCGGCCACGGTGGTCACTTCGACCAGATGTGCGGCGGGGTCTGCCTTGACGTCGGCAGCCGGATCGACGGACTGGATCGCCTTGGTCACGCTGCGCGCACAGCCGCCACAGTTCATGTTGTTGATCTGGAATTGCATGGTTAGCTCCTTGAGGGGTTTGTCTCACTCATTGGGAGATAGGGGTTCCCATCGTTGTAAGGTCAAGGGCACAGACACGTAATAATATTTTTTGACATACGTCTTGACCTTACCATCATGGGAAGGACTATCTGATTGAGCGAAGACTGTTTCAGCAAGGAATTCTAAGATGAACGTCAATCAGACAGCGTTTCGCAGCGGCGCGCCGGTCGGGCTTATGCTTGATATCGAAGGCATGACCTGTGCCTCGTGCGTCGGCCGCGTCGAACGGGCGCTGAAAGCGGTGCCCGGAGTGACAAGCGCGACGGTCAACCTTGCGACGGAACGCGCAGAGATCGTTGGCCCCGAACTCGTCCGCGCTCAGTTGGTCAAGGCTGTCGAAGATGTCGGCTATGACGTCACAAGCCCGCCGCACGACCTTGAGATTGAAGGCATGACCTGCGCCTCTTGCGTCGCCCGTGTCGAGAAGGC
This sequence comes from Rhodobacterales bacterium, assembly GCA_038251315.1. Lineage (GTDB taxonomy): Bacteria > Pseudomonadota > Alphaproteobacteria > Rhodobacterales > Rhodobacteraceae > JBBKXP01. The sequence goes on along the minus strand of JBBSBK010000049.1, from coordinate 22,931 downwards.
GCTGAAGGCGGTGCCCGGTGTCACCGGGGCTTCGGTCAATCTGGCGACGGAACGGGCTCATGTGACCGGTCGCGCAGACAAGCATGCGCTGGTCCGCGCCATTGCGGATGCCGGATACGCTGCGCATGTCGCGGCCCCCACCACAGGCGCTGCATCGTCCGAAATCGACACGCGGAAAGCGGCGGAGGAATCGCTGCTGAAGCGGGATCTTCTGATTGCGGCCGCCCTCAGCCTGCCGGTTTTCGTTCTGGAAATGGGGGCGCATCTTTTCACCTGGGTCCACATGGCGGTGATCACCAGCATCGGCATGCAGAACAGCTGGTATCTGCAGTTCGCGCTGACGACGGTCGTCCTCATCGGCCCCGGCCAGCGCTTTTATCGCAAGGGCTTTCCGGCCCTTGCCCGCCTCGCCCCCGACATGAACAGTCTTGTCGCTGTCGGCACCGGCGCGGCCTACGGCTATTCACTCGTAGCGACCTTTGCGCCGGGCCTGCTGCCCGCAGGCACTGTGAACGTGTATTACGAGGCGGCGGCGGTCATCGTGACGCTCATCCTTCTTGGCCGCTTTCTGGAAGCGCGCGCCAAAGGCCGAACGTCCGAGGCGATCAAGCGGTTGGTGGGTCTTCAGGCCAAGACGGCCCGCGTGATCCGCGACGGGACGGCCATCGATCTTGCGATCGCCGAGGTTCAGCCCGGCGACATTGTCGAGGTTCGCCCCGGCGAGCGCATCCCGGTTGATGGCGAGGTGAGCGCGGGCGCAAGCTGGGTCGATGAAAGCATGATCACCGGCGAGCCGGTGCCGGTGGAAAAGACCGCAGGAAGTCCTGTCACCGGCGGCACGGTCAATCAGACCGGCGCGTTTTCGTTCCGCACCACGGCTGTCGGCGGGGCGACGATGCTGGCCCAGATCATCCGCATGGTCGAAGACGCGCAAGGCGGCAAGCTGCCGATCCAGGGACTGGTGGACAAGGTGACGATGTGGTTCGTGCCTGCCGTCATGGCGCTGGCGGCACTGACGTTTGTAGTTTGGCTGATCTTTGGGCCCGACCCGGCGCTGACCTTCGGGCTGGTCAATGCCGTGGCGGTCCTGATTATCGCCTGCCCCTGCGCGATGGGGCTGGCGACGCCGACATCGATCATGGTCGGCACCGGGCGCGGCGCGGAATTGGGGGTGCTTTTTCGCAAGGGCGAGGCCTTGCAGGCGCTGGGCGGCGTGCGCGTCGTGGCCTTCGACAAGACCGGGACGCTGACCGAAGGACGTCCGACGCTGACCGACCTTGATCTTGCGCCCGGTTTCGACCGCGCCGCTGTTCTGGCGGCCGTCGCGGCCGTCGAGGCGAAGTCGGAACACCCGATTGCCCGCGCCATCGTCGCCGCAGCCGAGGCCGAGGGGCTGACCCTGCCGGTGGTTGCGGCGTTCACTTCGGTCACGGGTTTCGGCGTTTCAGCAACGGCTGATGGCCAGCCGGTCGAGATCGGCGCCGACCGCTTCATGGCAAAGCTGGGTCTGGACGTTGCGCCGTTCGCCGCCACCGCCACCCGGCTGGCAGAGGCCGGCAAGTCGCCGCTTTACGCCGCGCTTGACGGGCGGTTGGCCGCGATCCTTGCCGTGGCCGACCCGATCAAGGAAACGACCCCACAAGCGATCCGCGCGCTGCATGCGCTTGGCCTCAAGGTCGCGATGATCACCGGCGACAATGCCCGAACTGCGCAGGCCATCGCCCGCCAGCTTGGCATCGACGAGGTGGTGGCCGAAGTACTGCCCGACGGCAAGGTTGCGGCGGTCAAGCGGTTGAAAGCACTGGGGCCGCTCGCTTATGTCGGCGACGGTATCAACGATGCTCCGGCGCTGGCCGAGGCGGATGTGGGCCTCGCCGTCGGCACCGGCACCGACATCGCCATCGAGGCAGCCGATGTCGTGCTGATGGCCGGACGACTGACGGCTGTCAGTGACGCCATTGCCTTGTCCAAGGCGACGATGCGCAATATCCGGCAAAACCTGTTCTGGGCCTTCATCTACAATGCCGCGCTGATCCCCGTGGCGGCGGGGGCGCTCTGGCCTGCCTTTGGCATCCTGCTGTCGCCTGTCTTTGCCGCGGGGGCCATGGCGCTGTCATCTGTTTTCGTCCTCGGGAATGCACTGCGTTTGCGGCGTTTCTCTGCCACCGCCCGCGTCTGAAGGGAGCCTGTCCATGAACATCGGTGAAGCCGCTACCGCCTCTGGCATGTCAGCCAAGATGATCCGCTACTATGAGGGAACCGGCCTTATTCCGGCAGCAGATCGGACGACGTCGGGCTATCGCATATATTCGGAAACCGAGGTGCAGATGCTGCGTTTCATCAGGCGGGCGCGCGACCTCGGCTTTCCTGTCGAAAAGATCGAAGATCTCCTGGCGCTCTGGCGTGACAGATCGCGCCAGAGCGCGGATGTGAAGCGGCTTGCACTGGAGCAGATCGACGGTTTGCAGCGCCGGATTCAGGAAATGCAGTCGATGATGGACACACTTCAGCATCTTGCGGATGCCTGCTGTGGCGACAACCGCCCCGATTGCCCGATCCTTACCGATCTCGGAAAGGGAATAAGTCAGGGGCCTCTGATACGTGAACTTACCTCGAAACTGCAATCACGTGCGGGAGGGCGCTGACGGCCTTTCGTTTGAGCCAGCACAATCAGACGACCCGCTTGATTTTATCTCCGAAGCGCCGTTTCGAAATCGTTTGTTCCGTTCTAAAATCAACGGGGTTGTCGACACCGTCCGGCCCGAAACGCGTTTTGCCCGAGGTTTTCAGGGTCAGGTATCGACCTCCTCTTCGATCCGGGGCAGGAACCACGCCAACAAGCCCGCAAGCGGCAGAAACGCGCAGATCCGATAAACCGCCTCGACGCCATAGCTGTCGGCCATGATCCCAAGTATTGCGGCCGCAACACCGCCAAGGCCGAAGTTCAGACCGTAGAACAGGCCGCCGATCAACCCGATCCGGTTGGGCAGCAGATCCATCGCATAGATCAGGATCGATGCGAATGCGCTCGCCATGATGAGGTTGATCATCACCGTCAGAACGCCGGTCCAGAGCAGGTCCGCATAGGGCAGGATGATCGTCAGGGGCAGCGGCCCCAGCACCGAGATCCAGATGATGCGGTAACGGCCGATCCGGTCGCCGACGATTCCGCCAATCAGCACGCCCACCGCCGCAGCCAGCAGGAAGATAAAGAGCATCATCTGTGCCGACGGGATCGAAAGATCGAACCGTTCCATCAGATAGAAGGTGTAAAACGACCGGAAACTCTCGCCATAGGCATTCTTGGCGAACATCAACACGGTCAGGACGACAAGGCCGGTAGCAATGGTCAGCGGCGCCTGGTGGGGCAACGCGACCTCGGTCTTGCGACTGGCTCGCAGCGCCGTAAATTCGGCTCTGATCTGATGCTGCTTGCTGCCGATCCATGTCAAAAGAATCATCGCCAGAAGTGCTGTGACCGCAAACCAGGCAAGGCTCGGTTGCCCCCAGGGCACAATGATGAACGCGGCAAAAACCGGCCCAAGTGCGCCGCCCGCCTGCCCGCCGACCTGAAAGATACCCTGCGCCAGCCCTTGACGCCCGCCGGCGGAATAGCGTGCCATCCGGGTCGCTTCGGGGTGAAAGATCGACGAGCCGATGCCAATCAGGGCCACCGAGACGAGGATCATCGCATAGCTGTGGGCGAATGCGAGGCTGACCAGCCCGGAGAGGGTGAACATCATCCCCACCACTGGTGAATAGGGCGCAGGATGGCGATCCGTCACCATGCCGATCACCGGTTGCAGAATGGCCCCGGCGATCTGGAACGTCAGGGTGATCATCCCGATCTGGACGAAATCCAGGGCGAAGGTTTCCTTGAGGATCGGATAGACCGCCGGAATCAGCGATTGCATCATGTCGTTGAGCAGATGTGTCAGACCCAGAACTGACAGCACCGCCAAATGGGTTCTGGAACGGGACGCGATCGTCATGGCGGTTCTTTCCCACTTTCGAGGGGCGGCGGCGGCGTTAAGGTCAATTGCGCACACCATGTTACGGGCTGCAAGGGTGACAGCGGGGTCTGGGCCACAGGGGTCCGATTCCGACATCCAGGGGATCAGGCGGTTTTACGTTCCGTCTGGCGGCGTCGCTTGCATGAACGCCGCAACGTCGACGCCAAGCTGATCCCAGTCCGTGAATTCGCGCACGCCCGCGATAAGGTCGACGTCGCGCCCATCCAGCACGACATCATGCACGACCTGGCTTTCAAAGTAACCATAGCTGGCGGTTCGAACGGCACCAGCGGCCAGCACCTCGTGGTCGGGGCCAAACCCTGTCCGCATTTCCATTTCGATCAGGTAGTCCTGCGCTTCTTCCAACCCTTCTGGAAAGGCGGCCTTGAGGCTGACCGAGATGAGCAGCGTCGGACGAACCTTCAATTCATCGCGGTTCGACGCAACGAAATCTTCGAAACATGCCGGATGTCGCCGTTCATGCACGGGTGCGGCCAACACGACTTTGTCGCAGCCATCAAAGGTACACGGCGCAAATCTGTTTTCAGTGTTGAAAAGCCGAACCCCGTGGCCTGCGGCTTGGATCTGCTGCTCCACACGTTCAGCGATCTTGCGTGTCTGCCCTTCGACAGTCTCGAAAACGATAAGGAATTCCACCGGCTGTCCCCCCTTTCAAGGCTAAATCCAAAAAAGCCCCGTAGCACGGGCCGATGATCGCACTTTCGGCGCAGCTCGGCATTGCTCTGGATCAAAACAATTTGCCGACGCTGCGGGATCCAGAACTGCGCTAGAGTCTGTTTTGAACACGTCGCCATCGTTCAGAGGTCGAACAGCATTAAACCCTTTGAAATTTGCCCCGGAAAATATCAAATCGTCGACGCCGTCTCTCCCGATTTCCAAAGTGATGCGCCTCGACAGTGACCTGCCCATCGCAAGAACTGACCCCGGTCATTTTGCCGTGCACCAACGGTCATTGGCAAGGTGAAGGTATCTGGCCAAAGCAGCTATATTCAGCACCGGCATCGACGGCTTTGCACGGGCCGCCTTTCTGCGTGTCTATGAAAAGGAACCCCGTCTGCTTGCAGCGGTTGACCGGATTGCCGGAAAAAACGGGATAAATGCAAACCCGCCGGCAGTCGAATCTCATAATTACGGATAAGAAACCTGCAAGCTGGCCGACGTGAACCCGGTGGATTATATTGCCGCCACGCTGAGCGCTATCCTCGACGGCCACCCGCAAAGCCGGATCGAATACCTGATGCCCTGGCGATTCAAGCAGCCGTCAGGCCTCGCCGCATAGTGCGGCACCGTGGCGCTTACGGATCAACGACAATCTGTTCGCTACGATCGCAGACTGAACGGCCAAGTCTTGCCGCGACCGCGTCCATGCCCTGACCCGATTGCTGGATCGTGCCCGGACTGGCCATGATCGCGGGCACGCTTGATCTTTTCTATAAAGGCTCCGTCAGTGCTGATCGTGCTACAATAAAACGGGTCTGTCAGTGCGCGTTTTCGGTCAGACCATGTCGCGTGGGATATCCTCATTCCAATCGTGGCGAAAAATCTCGTGTCGCCGTCGCGTGCGACCAACAACGCCGTGACCCGCCAAACGTCGTGCAAGGCTGCGACCGAAACCTTGGTGTCAAGTTCTGCCCGCCAGTTGTCGCGGGCGTAGAACTTGTTCCAGGTGCAGGTGCCGCGCGCCGATGTAGGGTCGTCGGGGCGAATTTCGAACAGGGCTTCATCGACATAGCGGACCGTCAGACCCGTATGGAGATGCTGTGCGGACCCCTCTATCGCTGAACCTGCGGTAGGTTTCAGCGCCGGTAACAAGGTTCGTCTTGACTGATCGCTCTGACGCGCCTTTGGAGATTGTCTTGGTTTTCAGCGGCGCTGCCCCCTCGGGCGCCAGGAAATCGGGCAGATCTGAATCGCTGGCCTTCACTGGACGCATAGGCAGGATCAGTCTTGCACCCGGACTGATCGTCAGCGTCACCGGTTCGGGAGAGGGGAAAACCATCGGCCAGAGACTTGTCGAAAGCGCCAGACGAATGCGTTGGCCCTTGGCGAACTTCTGGCCAATGACGTTAAGCTGTACGGTCACCATTTCCGGCTGGCCCGGCACCATCGGCGCGGGATCGGCATGCAACTGCCTGTGCGTCAGGTTCAGAACACCAAAACTCACCAGCGTCGAGCTGCCATCGGGATCGGTTGCCGACAGGACCGCCATCAGATTTGCGACCGGATGGTCAGACGCGACCTTGGCTTCGGCCCACGGAAAACCCAGGATTTCGACATCGTCTTTCAACGGGTCCGATAGAAACACGGTCATGCCACTGTCTTCCAGTGACTGATCGAGCGCTTGATCCGGTGCAGCGCCATACGAGCACCACAACTGTGTGTATCGCCCCGCCGTTTGTGGCGAGGCAACCGTGATCGTCGCACCCGCGCTGTCGCCGAGCGTCAATCGGCCGTCGCCCAGCGTGAGGGTTTGCGTCGGGCCAGCCCCGGTCGTCCACGACGGTTCCGCCACCCAATGACCCGGCCGTTCAGCATGATACGGCGCTGGCGGTGCGGGATCCTGAATCCACGCGCGGATCATCGGTTCATCCATGATCCCGGTGTCGATCCCCTTGAGGTGTTGGTTCCACCAGCGAAGGCCTTGAGGATACTGCCACCGTCCTGCGACCACGCGATGCGTGGTGCGAACGTGCTCGCAGCGCCAAAGACACCCGCAGCGGCTAGCAGCGATCTGCGGGTCAGTCCGACCTGAGGTTTCTTCATCATCAAAATTCTCCTTGTTTGGCTACTGTGGTCAGCGATGCCGTTCTGAAACGAATCAAGCCGCTCCGCCCAAGTAAGCACAGCGGTGTACCGGCGGGTCCACAGATTCAGACGTGCGGCGCAATCGGCGGCAGCAAGCAGGTTCAATTCACCCATACAGGGATTCGACGGCTTTTGAATGACGGGCAGCCGCCGCCCCCCGTCACCCCTTGACCGCGCCCGCGACAAGACCGCCGACGATCCGGCGCTGACCGAACAGGACAAGAACAAGAAGCGGCAGCACGACCGACACCGTTGCCGCGACCGCGTACATGACCTGACCCGGCTGCTGGGTCGTGCCCAGAAACGCAATGATCGCGGGCACCATGGTCTGATTATCCTCGCGCAGAAGCATGGCGCAGATGATGAAATCGCTGTAACCCACCAGAAAGCTGAAAATGCCCGTGGTGATGATGCCCGGCCACATCAGCGGCATGATGACAAGACGGAACGCCTGAAAGCGCGAACAGCCGTCGATCATCGCGGATTCGTCCAACTCGCGCGGGATCGCGAGGAAGAATGAGTGCAGCAGCCAAAGGGTGAACGGCTGGTTGAGGGCTACAAGGACGATGATCGTCGTCGATTTGTGACCCCAGAGGTTCAGTTCGAAAAACGGCAGCAGATAGCCCGAAACCAGCGTCAGTGCGGGCATCGCCCGGAACACGAGCGCGGCGATGAGCAGCCAGAACGCATACCGCGCATTCGATCGTGCCAACGCATAGCCGCCCAGCGTTCCAAAGGTGAGCGAGATCGCGGTGACGCCCAGCGTGATGAGGACGGTATTCAATGCCTGCCGCCAGAACTCTTGCCCGATCCAGACATCGCGATAGGCTTGCAGGGTAAAGGCGCTTCCGGTCAGTGCCTGCGTGCGCGGGCCGTAAAGTGCATCTTTCCACGACGACAGCGAAAAGAAATCACCCTCGACCTTGAGACTGCCCCAGGCGGTCCAGACAAAGGGCAGTGCCGCCGCGACCAGCCAGACGGCGATGAATACCGCCGCCACGGCGACCAGCGCGGCAGGCGGGCGATGGGCGCGCGGCGGGTCGGTCATGCCTTGGTCCGAAAGCTGGTCCAGGCGTTGCTCAGCGATGGCAACAGCAGAACCGCGATGCACAGGATCATCAGCATCGACGTGGCAGCGGCAGACCCGAACAGCGGCGAATCCCCCCGCAATGCGAAAAAGATCATGGACGACAGCGATGACGCATGCGCTGTGGCCGACAGACCGATGATCGATTCAAACACCCGAAAATTATCCATAATGAGGATCAGCATCAGGAATGTCGCGACCGGCCGCAGATGCGGCAGCGTGACAAGGCGGACCCGTTCGAACCGCGACGCGCCATCGACCATCGCCGCCTCGAGCGTGTCGCGCGGCACCGTCTGCAAGGCGGCGAAAAAGACGATAAAGACGAACGGCGCGCTGGACCAGACGCCATGCGCAAACAGCGTCGCCCATGCCATCGGCGCCGATGCCTTGAGCGAGATACCGTCATCGCCGGTGATCCATTTCAGGAATGCGCCGATGATCCCGTTCTGGTCCACCATCCAGAACAGCGACAGTGCACCGATCACCGATGGCACGATCATCGGCAGCAGCGTGATATAGATGACCCCGCCCCGCGCGCTGCGCGGCAAGACGTTAACCGCCAGCGCCAGAAGAAACCCCAGCGCCAGCGACAGCGGCGAGACGAGGAAGGTATAGGTCAGGGTAAATACCATCGCCCGGTAGAACGGCAGGTTGACGATCTGGCGCAGCGCCGACCCCAGATCGGGCGCGTCATGCCAGATTGTACGCAATTCCGCGGTGGCCAGATGGGCGGCGTTGAAATAGGTGTCGAACCCGTTGAATTGTCCCTGCGGTGCGGCCGCATTCATCTGTTCCATCGCCGCGGTGTCGATCCGTGCTTCGGTCTTGCAACCGAAGGGGTCGCAGGTTTCCAGTTCGATCATCACCTGCCGGTGTTCGATGAACAGCGACTGAACGACGACCGAAATCAGTGGCAGCGCCATGAACAGCGTCATCGCAAGAAACGATGGCAGGATGAACATGAGGAAGGTGCGATGTGGCATACGATCGGGGCGCCGGACCGGACCCGAAAGGCCCCGGTCCGGCGCGGCCTTTACTGGATGTAACCGGCTTCGCGCGCGGAGACGATATAGGCGGCCTCTGCGTCTGCCAGTGCCTGTTCGGCGCTTTCGGTGCCTTTCATGAAATCAATGATGTTCTCGTCGATCGCGGTGTGGATCAGGCCCATGTAGGGAACCGTCGGATAACCGGGCGTACCCCCCTGCACCGACGCGATCACCCCCGCGGCGGCGTCCGTCGGTACATAGCCCTTGATCAGCCACACGGCGAGTTCGGGTTGTTCCGTTGCAAGGTCCGGCCCGATGGCATGCATCAGCACCTGAAACGTCGCGGCGGCATCTTCGTCGGAAATGTTCTTGGCGATCCCGAACCCATCCCACCAGACGGTTGTGGCCGGATGGGTGCCCCCGGTCATGGTCGGGGCGGCAGACAAGCGCATGTTCGGGGCCACGGTCGGCGCAAGTTCGGTGCCGGGCAGCAGATTGGCGGCGGTGGACCCCCACAGGTTGGTCATGGCGATCTTGTCCGCCTCGAACAACGGGACGATCGAATCAGCCGACCAGGTCAGAAAGTCGGGGTCCATGAACCCGGCAATCGCCTTCATCGTCTCAAGCGCCTTGACGCCCTTTTCATTCGCAATGGCAGGCATGGCCGATCCCGGCTCGAACAGCTCGCCATCCAGCCCCAGATACAGGTTCACAAACCCCTGTCCCAGTTCCCATCCGGGCGCATAGGCCATACCGATAGGGTTCTGCATGATGCCCTGTTCGCGGATTTTCGCAGCGGCGGCCAGCACCTCGTCCCAGGTCTGGGGCGGTTCAACGCCCGCCTGTGCCAGCACATCCTCGCGGTAATAGAAATGTTCCGCGTTCGCCATAAAGGCGATCGCCATCACCTTGCCGTCAATCCGGATCAGTTGGGACGGCTGAAGATCCTGACCATACTGCGCCAACAGATCATCCAGCGGCCGCAGCAGCCCGGCCGACAACAGCACCGTCAGCGACCCGTTGGCACCAAAGGCCGCCGTGTATTCGGCGGGATTGACGGTCAGCGCGGGCACCTGAAGGTCGGCGTGCTGGGTCGTCTGGTTGGCGGTGATCGTCAGCGAGGGGGTGGCGCAGGTCGTCGCCCGGTTCACGATCGCATTCAGCGCCGCAAAGTCGTTAGACAAAATCCGGACCGATCCCGTGGCGTCGGCGGGACATTCGGCAAATGCGGGGGCAGCAACAAGGCAAAGGGCCGTTGCCGTTTTCAGAAGGAAACTGGACATGATTTGGCGTTCTCCCTGATGACTATTCCTGCGCTGCGGGCAAGGCGGCCCGTTGGACAGCGTGTGCAGATGGGGTCGGTGCCATCCCAATCCGGCAACCCGACCAAAGTGATGCTAACAGAGATGAATACGATTGCAATAGGATTGCGGTTACGGTTTGATCCGATTGAATTGCTGGCACAGAAGGAACGCGCGCATGGGTGATTTTCAGGCTGAAAAGGATGTTGTTCGGGCGTTTTACGACGATCTTGCGCGGGCAACGCCTGCAAACGTCGGCGACATGCTGGCACGTCATACTGCGCCGGACTGGCATTGGCGGGGGATGCATCCGTTCCACGAACAGCATGGTGCCGCAGACGTGGCCCGCGTTTTCTGGGGCCCCTTTCTGACCGCGATGACCAAGGTGCAGCGGCGGCCCGATATCTTTATGGCCGGGCTGAACGAAATGGACGACTACAAAAGCGTCTGGGTCGTCTGCATGGGTCATCTGATGGCCTTGTTTGACCGGCCGTGGCTGTCGATCCGACCCACCGGGCGCATTGCGATGCTGCGCTATGTCGAGTTTCATCGCGTCGAGGGCGGGCGCATCCACGAAACGGCGCAGTTCTTCGACATCCCGCATCTGATGATCCAAGCCGGGCAAGACCCGTTTCCACCCGCGACCGGTGCGCACCTTGTCCAACCCGGCCCGATGACCCACGAAGGGCTGATGTGGGGGGTGCAGGACGCCGAAACCGGACGCAAGACGCTGAAAGCGATCAACGACATGCTGAACGATATGGGCGGGCGCGAAGAACGTGGCGACCACGGCGGGTATGACGACGAACTGGCGCGCACGTGGCATGACGACATGATCTGGTGGGGGCCGGGCGGGATCGGGGCGACCTACACGATCCCGCGCTACATCCGCCAGCATGCCGGCCCGTTCCGCGAGGCGCTGAATGAAGGCTATCGGTTCAATGGGCATATCTGCCGGATGGCCGAAGGACATTTCGGCGGATTCTTTGGCTGGGCGAACCTGACGCTGCGAAACAGCGGCGGCTATATGGGGATGACCGCATCGCCCGGCATGGCCGATATGCGCGTCGTCGATCTGTATCGCGAGGCCGATGGCAAACTTGCCGAAAACTGGATTTTCATCGATATCCTGCATTATATGAACATGCAGGGACTCGACGTTCTGGGGCGGATGGCCACGCTTGAACCCGCGATTCAGGCAGAACCGTGGAAATCCTATCGGGAGTGATGGCGCGGGGGCATCAGACCAGTGCGGTCCGATGCCCCATGCCGGGCTTTAGCTCTTGTGCAGCAGGATCTGTTTCCAGACGTGAACCTCGTCGAACACGATGTAATCCCGGCGCAGACCCCACGGCCCCCATTCCGCGTGGGATGCCCCGCGCAGGTGAATTTCGGCACCAGACGGTGCGCCGAACATGCCGCGCCCATCGTGTTTGCCTTTGAGCGAAAAGCGGACGGCGGACCGGGGCGACATCATCGGATCTTCACGGCCGATGCGGTGTTCGATCTCGATCGTGGCCGTCGGAAAGGCAGCGCGCAACCCGATCCAGAACCGGTCGGCGGCCGTTGTTCCATGATCGGCCTTGCCACCCGGCAATTCCAGATGCACGGCGCGATCATAGTACTTGGGCAGGGCGGCGAAATCGCCCGCCATCACGCGACCCAGCATCTCTTCGTACCGCAGGCCCCATTCGTTGTCGTTGCCCTTGCCGGTATAGGGCCCGACCTTGTCATCGCGCCAGGTAAAGGGGCGGCGCGCATGTTCAGTCCCGCCTTCCGCCGCGATCTCGGCAGTTGCAACCTCGCGCGGGGTCAGGCCGCGCGCGGCGGCAGATGCGCCGTGGTCATAGACAAGCCATTCATCAGTGATCTGGTTGTCGATGCAAAAGCAATCCGCGATCACGCGTTCAACGACCCGCCGCCCGGTCGGGCGCCCCGCGTCATCGAGAATCGAAAAGATTTCCAGCACGCGGTGCGATGACAGGAACCCGTCATCCTCGTTTCCCGACCAGATGACGTCTTCGCCCAGCAACTGAATGTCGGGGGCAGCCGCCAGCGACTGATTCGTCTCGTCGATGACGGCCTGCGCACCGATCACGATTCCGGCGGACCCGCGTTTGATCATGTCCTTGCCGTAATAGTCGTGCAGCGTCGCGACGCCCCGATCCTCCCAGATTTCCTTGGTGATCCCAAGAATATAATCCGGCAGGTCTGTCCACCGTGAATCGAAACCCTTCATCTGCGTCCCTCGTTTTCTGATTATTGTCAGTTGATCCGACAGGCAGGCCGAACAGACAACGATCGGTCAATTGCGGCGCTTGTCACATCGCCCAAAGTATGGTCTGCTCGATCTTGCAAGCGTCTGCAACAGAATTCTCATTCGTTCCCCGCTCTCAACAGTCGAGGTCTCATCATGTCAGTCGAATTGATCGTCCGCCGCATCGCAGGGCGTGCCAGCCTGCGGATTGCCGCATCCATCGCCGCGCTTTGCATCGCGGCGCCCGTGCTTGCGGATTGTGGAATTGCCGATGGATCGGTCCGCATCCTGTCCAACGATTTCGAGGCACTGCGCGTCGTCAACGCGGCAGCGATTGAATGTGCCACAGGTTCAGTGACGGTGACTGCCAATGCCACCACCGAACACAAGACGCTGCAGGTTCCCGCGCTGTCGGCAAACCCCGCCGAATACACGGTCGCCATGGTCGCCAACAATTCCATCGTGCCATTGCTTGCGGGCAGTCTGATCCGTCCGCTGGACGATCTGATCGCCGCCTATGGTCAGGATCTTGATCCGTCGCAGTTGATCAAGATCGATGGCAAGGTCATGGCCATCGCGTTCATGGCGAACGGCCAGCATCTGGTGATGCGCGGTGACATTCTGGAACAAGCCGGGATCGACCCCGCGCCGACATCGTGGACCGGGGTGGTCGAAGCTGCGGAAACGATCAGGTCGCAGGGGTTGATGCAGTTTCCCCTGGGCGCGTCCGATGCGGCGGGTTGGGATCTCGCCGCCGAGTTCGTGAACATGTATCTGGGCACCGGGGCCGATTTCTTTGAACCGGGAACGGCGGTCCTGGCCATCGACAACGATCAGGGCAGGCTCGTCCTGCAGACCATGCGCGATCTGACCGCTTACATGGCGGCTGACTATCTGACCTATGATACCGATGTGCTGGCCCAGATTTACCGTGACGGCAACGTCGCCCTGATGAACAACTGGGGATCGCTTGCTGGTGCACTGATCGACCCATCAAAGGCGCAGCCTGTGGTGGCCGAGAATACGGTCTTTGCCGCCGCACCGACAATCGGCGACGGCACAATTCCGGCGGCGGCGTTGTGGTGGGATGGCTTCACAATCTCGGCGAACGTATCTGATGCAGATGCCGAGGCCAGCTTTCGCGCGATGATGCACGCGATTTCCCTTGATACGGCGGTCAACCATCCCGATGCCGCCGTCTGGCTGATCCCCGGATCGACCCCCGGCGCCGCCGCAGTTGGTGTGATGGCCAACGCCACCTCGGGCGCACGCCCCTATCCGATGGTGCCGTGGATGGGCCTGCTGCACGAAACGCTGGGCACCGAATTGGCCGATTTCATCAAGGGCACCGAGGACGCGGACAAGGCGCTCGCCGACATCAACGCCTCGTATACCGCTGCGGCGCAGCAGGCGGGTTTCCTGCAGTGACGCGCCGGGTCCGGGGTGCCAATGGGCACGCCGGACCCATCCCCGCGGCTTCACAACCAACCTCACCCTGAACAGCGGAGGCGACTGCCCGCCAGTGCCACATTCCACGTTCTTCCGCTTTATGGGGCCATCGCTCATCGCGATGCTTTTGTTCATCGCCCTGCCGATCGTTTCGATCATCGTGCAATCGCTGTATATCGAACATCCAAAGGTCGTCATGGTCACCGAAACCTGTCAGCCGTTCGGCGGCTGCACGGAATCATCGACGGTTGACGCCGCTGCAACCGCGCTGCTGAAGGCCGAACAGCCGCTGGGCCAGTTCAACGGGTTCGGCACCTATGGCGACCGCAACCACCTTGCTTTTGCCGAGGTGGGGGCGATCCTGTCCAGCAACACCGGCGTTGGCAATGTGGCGGCGCGCATCTACAATCTGCCGCTGTATCGGTCGCTGGCGTTCACGCTGGCCTATACGGCGGTGGTGACGCCGCTGGCGATGATCCTTGGATTTCTGATCGCGCTGGCCGTCAACACGGTGCCGCAGATCATCAAGGGGCCGGTGGTCTTTTTCAGTCTGATCCCGATGCTGATCACGCCACTGGTGGGCGCGCTGATCCTTTACTGGATGCTGAACGCCGAAGGGATCCTTGGCGCGGCAATTCAGAACATCGTCGGCGATCCGACGCTGTCGACCAGCACCTCGGCCCCGCTGACATGGATCACGCTGATGACCTATGGCGTCTGGACCAACGCGCCGTTCAGTTTCATCGTCTTTTATGCCGGGTTGCAGGCGGTGCCGCGCGAAACGCTCGAGGCGGCGATGATTGATGGGGCATCGCGGATCGATCGGGTGCGCTTTGTCGTGCTTCCGTCGCTGCGCCCGCTCGTTCTGTTTGTGTTGTTGGTGCAGTTGATGGACAATTTCCGGGTGTTCGAACCGATCATCAGTTTCAACGCCGCCGCCAATGCCACGTCGATGAGTTTCATGATCTATTCCAGCCTCAACACCCAGACGACGCAGTTGTTCGGATCGGCGGCGGCCACGTCGGTCATCATGATCGGGTTCATCACCGTGCTGATCGTGCCGGTTCTGTTGCGCGTGGCACGCGAACTGTCGGGAAAGACCGTATAATGGCCGATGCAATCAACCGCCGCCCACCCATCATCGCCTTTGTGGCGCTGGCGTTCGTGATTTTCTGGCTGATCGTCGCCGCCTTTCCGTTTGTCTGGACGGTCTGGGGGTCGTTCAAGGTTCAGTCCGATTTCTTTTCGCGTGACAGTTGGTGGAACGCCATCGTTGGCGCGAACACCACCCGCATCACCGGCAGCGCCTATACCAGTGCCGGTTATTACGGCGCATGGATCGAAACCGCGTTCTGGCGGTCGGTCATCAACACGGCCATCGTCACGGTCGCCGTCACTGTGATCTCGCTGACGCTGGGCACACTGGGGGGTTACGCGCTGGCGCGGTCCACGTCGCGCTATCGTTTTGTGATCCTTGTGGCGGCGCTTTTCTTTCGCGCAATGCCCGACATCACGCTGGTATCGGGTTATCTTTTGCCCTTCTTCCAGTTGAATATCTGGGGCTATCTGCCGACGGCAACCATCGTGCTGGTGGCGCTGAACCAGCCGTTCACGCTGTGGATGATGTATTCGTTTTTTCTGAGCATTCCGCGCGATCTGGACGAAAGTGCGCTGGTCGATGGCTGTGACAGGTTTCAGGCCTTCCGGTTGGCCGTGATGCCGGTGATGTGGCCCGGTGTCATCACCACGGGCCTGTTCGCCTTTCTGCTGGCCTACAACGATTTCAGCGTGACCGCCCTCATCCTGACCGAACGCAACCAGACGATGGTGCCCAAGATCGCCAGCTATCTGGGCAAGATCCAGTCAGACGGCAACATCATGTATGCGGTTGCCGCCGTGGTCAGCATCACGATTCCGATCTTTATCCTCGTGATGTTCTTTCAGCGCTATCTGGTCAGTGGCCTGACGACGGGGGCGGTCAAGGGGTAACCCCAGACCGCCCTGCGTGGTTTTCGGTTCAGGGGCGCGGCGCCTCGCGGGTGCCATTGTCGTAATCCTCCCAGCCTTCGCCGGAAAAGACATCCCGCCCAAGCTGCGCACAAACCGACGCGAAATCGACATAGACCGGATTGTCGGCAATCCGCCCGTCTTCGACCCGCCAGAAATCCATGTAGGGTATCTTGACGCGTTTACCGGTCGCAGGGATACCCATGAAAGGCCCGGTATGGCTGCCTTCCAGAACCCCGAAACAGCCCGCCCAATCGCCATCGGCCAGAAACCGTTCGGTGGTATAGGTACGGTCGGTAAAGGCCGCCCGGATCGGCAACTGCCAGTTGCGCCGAAACTCGTCCAGCCCGCGTTTCAGACCGCACCCCACATTGCCGCGCCACAGGAAATCCTTGTGGAAATAATCCTCGGTGTTGTTGGCGGCGCGTCCCAGCGCATCCTCCATGTCCTTGACCGCACGATAGGTTGCGGCGGATCGGGCGACATGTTCTGCCGGGTCGACACTGGCCCAGTCGGTGCGGACGGCGTTGCTGTCTTCGGTCACTGTCTTTTCCTTTTGCGTGTAACCTGCTCCACCACGGAACCGGTCGTGTTTCGATCAGAGATGCGGTGCCGGTCGTGCGCCGCTGTCATAGCCTTCCCAGCCTTCGCCGGAAAACACATCGCGGCCCAGTTGGGCACAGACCGACGCGAAATCGACAAAGACCGGATTGTCGGCGATCCGTCCATCCGCGACCCGCCAGAAATCCATGTAAGGGATCCTGACCCGCTGGCCTGTCGCGGCAATGCCCATGAACGGGCCCGAATGTGTGGCATCAAGGATACCCGTGCAGGCGGCCCAATCGCCATCGGCCAGAAAGCGTTCGGTCGTATATGTGCGGTCGGTGAATGCGGCGTGCATCGGGTCCACCCAGTGTCGCAGGAACGCATCGAACCCGGTCTTGGTCCCGCAACCGACATTGCCACGCCAGACCAGATCGGGATGAAAATGGGCGA
The DNA here is from genome assembly GCA_038251315.1 of Rhodobacterales bacterium. GTDB lineage: Bacteria > Pseudomonadota > Alphaproteobacteria > Rhodobacterales > Rhodobacteraceae > JBBKXP01. The sequence goes on along the minus strand of JBBSBK010000049.1, from coordinate 6,009 downwards.
TCCAGGTATCGGGGTCGTCTCGCGCCAGCGCATCCTCCATGTCCTTGACCACACGGTAGGTCGCCGCCGACCGACGGACGTGGTCCGCCGGATCAACGGTGGCCCAGTTCGTTCGGATCACATCGCTGTCGATGGTCATGGTCGTCTGCCCCCTTTGGGACCGCGTCCACAACGGGACGCGGTGCGCCAGTTCAGTTGAGAAAACCCTGTTCACGCGCCGCAGCGTTATAGGCCGCCGTGACATCGGCAAGCGCGGCCTCGGCAGTTTCCCGTCCGGCCATGAAATCGGCCAGTTCCGACCCAAGGACCGTGTGCAGCACGCCCATCTGCGGCACCATCGGATAGGGATTTGCACCCCCTTGGGCTGACTCAATCACGCCCACCGACGCAGGGCCCGGCTGGAACCCCGGAATAAGCCATGCGGCCAGATCCGGATTGGCTGCGGCCATTTCAGGGCTGATCCCGTGGATCATCGCCTGAAAACTTGCTGCCGCATCTTCGTCCGAAATGTTCTGGGCAATCGAAAACCCATCCCACCAGATCGTGGTCGCGGGGATTGTGCCGCCACCCACCGTCGGCGCTGCGGCAAACACGGTATTCTGCGCCACTTCGGGCATGACATCGGGGGCGATCAGCGATCCGGCGCGCGACCCCCACATGTTCACGACCCCGACCTTGCCCTGCTCATAAAGGGGCGCGAGCGCTTCCGTATCGAACGTGGCGTTGTCGGGCGGCATCAGCGCCGAAAGCGACTTCATCATGTTCAGGGCGGCTGCGGACTTTTCGGGATCAAGCGCCAGTTCGGCCGATCCGGCGGCGAAGAAGTCGCCGCCATAGCCCAGATACATGTTCACGAATTCCTCGGCCAAATCCCAGCCGACCTTGTTGGTCGCGCCAAGTGGCGTAGCGATGATCCCCTGGTCGCGCAGGGCCTCGCCCAAGGCCAGCACCTCCTCGTAGGTCGTCGGCGGCTCCAGACCGGCCTGCGCAACCAGGTCCGCGCGATAGATCAGATGCTGCGCGTTCGCCATGAACGCGATGGCCATGACCGAACCGTTGATCTTGATCAGCTGCGACTGGTCAAGGCCTTGCCCGTAGGCGGCCACCAGATCGTCCAGCGGACGCAGCAGACCTTCGTTCAACAGCGGCACGATCGAATCATTGGCGAGGATCTTGACCGTATATTGGGCGGGATTGCCGCTAAGGCCGGGAACCTGCAGTTCGGCGTGTGCCGTGGTGGCGTTGCTTTCCACCGCGACTCCGTCGCCGGCACATTCCTTGGCTGTGGCGATGATGGCCTGCAGCGCCTCAAAATCGTTCGCCAGGATGCGGACCGATCCGGCCTCGATCCCGCAACCGGCATTTGCCACGGTCGCGGCCAACGTCAGAAAGAGTGCGGTAGTGGTGAAAAGCTTCATTTCCATTATCCTTTGGTGAAAGATCACGATGGGCGGAGGAACTTGTCCTGCGGTCTGCTTTCAGGTGTGAACCTGATCTGGGTGTCGAAACGCGGCCTTGTTGGTATCAGCCGGGGAAATCGCGCGGCAACCGGTTGAGCGCCGGATGCGATATCCGGGCGGTGACGCGTTTTTCAGGCACCCGGCGGTTCGCCAGCACCCGTGGGATCAAAAATCGACGGTCTGGCCCAGCCGCGTTCATGCGGCGCCCAGCCGTTCGCCGGTTTTCGCATCGAACAGGTGGCAGATATCGCGGGAAACGGCGATGGCCACTGCCTCTCCGATCTCGATCCTGACGTCCTTGTGCGCCTTGACAGAAACCAGCGAACCGCCTGCGCGCACGGTAATCATCGTGGCGTCGCCCAAAAGCTCGGTGGAATAGGCAGGCGCTGCGATGGCGCCTGTCGCGGCAAGGGCGGCATCCTCGGCGCGGAACCCCAGCGTGACCGGTCCGTCGGCCGCGTTCAGTCCCTCGATGCGCACGTTGGCGCCTTCGAACGTGCCGCCTTTGATGGTCCCGTTCAACAGGTTCATCGCCGGGCTGCCGATGAAACCGGCGACAAAGGTATTAGAGGGCCTGTCATAGATATCGGTTGGCGACCCGATCTGCTGGATCACGCCGCCCTGCATCACCACGACCCGGTCGGCCAGCGTCATCGCCTCGATCTGGTCGTGGGTGACGTAGATCGTCGTCACCTTCAACGCGTGGCTCAGGTTCTTGATCTGCGCCCGGGTCGATACCCGCAGCTTGGCATCGAGGTTCGACAGCGGTTCGTCCATCAGGAAAACCGACGGCTCGCGCACGACCGCGCGCGCAAGGGCGACGCGTTGCCGCTGCCCACCCGACAGGGCGGCAGGCCTGCGGTCAAGCAGATCGCCCAGCTCCACCATGTCAGCGGCACGGCGGACCCGCTCGTCATGCTCGGCCTTGGGAATACCCCGGACACGCAGCGGAAAGCGGATATTTTCGTAAACCGTCAGGTTGGGATAAAGCGCATAGCTTTGGAACACCATCGCCACGTCGCGATCCTTTGGGTCAAGATCGTTGACCTTGCGCCCGCCGATCGTGACCGTACCGGACGAGGCATCTTCAAGCCCGGCGATAATACGCATTGTTGTCGTCTTGCCACAGCCTGACGGGCCCAGAAGAACAAGAAACTCCTTGTCGTGAACGTGCAGATCAAGGTCGCGCAGGCCCACGAAGCTGCCCCACCGCTTTGTCACGCCCTCAAGTTTGACTTCCGCCATGGCTGCCTCTGAGCATCACACAATATCACCATCAGCGTCGCGCAAATGCCCCTGCAGTGCAAGCGTTTTCGCAAACGTATGCAAATAGGAACGATGCAATCCGCGCCCGCACCAAACCGACTGTCCTGGTGTCGACTTTACGGGTCGGGGGGGGTCCGGGCACTGGACCGCAGGATCAGCGGGCCGTCGATTTCGATCTTTTGCGAGGGGCGGCTGGGGTCGGCGATCTGTGCCAGCATCGTTTCGACCGTCGCCTCGACCATGCGGTTCAGCGGCTGGCGAACGGTGGTCAGATCATAGGCGGGCCAGGCGGCCAGCGGCACATCATCATAGCCGATGACCGACACATCGCCGGGCACCGACACGCCCATCCCGCGCAGTGTGTCAAGAACCGCAAACGCCATGTGGTCGTTGCCCACAAAAATGGCATCGGGTGGGCGTGTCCCCGACATCAGGGTGCGGGCGGCGGCGGCGGCAACCTCACGGTCATACATTCCGTCGATGATGTCTGTTACCTCAAGCCCCGCGTCTGCCAACCCTTCGATCAGGCCGCGCTGCCGGTCGCGTCCGGTCGATGATCCGGCCCAGCCTGCGATATGGGCGATCCGGCGATGCCCGCCCGCGACCAGGAATTCGGCAACGCGCCGGCCGCCGCTGACATTGGTCGACGTGACCGACGAAATGCCCGGTCCGTCCTGCCCGCGATTGAACATCACCACCGGTATTCCGTGCGCCGCACAGCGCGCAGTCAGGTCGTTTGACATTGCAACCGAGGCCGTGATGATGCCGTCAACGCTGTAGTCCATCAACTCCTGCACCACGGTGGCGATCTTGTCTTCGGTGTTCGAGGCCAGAAAGACCAGAATATGATAGCCGCGTTCCTGCAATACCGCTGACAGCCGTTCCAGGGCCAGCGGGTAGAACTGGTTATCCAGATAGGCCAGGACAAGCCCGATCATCCGGCTTTTGCCAGTAACCATGGCGCGCGCCAGCGGATTGGGCCGATAGCCCAGGTCCTTGGCCGCACGGCGCACCTTGGCGTGCATCGCCGGGCTGGCCGATGCGCCCGAAAACACCCGGCTGACCGCAGAGGCGCTGACCCCAGCCCGTTTTGCAACGTGGAACGAGGTGGTCTTGCCGTTCAGGTCGTCGTCCGATTTCCGGTCGTTGGTCATCCTGTCCTCGCTGCCGTTCTGCAAATCGCCAGAACCGAAATTGGCTGGCCGCGCAATGCATGGGTTTGCATTGTTTCGTCGCGACTTCAACCGTGTTGCGCCCTGGACGGACCGGATTGGCGCATCACACCCTGATCTTTTCCGATTGCGGATCATAACACGCATCCAACGAAACAAGGACTGCGAAGCAGCCATCGCCACCTCGATCTCACGTCGGCGGACCGACAGGACGCGAACCAGATCGGCGACGATGCAAGCGGTTGGAATGCGGGATCGAGACGCGGCTGGCGCGGCTGAACGGCCAGTCTGCTGAAACACGTTGCAGCGGCAAGCAATTCCTGCATTGTGTTACTGCATTCGTTTGCAATACATCCGACCCAACGTCGGAGTCGAGTTTCCGCGCACCAATGGATGCAGTGCAAGGGCGTATAACCATGGCGATCACTATCCTGAAATCCGGCAAACCGGAATCCGAACGGGCCGAGGACGACGCAAAGGTCCGCGCGACCGTCGAGGCTATCCTCGCCGATATCAGGGTGCGTGGCGACGCCGCCGTGCGCGAACTGTCGCAGAAGTTCGACGGTTTTGCGCCTGCTTCGTTCCGGCTGACGCCGTCCGAGATCGAGGCGGCGCTGCAAAAGGTGCGGACCCGCGACATCGAGGATATCCGGTTCGCCCAGACCCAGATCCGCCGCTTTGCCACGGCACAACTTGCCAGCATGACCGATATCGAGGTCGAGACGCTGCCCGGCGTGATCCTGGGGCATCGCAATATCCCGGTACGGTCGGTCGGATGCTATGTGCCGGGGGGCAAGTTTCCGATGGTGGCCAGCGCGCACATGTCGGTCATCACCGCCACGGTGGCCGGCGTTCCGCGCATCGTCGCCAGCGCTCCGCCGGTCGCAGGCGCACCGCATCCGGCTATCGTGGCCGCGATGCATCTGGGCGGCGCGCATGAAATCCTGGTGCTGGGCGGCGTTCAGGCGGTCGGCGCGATGGCGCTGGGAACTGAAACCATCGCGCCGGTCCACATGCTGGTCGGGCCAGGCAACGCCTATGTCGCCGAGGCGAAACGCCAGCTCTACGGGCAGGTGGGGATCGACCTGTTCGCCGGTCCGACCGAAACCATGCTGATCGCCGACGACACGGTCGATGCCGAATTATGCGCAACCGATCTCTTGGGCCAGGCCGAACACGGCTACAACTCGCCCGCCTGCCTGATCACGACATCGCGCCGCCTGGCCGAGGGCACGCTTGCCGAGATCGACCGTCTGCTGGCCATCCTGCCCACAAGCGACACGGCGGGGGTCAGCTGGCGCGACTACGGCGACATCTACCTGTGCGACACGCATGACGAGATGTTGGGCCTTGCCAACGATCTGGCCTATGAACACGTGCAGGTCATGACCGACCGCGACGACTGGTATCTGGACAACATGCACAGCTACGGCGCGCTGTTTCTGGGCGCGCGCACGAACGTTGCCAATGGCGACAAGGTGATCGGCACGAACCACACCCTGCCGACCCGACAGGCGGGCCGCTATACCGGTGGGCTTTGGGTAGGCAAGTTTCTGAAAACGCACAGTTATCAGCGGATCACGACCGATGCTGCCGCGGCCATGATCGGGGAATATGGATCGCGCCTTTGCATGCTCGAAGGGTTTGTCGGTCATGCCGAACAATGCAACCTGCGCGTCCGCCGATATGGTGAGCGCAACGTCCCCTATGGAGAAGCGGCGGAATGACCGGCACGCGCCCTCATGTCATGAAAACCGCACCGCGATGACCCTGCCGCGCACCCCTTCGTTCCGGCTGGACGGCAAGCGCGCGCTGGTGACGGGTGCCACGTCCGGCATCGGTCTGGCCGCCGCCTGTGCGCTGTCAGAGGCAGGGGCGCATGTTGTGCTGGCGGCACGCGGCGAAGTGCGTCTTGACGCGGTCGTCGCCGAACTGCGGTCAGCCGGGTTTGTGGCCTTGCCGCTGCCGCTCGACATTGCCGATATCGCGGCGACCGAGGCGGCTGTAGCGGCCCACGGACCATTCGACGTGATGGTCAATTCCGCAGGCCTGGCCCGTCACACACCCGCACTGGACACGACGGTCGAAGATTACGACGCGGTGGCCGCAGT
>JBBSBK010000048.1:0-24021 GCA_038251315.1 Rhodobacterales bacterium | reverse complement strand
TTTTGGGTTGATATGCCGCCAAGATGGTCCATTCGCCGACAAATCGAAATTGCCTGAAACTGCATATCGTGTATTCATTTGCGCATGGATAAACCGCAATCCTCGCTCGACTGGTCCCTGATGCAGGCGTTTCTTGCAGTCGCGGAAACCGGCAGCCTGTCGGCGGCGGCGCGGCAACTGGGCGCCAGCCAGCCGACCCTTGGCCGCCAGATCAGGACGATCGAGGCGCAGTTGGGGGCCGACCTGTTCCACCGTCGCGCGCGGGGATTCGAGCTGACCGAAACGGGGGCCGCGCTGGTCGCTCCGGCGCGGGCGATGCGTGACGCGGCCAATCAGATCGCGCTGACGGCCGCCGGGCAGGCCGCGCGCCTTGAAGGCAGCGTGCGGATCACCGCAAGCGCTGCCCTGTCAGCCTATCGGTTGCCCGCGATCCTCGCCCAGATCAGGCAGGCCGAACCGCGCATCGCCATTGACCTGACGCCGACAGATTCCACGACCAACCTGCTGTTCCGCGAGGCCGATATCGCCATCCGGATGTTCCGGCCCACCCAGCTTGACCTTGTCACCCTGCATATCGGTGAAATCGGGCTATCGGCATTTGCCGCCCACAGCTATTTGCAAACGCACGGATTACCGACCGCCGCAACCATCCTGCAACATGACGTCGTCGGCTATGACCAGCAGCCCGGTATCGTCGATGGTTTTCGCGCCGCCGGGCTGGACGTCAGCCGCGACTGGTTCAAGACCCGCTGCGACGACAACGTGGTTTATTGGGAACTGGTCCGCGCCGGATGCGGCATCGGCTTTGCCCAGACCGACGTCGGCCGCGCCGATCCCACAGTGGCCGAGATCGACCTTGGCTTTCCGATCCCATCCCTGCCGGTCTGGCTGACCGCGCACGAGGCAATGCGGCAAAGCCCGCGCATCCGCCGGGTCTGGGATCTGCTCGCCGAAGGGTTGCGCCCGCTGGTGGCTTGATCCCTGCGGCACAACGCGCTACCCGACCACAAACACCTCTCACCCCAAGGACCGCACCCATGCCCAACCCGACCCTTCTGATCCTCGCCGGCGACGGTATCGGCCCCGAAGTCATGGACGAGGTCAAAAAGGTCATCCACTGGTTCGGCGACAAACGCGGCATCCATATCGACGTGTCCGAAGATCTGGTGGGCGGCGCGGCCTATGACAAACACGGCACGCCCCTGCACGATGACACGATGGCGCGCGCGCAGGCCGCCGATGCGGTGCTGCTGGGGGCCGTGGGCGGGCCGAAATACGATACCCTCGATTTCAGCCTGAAACCCGAGCGCGGGTTGCTGCGTCTGCGCAAGGAAATGGACCTGTTTTCCAACCTGCGCCCGGCCCAGTGTTTCGACGCACTCGCCGATTTCTCATCGCTGAAAAAGGACATCGTCGCGGGGCTGGACATCGTCATCGTGCGCGAATTGACCAGCGGCGTCTATTTCGGCGAGCCGCGCGGGATCTTTACCGAAGGCAACGAACGGGTCGGGATCAACACCCAACGTTATACGGAATCCGAAATTGCCCGCGTCGCGCGGTCGGCCTTTGAACTGGCCAAACGACGGGGCAACAAGGTCTGTTCGATGGAAAAGGCCAACGTGATGGAAAGCGGCGTGCTGTGGCGCGAGGTGGTGCAGAAAATCCACGACGACGAATACCCCGAAGTGGCGCTGACCCACATGTATGCCGACAACGGCGCGATGCAGTTGGTGCGCGCCCCCAAACAGTTCGACGTGATCCTGACCGACAATCTGTTCGGCGATATCCTGTCGGATTGCGCGGCGATGCTGACCGGGTCGCTGGGGATGCTCCCATCGGCCAGTCTTGGCGCGCCCATGGCCAACGGACGACCCCGCGCAATGTACGAACCCGTCCACGGGTCCGCCCCCGATATCGCCGGGCAGGGCAAGGCCAATCCGATCGCCTGCATCCTGTCGTTCGCAATGGCGCTGCGGTATTCCTACGACCAGGGCGCCGAGGCTGACCGGCTTGAAGCCGCGATCGAAACCGTGCTGGCGAATGGTGCGCGCACCGCCGATCTGCTGGGCCCCGAAGGCGGCACGCCGATCAGCACCACCCAGATGGGCGACGCGATCATCGGCGCACTGGATGCGAGCGTCTAAGCCCGTGTCGCCGAACGCCAAAGGTGCGCTGCTGTCCTTGCTGGCATTTGCCGTCTATGCGTCCAGTGACGTAGTGGTGAAATTCCTTGGCGCGTCTTATTCGCCGTTCCAGATCATATTCTTCAGCGTTCTGTTCAGCTTTCCCCTCGCCATGCTGCTCATCATGCGCGACGCGACCCCCGGCACGCTGCTGCCCGCGCATCCGTGGTGGACGGCTGCGCGCACACTGGCAACGCTGATCACCGGGGCGACGGTGTTCTATGCCTTCACCGTCCTGCCGTTGGCGCAGACCTATACGATCCTGTTCGCCTCGCCATTGCTGATTACCCTGTTGGCGATCCCGATGCTGGGCGAGCGGATCAGGATCAGGCGAGGAGTGGCGGTGCTGGTCGGTCTGGTCGGCGTGCTGGTCGTTCTGCGCCCCGGCCAGACCGAACTGTCGTTTGGTCATCTGGCCGCTCTGATCGGGGCGCTGTGTGGGTCGTTTGCGTCGGTCATCGTCCGCAAGATCGGGCCGGATGAACGCCCCGTGGTGCTGTTGCTCTATCCGATGGTCGCCAACTTCGTCGTCATGGGAGTCCTGCTGCCGTTCGTCTATCTGCCGATGCCGATCGAACACATCGGCCTGATTGCGGTGCTGGCGGTGCTGGGGTCGCTGGGCGGGATCATCATCATCGCCGCCTACAAAATCGGCGAGGCGGTGATCGTCGCCCCGATGCAGTATTCGCAGATCATCTGGGCCAGTTTCTACGGCTACATCTTTTTCAACGAATCCATCTCGACCAACACCGCCATAGGCGCCGGGATCATCATCGCGAGTGGTATGTATATCGTGCTGCGCGAGGGGCGCAGCGGCAATTCCAAGACAACCCCCGTGCTGGAAACCCGCAGCCGCCCGGAAACCGGAACCAACCTGCGCACCGGGCTGGTCATGCGGATGCGCGGGCTGCCGGGGCGGGGCTAAATGCTTCTTGCCAAGACCGCCGTCCCGGTTTACGCCGCGCCCAAGGTCGGGCAGTAGCGCAGCCTGGTAGCGCACCTGCTTCGGGAGCAGGGGGTCGGAGGTTCGAATCCTCTCTGCCCGACCAAATGACATCTTCCCACTTTTTGGCCCCCTTCTTTTGGCCAAAAGTATCCCGGGGAGTGTGAGGGGCAGCGCCCCTCATTCGCTCACAGAGCGATCAGGTGATTGTCCCACGCCCTGTCGAACCTGGCCAACGGCCGCGCATCCGCTCCGATCGCCAGTATTCCGCCCAGCCCGTCCGTCGTGACGAACCCCGCAGCGCCGGGGCCAATTCCGCACACCTCGGTTCTTGTCAGCGTGTCGATGAACGCGCCCTCGCGGCTGAACCGTGTCATCAACCCGCCATGCGGGCAGGTGATCGCCACCGATTGCCCGTCGCCGCTGAACGCGACGCTGCCTGCGTAGCCTTGCATCTGCGGAGCGATGGTTTCGGGAACGGCGCACAGCGCGGGCGCAGCCCCGATCCGGTGCAGACCAAGAAGCGGCGTGATCCGGCCCGTGTCGCCTTCCCACTGCATCGCAAAGGCCACCGTCCCGTCAAACTGGGCGGCCAAGTGACGTATCGAATTCTGGTGCAGGTCAGGGTCCAAAGTCATCCGGTCAATGACCGCCCCCTTCGCGTCCAAGTAGGTCAGGTTCGGCGCCATCGTGGCGATGTTCAGCTTGGTCCGTTCGTCGTCCAGCGCGGTCAGGATCCCGCCGTTCGCCACCACCAAGATATCGGTGCCCGGCAGGCGCAGGATTTCGTGCGGGCCGATGCCTTGGGATGAAAACGCGCCCTGCCGCCGATAGCCCGCCGTTGTCCACCGCCCGATCAGTCCCTGCCCGGTGACATTGCCGATTTCGGCGGTGAACAGGGTCTGCCCGTCGGCAGAAAACGCGCCGTGGCCGCTGAAATGATGCCCGTCTGGCGCGGTGATCCGGTGTGTCACCTGCCCGGTCGCGCAGTCAATCACCAGACCGAACGTGCCGGGGCGACGGGCAAATGCCACAGCCTCGGGGCGCAAGGGATGTGCGGCGGCAGCATGACCACGGGCGGGCAGCGGAATCGTAAAAACCTCGGCCCCGGCGCGGGTCAGGCCCGACAGCGCATAACTGCCATCGGGCAGCCGCGCGGCGGCAAGGTAATCGGGGTTGCCCGCATCCGCCCATGTCAGCGTCGGGATCGCCCCGGCGGACAGGGCTGCGGCGATAAAGTGGCGGCGTGTTGGCACCTAGTCTCCATCCCCGACACCGAACCCGCTTTCAACGTCCAGCAGCGACCCCAGTTCGGTCGTCATGGCACCTTGCGCCGTGCGGACCGCTTGTTCCAGAATCTCGACCTTGAGCCGACCTTGCGGGTCGGCCACCCCAGACAGATCGGGGTCGTCCAGCGCTTGTGCCAATTCCAAAGCGCGGGTCAGCGCCGCATCGGTCTGCGGGATCGGCGTGTCAGCCAACGTTGTCGCCGTCTGGTGCAATGCAGCCAGCGACAGTTCCAGATTGCGCTGCGAACGGGCCGATCGCCACGCTTCGGCACGCGTCGGCCTTGGCCTGTCGAACGTGCCCATCGGGCGGGCAAGGCGGCTGTCAGCGTCAAAATCGAACCCGCTGACAAGGGCGGTGTAGATCGCCTGCCGGGCCTCGCGCGGGGCAAGGTAGGTGGCATTGTCCGGCTCTCCGGCCGTGCGCATGGTGTGGGCATAGCCGTCTTGCCAGTCGTCGGACACAGCGGCGGCGATGTCGGCCAGATCGGCGGTCAGGGCGCGCAGGGCGGTGCAAGTGGCGGGGTCGGTGGTGTCAAAGGCCGGGTCATAAAGCAGGAATTCAAGCCCGAACAATCCTCGCGCTGCAATCGACACTTGCGCCATGTCGGTATCGGGTGCGGCAACCAGTGCCATCAGCGCCTTGGGCGTGGCACCCCGTTCGTCCGGCCAGAACGCGATTGTCTGCGCCCGCCCATCCTGTTCGACCGGGCCAAACCGAAAGTGGCTGATCGTCATCCAGTCGTCGAACGCCACGTTCCATGCCGGGCGCACCGCGGCGACATCGCAATCTGCGGCGGCAGTGTTGCGCAGGGTCGCGGTGCTGGCGGCGAATGCGGTGGTGCCGGGCAGGATCTGCGCGTCGATCACCTTGGCCACATCCGCAAAGGCGGGGGTTACGGTCACGGTCGCCATCAGGGTCAGGATAAGTTTCACAGGCTCTCCAGAAATGCGATCAGGGCGGCGCGGTCGGCGGGGGGCATGGCGACCACCGCATCGCGCTGCGCTTGCGCCTCGCCCCCATGCCATAGCACGGCTTCGAGCAGGGATCGCGCCCGGCCGTCGTGTAAAAACGTCGCATGACCGCTGACCTGTTCGGTCAGGCCGATGCCCCACAGCGGCGCAGTACGCCATTCCTGCCCGCTTGCCCCGCTTTCGGGCCGGTTATCGGCCAGCCCCGGCCCCATGTCGTGCAGCAGGACGTCGGTGTAGGGCCAGATCAGTTGAAACGATTGTTCGGGCTGGTCGGTCAGGCGGTCGGTGACGAATTTCGGTGTGTGGCAGGCGGTGCAGCCGGTTTCGTAGAATATCTGCTTGCCGCGCAGCACGGTGGTGTCTTCAACGCCCCGCCGTTCAGGCACGGCCAGATTGCGGGCGTAAAAGGTGACAAGGTCGAGGGAGTCGGCGCCAACCTCGGTCATGTCCGCCGTGCCGGTGTTGCCGTTCGGCGCGGCAATACAAGCGGGTTGCTGCGCCGTGCAATCGCCTGACGCGTCAGAAAACAGCGGTGACGAAATGCCGATGTCGCCCGCAAATGCGGCGGCAGATTGTTCGCGGATGCTGGGTGCCCCGGCCTTGAGGCCAAAGCGACCCAGCATCGGGCGGTCATCCTCGCGCGACCAGACGATCTGGGCGCGCCCCGATATCCCGTCGCCGTTTGCGTCGGTCGGGTCTGCCAGTGCCAGAATGTCGGCCGCCGGAAGTGCCTCGATCAACCCAAGCCCGATCATTGGCGGGGCAACACGGGGCGACAGCATGGTGTCGTCGCCCAGCGGGCCATAGCCAAGGTCGGCGGCGGTATAGGTCGGCACCCGCAGGCTGGCCGTTTCGCCGCCCGACAAGGTGACGGGCTGTTCGGTATAGTCGATCTGCAAACGGTATTCGGCGGCCACCCCTGGGGTACTGAAATCCTGCAACTGCCCACCATAGACCGGGTGCGGCGAAGTGCGCGTTGCCGGGTCGCCGTGGTCGGCGAGGTATTGTTCGATTTGCGCGATCGGCGCATCGGACGTCGCCGGGACCGATACGCGCAAGAACATCGACACTGCATGTTCGTCACCCACCGGTGGGTGCCCCCGTCCATCTTTGATATGGCAAGACTGGCACGACCGGGCGTTGAACAGCGGCCCCAGCCCATCCGACACGAGGGTCGATGCGGGGGCGGCGACCCAGATCTTGCGGAACAGACCGTCGCCGACCTTGAAATCCAGCTCGCGTTCGAAACTGATATTCCCCGAAGGTTGCGAGAAGGCATCTGCATTGCCACGCGCCCGCACCGACGCGGCCCCGCCGGGGTTGGTTTCGAACGGTTCGGGCTTGCTGAAATCGGTCGTGGGGGCGGTGACGGCGGCGATCCGGGCGGCTTCGTCGGCGGTGCGCGGCGTCACCGACAAGTGCGCTGTGGTCAGGTCGGCGGGCGCGGTCTGGCCGGACAGCGCCAGCACGGCAATGCCAAGGGCGGCAGACAAGACGATGGGCCGACACGGGATGTTTTGCATGCGAAACTACTGGAACACCGCTGTCGGCGCGTCCAGACTGTCGGACCCTTCCAGCGTCACATCGGCCAGTTGCAGCGCCGTCACCGCCCGTTCGATCGACCGGGTCTGCGCCACCAGCGCGTCAACGGCCGTCAGGATCAGCGCGTTGCCATCCGGGTTGTCGGACGCCAGCATCATGTCGTAAGCCATCCCACCCGCCACAGCGTCGCGGATCGCGTCCAGATCGGCGACAGAGGCCGCGATTTCGGTGGTCAGTTGCGCGGCGGTGTCGGGGTCAAGGGCAGCGACCAGATCGGCGAGCGATGGGCCACTGACGCTGCTGCCATCGACGCCTTCATACCGGCCCAACCAGACGTTTTGCACTCCAAGCCCGTCGTAATAGTGGCTTTGGTGGGTGTTGTCGGAAAAGCAGTCGTGTTCTTCTTCGGGGTCGTGCAGCAAGACGCCGAGTTTCATCCGCTGCCCGGCCAGTTCGCCGTAGGACAGCGACCCCAAGCCGGTCAGCATCGCGCCGATCGCGGCGTCAGGATCGGCAAGCAGGGTCGTGCGGCCAACGCCATCGGTCGCCCATGCGCCTGCCATATATGTCAGATCGTCAACCAACAGCCTGGTCGCTACGCGCAGGTAAACGGCACGCCGGTCGCAGTTGGAGTTGGTGCAAGCATCGCCGCTGGCATAGTCGGTAAAAGGCCGGTTGCCCGCCCCCGGCCCGGTGCCGTTCAGGTCTTGCCCCCAAAGCAGAAATTCGATGGCGTGGTAGCCGGTGGCGACGTTGGATTCGGCGCCGTCAGCCTCTTGCAGCGTGTCCGACAGCAAGGCAGGCGTGATCGTGCCGGCGTCGATGGTTCGCCCGGACAATTCAAAGCTGGGATTGGCGATGACGTTCAGTACGGCATAGGCGTTGTCGTCGGTCGCGCCGCCGTAACTGGCATCAACATAGTCGATCAGCCCTTCGTCCAGCGGCCAAGCGTTCACGCGGCCCTCCCAATCGTCGACGATGGGGTTGCCGAACCGGTAGACCTCGGTCTGCATGTAAGGGACGCGAGCCGCGATCCATGCGGTGCGGGCAGTGGCGAGGGTCGTGTCGGACGGGGCGGCGAGAAACGTGTCGATGGCCGATTGCAGCGTCTTTGCCGTGATCAGGCTGTCGGCGTAGGCAGCGGCGGCGATATTGGCGTAGGTCGTCACCACGTCCGATTTTTCCACCGCCCAAGCGGGCATGGCAAACAGGCTGGCAATGGCGATCAGGGAAAGTTTCATCGGCAGACTCGATCATACATCTGGGGCTGTTGTCGTCTATCTGACTAATTCAGTCAGGTTTGTCAATTCGCCCAATCGGCCCGCAACACGTTCTTTTGGACCTTGCCCATCGCGTTGCGGGGCAAGTCGGTCATGGCAACGATCCGGCGTGGCAGTTTGAACCGGGCAAGGGTCGCGCCGATCTGCGCCCTCAGCGCGTCAGAGTCGCAGACCTGACCGGCCTGCATGACGACGACGGCCATCACCACCTCACCCATGTCCTTGTCCGGCACGCCGAAGACTGCCGATTCGACGACGCCGGGGCAGGTGTTCAGCGCGTCCTCTATTTCCTTGGGGTAAATGTTGTAGCCGCCCGAGATAATCAGATCCTTGCTGCGTCCGACGATCTCAAGATACCCCTGCCCGTCGATCCGCCCCAGATCTCCGGTGATGAACCAACCATCGGGGCGCAAGTCTTCGGCGGTTTTGTCGGGCATGTTCCAGTAGCCGGCAAACACGTTGGGGCCGCGCACCTGTACCATGCCGATGTCGCCGGTGCTGTCAGCACTATCCAGCCGCACCTCGACCCCCGGCAGCGGCAGACCGACCGTGCCAGCAACGCGCGGGCCGTCATATGGGTTCGAGGTGATCATGTTGGTTTCGGTCATGCCATAGCGTTCAAGGATGCGGTGCCCGGTCCGGTCGGCAAAGGTGGCATGGGTTTCGGCCAGCAGCGGGGCCGATCCCGACACGAACAGACGCATGGTGGCGCAGGCGTCGCGGGTCAGGCGGGAGTCATCCAGCAGGCGGGTATAAAAGGTCGGAACGCCCATCATCAGGGTCGATTGCGGCAGAGCGGCGATAATTACGTCAGGCTCGAACCGTGCCATGAACCGCACCGATGTACCCGCCAGAAGGGCAGTGTTCATCGCCACGAAAAGGCCGTGCGTGTGAAACACCGGCAGCGCGTGGATCAGCCGGTCGGTGGCGGTGATCTGCCACAGATCGAGGAGCGCCTGAGCGTTGGACAACAGGTTTAGGTGGGTCAGCATCGCCCCCTTGGATCGCCCGGTAGTGCCGGAGGTGTACAGCAGGGCAGCCAGATCATCGGGGCGGCGCGGGACCGTAGTGAAATCATTGGGCTGGCCCTGCGCCGCGTCGGTCAGGGTGCCGGCCCCATCTGCGTCCAGAGTCAAAACGGTCGCGCCGACCGATGCCGCGACGAAGGTCAGAGCAGGCAGAACTGCGGTGGTGCAGACCAGCAGCGTAGGCGTCGCGTCAGTTACGAAATAGGCGACCTCGGCTGTCGTGTAGGCGGTGTTGAGAGGCAAAAAGACGGCGCCAGTCTGGATTGCTGCGGCATAAAGGACGATGCCCTGCGCCGACTTTGGGGCCTGCATCACGATCCGATCGCCGTGGCGCACCCCCGCCCCGGTCAGCGCATGGGCCATCCGCCCCACTGCCCGCGCAAAGCTCTCATAGGTTAGAACCGTCCCATCGTCGCCAATCAGGAATGGCGCGGCGTTGGCCGCATGCGGGGCGATCAGGGTGTCGTAAAGCGTGTTGGCCATCTGGTCAGAATGCGCGCTCGGGCATGGAGGATCAAGGCCGCCTTGCACTTGCCTTTGCCCCATGCGACCACGCCCCGGCGGGGGAATATCATCATGCGTATCGGTCTGATCTGTCTGGTGCTGGGCTATGTGCTGTCCCAATTTTACCGCGCGTTTCTGGCGGTTCTTGCACCCACTCTGCTCACCGATATCGGCGCAACGGCCCAAGACCTCGCGTTTGCATCAGGCCTCTGGTTTCTGGCCTTTGCCGTGATGCAGATTCCGGTCGGTGCCCTGCTCGACCGGGTCGGGCCGCGCCGGACGGCGGCGGTGCTGTTGGCCGTTGGTGGCGGTGGCGGGGCCGCGATGTTCGGGCTGGCTACCACGCCGGGGCATGTCAGCATCGCGATGGCCCTGATCGGAGTCGGCTGTTCGCCTGTTCTGATGGCCACTTACTATATTTTTGCGCGGGTCTATTCGGTGGCGGTTTTCGCGACGTTGGCGGGCGTGACCATCGGCATCGGCAGCCTTGGCAACATCGCCGGATCGGCCCCGTTGGCATGGGCCGTGCAGGCGTTTGGCTGGCGCGAAACGATGATGGCGATGTGCGCCGTCACCCTGCTGGTCGCGGCCCTGATCTGGCTGACGGTGCAAGACCCGTCGCAGCATGATGGCACACAACGCGGATCGGTTTTCGACCTGCTGAAAATCCGCGCGCTTTGGCCGATATTCGCAATGATGTTCGTCTGCTACGGCCCGGCGGCGTCGTTACGCGGGCTATGGGTGGGGCCCTATACGGCGGATGTGTTCGGGGCCGATGCCCTGACGATCGGCAACGTGACGCTGGTCATGGGGCTGGCGATGGTGGCAGGCAATTTCGCCTATGGGCCGCTGGACCGGGTGTTCGGCACCCGCAAATGGGTGATCTTTGGCGGCAATGCGGTCGGGGCGCTGGCCTTGTTGGCACTTTGGGCCGTTGCCGACACTGGCCTGTGGCTGTCGGCCGCCCTGCTGGCGCTGATAGGGTTCGCAGGGTCGTCGTTTCCGATGGTCGTGGCGCACGCCCGGGCGTTCTTTCCAGTACATCTGACGGGGCGGGGGGTGACACTGGTCAACCTGTTCGGGATTGGCGGGGCGGGGCTGTTGCAGTTCACCACCGGGCCGCTGTTCTATGCTGCCGATCAGGTGATGAAACCGGTCAGCGGCGCGTATGGCGTGTTGTTCCTGACCTTTGCCCTGCTGACCCTTGCCGGGCTGGCCATCTATGCCTTTGCGACCGACCGCACAGACTGACCTTTTCCTTGGCAGCCAATGGGGCTAGACAGCGCCCGATCTGAACAAGGAACCACCGCTATGGGTTACAAAATCGTCGTCGTTGGCGCCACGGGCAACGTGGGCCGCGAAATGCTCAACATTCTGGCCGAGCGGGAATTTCCGGTCGACGAGATCGTCGCACTCGCCAGCCGCAAATCGATGGGGACAGAGGTGAGCTTTGGCGACCGGACCCTGAAAACCAAAGACCTTGATACCTTCGATTTCACCGGCTGGGATATCGCCCTGTTTGCGATCGGGTCGGACGCGACCAAGATTTACGCGCCCAAGGCCGCATCGTCGGGCTGCGTCGTGATCGATAATTCCAGCCTCTATCGCTACGACCCCGACGTGCCGTTGATTGTGCCCGAAGTGAACGCCGACGCGGTGATGGGCTATGCCAAAAAGAACATCATCGCCAACCCGAACTGTTCGACAGCACAGATGGTCGTCGCCCTGAAACCCCTGCATGACCGCGCCACGATCAAGCGGGTGGTGGTCAGCACCTATCAGTCGGTGTCGGGAGCGGGGAAGGAAGGCATGGACGAGTTGTGGGATCAGACCAAAAGCATCTACAATCCGACCGACAGCAAACCGCCCCGCCTGTTCCAGAAACAGATCGCGTTCAACGTCATTCCGCAGATCGACGTGTTCATGGAAGACGGCCAGACGCGCGAAGAATGGAAGATGGTCGCCGAGACGAAAAAGATCCTGGATAAAAAGATCAAGGTGACGGCGACTTGCGTGCGCGTCCCGGTTTTCGTCGGCCATTCAGAAGCGATCAATATCGAATTCGAAGAACATCTGGACGAGGCCGAAGCCCGCGACATCCTGCGCGAAGCACCGGGGATCATGGTGATCGATAAACGCGAGGCCGGCGGCTACGTCACCCCGATCGAATGCGTCGGCGACTATGCGACGTTCATCAGCCGGATCCGGCAGGACCCGACGATCGACAACGGCATCAACCTGTGGTGCGTGTCGGACAACCTGCGCAAAGGCGCGGCGCTGAACGCGGTGCAGATCGCGGAAGTGCTGGGGCAGAAGTGTCTGAAGAAGGGGTGACATGTAGGGTGGGTTTTTAAGCCACCTTCCGGTTCACCATCACACTACGGCGATGAATCTCAGAACGCCTTCGATCCAACCCAATTGGTGAGGAAAGCGTATCGCAAGGGTCATCAGTGCCGCGCCCTTGAAAAAGATCACATCGCCCGCCACGCCGACAATGCCCCAGAAAACCGCCTTTCGCACCTCGGTCGGGGCGAGTCTCCAGAATTCCCGCGCTTCGTGACTTGACCGCGCTACGGACCATTTGCCGACACCGACTGCACCTTCGCGCAGATCATCACGATACATCCGAAACCCGATCAACACGTTTTCGGCAAGTGTTCGCAACAAATCCTGCGTTGATGCCAACAGGCCATGCGCGGCAATTTCTGAATGCGGGGCGTTTCGGACCAATTCGATTTCATCGCGGTACTCTGCCAGCACAACTGCATCCACGTCTTCGGCCTGTGCTAACGCCTTTTCCAACGCTTCGAACTCGGGCAGTGCCGTTTGAATCGCGTCCGCAATGGGCACCGCCTGTGCGGGATCGTTGAGATAGGCAAGCCACTCGGGAAAGCGGTTCGCAAACGTGGTGATCGCCGCCGCAAGCGTACTCAACTCTGTCCCGGCACCCTCCGGCAGGCTGTCAATGAACGCGTTATCCACTCCTAACGCCGCGATCCGCAGACCGCTCAGCCCTACACCGATCTCGTTCATCTGGTCATAGGACTCGCCCAGCGCCCGGTCGAATGCGCCGATGGCAGAGGAAAGTGGGCGATAGTTACCGATGTTCAAGGACCGACCAAAGTCCTCTCGAAACTCTTTCAGCGCCTCCCATCCCTTGCGTGCCCTGTCATCAACTGGCCCCGAAGGCAGCGGAGGGTTGGCAGGAAGTGCCAGCGTGAGTCGCCCGCTTTTGATTTCGGTCTCAAGCGGGGCTGGCACTGGTGCGGGAACAACAGGTTCTTTTGACTCTTCTTCAGCCCCGGTGGGCGGCTCCCACCCCTCCAGATACGCAAACAACGTCCGCGCCCGCTCGGCGTCGTCCTCGATCTCGGCAATCCCGGCAATACGTGGGTCGATACGGGCGGCCCCGCAGTCCTTGAACGTCAGGCCACCCACCCCTGGTGCTTCAACAAGTTTGCCCAAACCCCGCAACGGGCGCAGATCAATCGCCGGAACCCCGTCGAGCCAGAGCCCCGTCAGCCCCGTCAGCCCGGCCAGCGGCGCAAGGTCGGCGATCTGCGTGTTGTCGAGCCGGAGCACCGTCAGCCCCGTCAGCCCGGCCAGCGGCGCAAGGTCGGCGATCTGCGTGTTGTTGAGGTCAAATTCGCGCAGCTTGTCGAGGTCGGCAACGGCGGGGGGCAGCCGGGTCAGGGCATGGGTCAGCTTATTGTCAAACGAAAGGCTTTCCGCCCCGCTCCGTTTGGCCTCCGCTATCATCCGTTCCGCTGCGGCATAGGCCGCCTCTGCGGCCTCGTCTGTATCGCTCATCCCGGCCCCTCACCCTACTTGCAAATATGGGCGACAGTGGCGCGCCGGGCAAGGGGCAGCGCCCCAGCGACAGCCGCAGAAATGCGGCGTCTGCGGGAAATTTCGCGCCCGCCGGGCTGCGATAAAGCGTTTTGCGTTTGATCGGAATCGCAATTCGCTGCCTCTCCCTTCGGTCGAACGCGATTTGCGATACCTCTGTTTCAGATAAAACGCAAAACGCGATAGCGGTCAGGCCCCCGCGTCCGCCAAGGCCTCGGTCAGGTCCAACAGTTCCTCGCAATCGGTGCAAAGCGCCGACAGCTTGGCCAGATTGGCCTCGGCCCCGGCGATGTTGCCCTGCATGATGAATAGTTCGCCCTGATATTCCAGCACACCCATGTGGTCGGGCGCGATGGTCAGGGCGGCGTCGTAGTATCGGGCGGCGCCGTCAAGGTCGCCGTTTCGCCGGCTGGCATAGCCCAGCAGGTTCAGGGCGTCGGCGTTGCGCGGTTCTTCGGCCACCAAGGCGCCCAGACGGGCGATGGCTGATGCGTAGTCTTCGGCGTCGATGCTGGCCTGCGCCGCCTGTAGTTCGGCCGAGGCATCAATGCCGGTGCCAACGGCATGCGCCGGGGCGGCGAGGGTTGCACAGAGCAGGACAGTGGATATCAGGCGCAGTGTCATCGGTCGTCTCCTTCGGTGGGTGTGGTGTCAGCCTAGCGTGTGTCGCGTATCAGTGGGCGACAATTCGGCGTGAACCGGCAAGACGGTGGTGGCCCGCGCGGGTCCGGCGGGGTCACGGTTTTCGGATCAGCCCGATCCCCGACACGATCATCCAGAGCGTCAGCAGGAGATAGCCGCCAATCGCCCCGCGTGCGAAAAGATCGCCCGCAGCGCCCAAAGCCAGCGCGACGCCTTCGAACGCCCCCAGAACGATGGCGGCGGCAACCCCTTCAGATCGGTTGAAAACTGTCGGTAGTCGCGTCCAGCATCTCCAGCGATCCGTCGCCGATGTGGTTCCAGAGGCCGTGCAGCGTCAATCTTTCGTCATCGACCGCGGTGCGCACGAAAGGAAAGGTCAGCAGGTTCTCCAATGACACCCTCACCGCCTCTTTTTCAAGCGCGGCGCGACGGCCGGCATCGTCGCCCGGCTGCAGACGGTTGAAACCGGGGCGCAGGATCTCCATCCAGCGGCCGATGAAACTCGTCGATTTTTCCAGTTCCGGGGCGTGGCCGCTGCACATGTCGTAACAACTGTCGACCCCGCCACAGCCGGAATGGCCCAGCACGATCAGTTGCGCCACCTTGAGCGAACTGACGGCGTATTCGACCGCCGCCGATGTGCCGTGATATTCGCCGTCCGGATTATAGGGCGGAACCAGATTGGCGATGTTGCGATGGATAAAGAATTCGCCCTGATCGGCGCCAAATATCGCCGTCACATGCACCCGGCTGTCACAACAGGAAATCACCATCGCGCGCGGGCGCTGACCGTCTTCGGCCAGCCGGCGATACCAGCCGCGGTTTTCGGTATAGGTCGTCGCCTTCCACCCGTGGTAGCGATTGATGAGGTATGCAGGCAGGGGTCGGACGGCGTGCATGCAAGGCTCCTGGTCGGCGGTTCGCCTCTCAATAGGCAGCATTTTGCGGAATTTCGAGCGATTTCGACGTTGGGATAAACCTGTTGGGAACCATACCGACGCTATAGGAGGATATGAAACACCGCCCACCCCATCTTCCCAAGGCAAACGATCCGGCCCCGGTCGCACGACTGGTCCCACGCGACCCGCTGCGCATGGACCCAGGTCCGTTGTCTCGCCTCTATCTGGACCTTGGCGAACAGGGCGCCGAAGATGTCATCGGCCGCGCGCTCGAGGATCTGACGCGCCGCCTGAATCGGATCGACGATGCGCACCGGGGCTGTGACTTCGCCGCGATCGGGCACGAATCGCGCCGGGTCCGGGTCATCGCCGAACAGATCGGCCTGACCGAAGTGGCAGAGGTGGCGGCGCATGTCATCGACTGCGCCCAACTGGGTAACGGCATGGCGCTGGGCGCGACGCTGGCCCGTCTTATCCGCATAACCGACCGCTGCCTGACAGAGATTTGGGCGCAACGCGGGTTCGGGTCCTAGGCGGCACGGTTCGCCGGGGGCGGCCCCCCTTGCAGGTCGCTGTCCAATGGCTAGTCTTGCGCGGAAACCGCCGCCCAAGGATTGCCGATGACCCCCGATTTCGCCACAGACTCCGATGCCGCTGTCCGCTTGATTGCCGTCGCCCCCGATGGTATCGCCGCGGCCCTCGCTGATCTGCCAGCCCCAGCCCGTGCATGGGCAAAGTCCCAAGGTTTCACCGGGGCCGCCGGGCAGGCGGTTGCCTTGCCGGGGCCGGATGGGGCGATCACCCATGCGCTGGTGGGATGCGGCGATGCACAGGCAAAGGCACGTGGCCGGTTTCTGGTGGCCGAGGCGGCGCGGAAACTGCCCAAGGGCGATTATCGCCTGACCGGGTTGGCGGGTGCCGACCTGACCGAGGCGGCGCTCGGATGGCTGTTTCACAGCTACGATTTTGCCCGCTACCGCACGGAAAAACCCGCCTCGGCGCGGCTGGTCGCCCCCGAGGGCATCGATCTGCCGCGTTTGCAGGCCATCGTCGCAGGCGAATGTCTGACCCGCGATCTGATCAATACGCCGTCGTCCGACATGGGTCCGAACGAGTTGGAACAGGCCGCCCGCGATCTTGCCAAGACGCATAAGGCCAAGGTCACGGTCATCACGGGCGATGCTTTGCTAAAACAGAACTTTCCCCTGATCCACACGGTCGGGCGGGCGTCGGTGCGCGAGCCCCGGCTGATCGACATGTCGTGGGGGAAGACGGGCCCACTGGTGACCCTGGTGGGCAAGGGCGTGTGTTTCGACACCGGGGGTCTTGATATCAAACCGGCCAGCGGCATGGGGTTGATGAAAAAGGACATGGGTGGTGCGGCGACCGTCTTGGGCCTTGCTCATATGATCATGGCGACGGGAATGGCGGTGCGCCTGCGCGTGCTGATCCCGGCGGTTGAAAATAGCATCGACGGCAATGCGTTTCGCCCGCAGGACGTGCTGACCGCCCGCAACGGCCTGACGGTCGAGATTAACAATACCGATGCCGAAGGGCGGCTGGTGCTGGCCGATGCCCTCGCGCTGGGGTCCGAAGGTGCGCCCGATCTCATGGTGTCGATGGCAACGCTGACGGGGGCCGCGCGGGTCGCGGTGGGGCCGGACCTGGCACCGTATTACACCAATGACGACGCCCATGCCGCTGCCCTGTCCGCCGGGGCCATCAGTGCGTGCGATCCGGTCTGGCGGATGCCGTTCCATGACCCCTACGAGGCGCTGATCGAACCCGCCATTGCCGATCTCGACAATGCGCCTGCGGGCGGTTTCGCCGGGTCGATCACGGCGGCGCTGTTCCTGCGCCGGTTCGCGACGGTCCCTTATATGCATTTCGACATCTACGGTTGGCAGCCCGTCGCGGCGCCGGGGCGGCCCAAGGGTGGCGTCGGTCAGGGGGCGCGGGCGTTGTTTGATGCCTTGCCGACGATGTTGGGCTTGTGAAGATCGCCTCCGCCACGACCACCGACATCGCCCCGCTGGCCGCACTTTGGCACAACGGCTGGCACGAGGCGCATGCGGCTTTGGTTCCGCCTGACCTGAAGGCACTGCGTGTCCCGGCCGAGTTTCGCGCCCGCGTAACGGCACATCTGAGCGACACCTTTGTCGCTCGGTCCAATGGGCAAATCTCGGGGTTTGTCATGGTGCAGGACGATGAGCTTTATCAGCTATACGCTGCACCGACCGCCCGTGGAAACGGGACAGCGCAAGACCTGATCGCATTTGGTGAAGCGCAGATTGCCGCCCGGTATCCCATCGCATGGCTGGCCTGCACCGTGGGCAATGACCGTGCGGCGCGGTTCTACGACAAATCCGGCTGGACGCGGGCCGGGGTGATCGACCTGGCCCTGGAAACATCGGCGGGGCCATTTTTGCTGCCCGTCTGGCGATTCGAAAAGGATGTGACGGCATGAGTGACCGACGCACTACTCCCGCCAACGGGCGTGTCGCGGCATTGCATTTGCAAGAGCAGTTGCAGGCCGACACTTACGTTGCAGGCACCCCCGCCACAGTCATTGCCCCTGTCGTCGATCTTTGCCGTGCCCCGGATGGCCCGCGCGAACGGCAAGTGCTGCTGGGCACCGGTGTCACGGTTTACGAGGACCGCGAGGGTTGGGTGTTCGTTCAGTCGGCGCAAGACGACTATGTCGGTTATGTCCGCACCACGGCCCTTGGCCCGGTAACGACGCCGACCCATCGCGTCGCAACCTTGGGCACCCATGCCTATGCCGCCGAGGACATCAAATCGGGTGATCTGATGGCCCTGCCCTTCGGGGCGCGCGTCACGGTCACGGCAGAGCGGGCAAAGTTCTGGGAAACGCCACAGGGCTATATCCCCAAAAAACACCTGCGCCCCCTCAATCGTCCATTCACCGATCCGGCGACCGTCGCGCAACTGCATTTTGGCGTGCCCTACTTGTGGGGCGGCAATTCCACGCGCGGGATCGACTGTTCGGGGCTGGTGCAGGCGGCCCTGCTGGGCTGTGACATCGCCTGTCCCGGCGACAGCGACATGCAACGCGCAGCATTGGGAGTCGCGTTGGACGAGGATGCACTGCTGCAACGCGGCGACCTGATGTTCTGGCGCGGCCATGTGGGCATGATGGTCGACGCCGACACGATGGTCCACGCCAACGCCCACCACATGGCGGTAGCCTATGAATCGGTTACGGTGGCGATCTTGCGGATCATCACCCAAGGTGGTGGCGCGATAACGGCCCGAAAACGGCTAGGCTGACACGATTGTCAGACGGCCCTGCGCGGCCCAGTCCAGAATGATCGCCCGCTCTGCCGCGTAATCGTGCGGGGTGCGATAGCCCTCGGGGTTGTAATATGTCTGCGTCGCGCCGAAATCGAACCCGTAGAGCGTGATCGAAGCGGCACTGTTCAGGCGCAACAGGTAGCTGATCATCATGTAACCCGATGATGGCCGCCGCCCGATCTGGTTCAGGTCGGCCAGCCAAAAGCGGTAGGCGTAGAAGATCGTGCGCCGGATGTTTTCGGGGCGTTTGAATGCGTAGTGGCGCATCTTGGGCGTCAGCATGACGAAAGCCTGCGGGGCAAATCGGTTTGCGGTCTCGTCCTCGGTCAACTCGGGCGTGATGCCCACCAGATCGGTGCGGCTGCCTTGCGCTGTGGGCTGGACCACGAAGCCCCTGTTAAGCCGGATGATCACATCATGCGCGTCAATGGCCGGGCCGAAATCAGTGTCTAGCAAGGATTTCGCGTTGCCCACTACGGCAACTGAACGCCCTGCAATCATCTCTTTTAACATGGCATCTGAATTGCGCGTCAGCTTGAAGAAAAATCCGCGTGGTGCCTGCCACAGATATTTGCGCGGAAAGGCGGCAAAGCGTGGGTTCACGGCAGCGTTCCGCCATTATCGCGCCAATAGTCAACCATCCAGCGCACCGGCCCCCGACCTACGTGCGGAAAGATGCCCCACCAGCCGGGTTTGACCAGATCGATCGGGCGCGGTTCGCCGTGAAAGGCCAGAATGACATTTTCGGGCGCGGGGGCGTGTGGCGGCAGGAGCCAGCCCACCACAACGGGCCGGCGCAGCGCATATTTGAAACTGATTGCGATGCCTTGCGGCCAATAGGCCAGCGTCGGAAACACGGCCTGCAAATACGTCTGCTCGATCCGATTCGCGGCAACCATGCCATTCGGATCGTCCAGGAACCCCTGTAAAATCTCTGGATGCGCCCCCAGCGTGAACGCGAAAACCGACGTCATGGCCATCGGCGCGGCACCAGCATCGGGCCGTGTCCAGTTGGCCGAACTGTCGATCACAACGATGTCGCCCGGCACATCAAACAACCCGTCCATCGGGCCGCACAGCACCGTATCAAGGTCGACGAACAGCGCCCGCCCGGTCAGTCCATACAGATCGGCGGCAAACACGCTCAGCTTGGCCCAACCGCCTTTTTTCCACATCGCGGGGGTCAGGCCCATGTCGGGGATCGGAAACGTCTCGACCTCGGCCCGCAGGCCGTCGGTGTTTTCCGTCAGACAGACGAAACGGAACGGCCCGGTGATATGCTTGCGACAGGCACTATACAGGACGTTCACATAATCGGGGCCATAAAGCGTGCCCCATTTCATGCAGATCACGACGCGGTTTTGGGTCATCGGGCATCCCTTTTCGCCTGATTAGGCATCCCCCGCCCCCTTGTCCACGCGGATTGCCCTGCCCAGCGCCCGCCGATATGGTCGCGCCATGACCAGATCCATCCTTTTCGTCACTGGCACCCGCGCCGATTTTGGCAAGCTCGAGCCGTTGGCGATTGCCACCCGCAACGCCGGGTTTGCCGTGTCGTTCTTTGTCACCGGCATGCACCTGCTGGATCGTTACGGCCTGACCAAGGTCGAGGTGCATCGCATGGCGGGCGTCACCGTGCATGAATTCCTGAACCAACGGGCGGGCGATCCGCAGGATATGGTATTGGCCAAGACGGTCATCGGGTTCTCCGATTTCATCGCCGAACATCGCCCCGATCTGATCGTCGTGCATGGTGACCGGGTCGAAGCGCTGGCCTGCGCCCTTGTCGCCGCAACCAATTACGTCCGGTCCGCCCATATCGAAGGCGGCGAGGTGTCAGGGACCATCGACGAGGTGTTCCGCCACTGCAATACCAAGCTGGCAAGCCACCACTTCGTGTCGTCCGAACAGGCGGCGCGACGGGTCAAAAGCTTGGGCGAGCCAGACTCGGCGATCCACATCATCGGATCGCCCGAACTGGATTTTCATTCGCAACCCTCGGGCGTCACCATCGACGACGTGCGCGACCGCTATGCGATTCCCTTTACCGATTACGGTATCTGCGTCTTTCACCCCGTCACGTCCGAGATGGACACGATGGGCGCGCAGGCCCGCGATCTGTATGTTGCGTTGGCGGCGTCGGGTCGCAATTTCGTGCTGATCGCGCCCAACAATGATCCGGGGTCTGCGGCGATTTTCGACGTGATCCGCGATTTGCCCGCCGAACGGTTCCGCACCATTCCATCAATGCGGTTCGCGCATTTTTCCGAGTTGATGAAGAACGCCGCGTGCATGGTCGGCAATTCCAGCGCCGGCGTGCGCGAGGCACCCTTTCTGGGTATCCCATCGCTCGACATCGGGTCGCGCCAGACCAACCGGGCAGAATCGCCGTCAGTGCGGTTTGCCGATGCGTCCGAAACCGACAAGATCGTCGGTTTCCTGCGCGATCATTGGGGCCAAACCGAAACGCAGCATCAGGGCTTTGGAACCGGCAACGCCGCGCAAAAGTTCGTCGAAACCCTTCTGCGCGAGGATTTCTGGGCGGGGTCGCTACAAAAAGAGTTTGCCGACATTGGCTGACGCACCGTCATGGGCAATACGGCTCTATCAAGGCGCGACATGGGCCTTGTCTCCGCTGGCCGTGCCGATCCTCAAACGGCGGCTGGCGCGGGGGAAAGAGGATGCGGACCGTTGGCGCGAAAAGCTGGGCGAGGCATCGGTCCCGCGCCCCGATGGCCCTCTGATCTGGCTGCACGCCGTCGGCGTGGGCGAGGTGCTGGCCTTGCGGGGGTTAATTGCGGCCTTGGCCGACCAGCGGCCCGATCTGTCGTTTCTGGTCACCTCGACCGCCCGCAGTTCGGCGCAGGTGTTCGCGGCGAACCTGCCGCAGCGCACCATCCACCAGTTTTTGCCGCTTGATATGCCAAGGCCGCGCCGCGCTTTCCTCGACCACTGGCGGCCCGATTTGTCGGTCTGGGCCGAACAGGATCTTTGGCCGGGCCTGATCGCTGATACGGCCGCACGGGGCATTCCGCTGGCGCTGGTCAATGCGCGGATGGACGCGCGTGCCTTGGCCGCCCGGCAGCGGTTTGGGGCAGTATTTCGCCCGACGCTGGCCCGGTTTGCCCTTGTCGCGGCGCAGGATCAGGCGACGGCGGATCGTCTGGCGACCTTGGGGGCGACGGCGCAGGTGACCGGGTCGCTAAAGCCCGCCGCGCCGCCGCTGGCCGATCTGCCCGACGAACGGGTGCGGCTGGCGGCATTGCTGATAGATCGCCGTATCTGGGTCGCAGCACCGACCCATGCCGAGGACGAGGTGGTGGCGCTGGCCGCCCGGACGCGCATGGGCAGCGATACTCTCCTCGTCATCGTGCCGCGCGAAATTGACCGGGGGCCGGCGGTCGCAAATCAGGCCCGTGCCCTTGGCCTGACCGTTGCTTTGCGATCCCGCGCCGAAGACCCGCAAAAGACCACGCAAGTCTATGTTGCCGACACCTTTGCCGAACTGGGTCTGTGGTATCGACTGACTGACGTCGCTCTGATCGGCGGCACTTTCGGGCCTGTGCAGGGTCACAATCCGTGGGAAGCGGCACAGTTGAAAACGGCTATTCTGCACGGTTCGCAGACCGGCAATTTCGCTGCCGACTATTTTGCCTTGGACACACATGGCGGAGCGCGACTGGTAGAAACGGGTGTCGGCCTCGTCGCCGCACTGACCGGGCCAGACCTGCCCGCCATGATCGAACGCGCCACAGTTCTTGCTGCCGAGGGACCGAAAATTGCGCAAGGGCTTGCCAGCAAACTTATCGCGCTGATGCCCGATGGCTGACCCATTCCCCAGCCCGCGCCTGCGACGCGCCCTGATCGTTTACAGTGGCGCTTGGGTCATTCTGCTTCCTGCGATCCTTGGGTACCTGTGGTGGCGGGGTCGGCGCGACCCTGACTATCGCCGCAACCTGTCCGAACGGTTTGGCCGGTACTGCTCAATGCCCGGCGCGGTCTGGGTTCATGCCGTATCGCTGGGCGAGGTGCGGTCAGCCGATCCACTGATCCGCGCCCTTCTTGATCGGGGCGAGGCGGTGGTCGTCACCGTGTTCACCCCCGCCGGACGGCGTGCCGCGACGTCTGCCTTTGCCACCCAGATCGCCGATGGAACGGTGCAGGTTGTCTGGGTGCCGTTCGAATTTGGCTGGACCTACGGGCGGTTTTTCAAGGCATTCGCGCCAAAATACGGGCTGGTGATGGAGGTCGAGATCTGGCCGCGCATGATCTTGGCCGCCCGCGCTGCCGGCTTGCCGCTGTTCATGTGCAACGCCCAGTATCCATCGCAAAGCGTCGCCCGTGACGCCGCGCGGTTGCCGTGGCGGGCCGATCTGATGCGCGGGTTTGCCGGGGCGCTGGTGAAATCCGACCTGCAAGCCGCACGTTTCGCCAGCATCGGCGTGCCGAACATCCATGTGACGGGCGAATTGCGTTTCGATCAGCCGATACCTGACGACCTTGTCACCGCAGGTCAGACCGCCCGACAGGCGATCGCGCCGCTTCGCCCGGTTGTTGTTGTCACCAGCGCCGTCGAGGGCGAGGACGACCTGTATATCGCCGCGATGCAGGCGGCGCCGGGATCGTTGTTTGTCTACGTCCCCCGTGCTCCGGAACGGTTTGCCGCCGTGGCCGAAATGATCCGCGCAAGCGGTCTGCGCATGGTCAGACGGACTGCGGTTTTCGACCCAAAGTTTGCGCTATTGGCCCCGATCAGCGACTGCGACGTGATCCTTGGCGATAGCCTGAACGAAATGTATTTCTACATCGCGATGGCGGATCGGGCAATCATCGGTGGTGGGTTTCACCCGGACGGAGCGCACAACATCATCGAATCGCTGGCCCTGAAAAAGCCCGCCATCGTTGGCCCCAACATCGACACCATCGAATATCCGGCGGTCGAGGCGATAGCGGCCGGGGTCTGCACGCAGGTTCAGGATTTGCCGGGGCTGATCGACGCCATCACGCACCCTGCACCGCCCGCCGATATCGACCGCTTTTTCGCCGATCACGCCGGGGCTGTCGCCCACACCTTGGCCGCCATCGACCGCCTTACCAACCGCTGAATCCACCATCGACGTTGACCAGTTGCCCGGTCATATACCCCGCTTGCGCCGAACACAGAAACAGCATTGCATCGGCAATTTCGTCGGGGGCGGCCATCCGCCCGGCCATGATCAGTTCGCCTACCCGGCGCTGGAATTCGTCGGAATGGTTATTGAACACAGCCCCCGGCGCGATGGTGTTCACCGTCGCCTGCCGTTTCGCCCAATAGCCGGCCAGCCACAGGGTCAACCCGTGGATCCCGGCCTTTGTGGTAGAATAGGCACTGAAACTCTTGAACGGCATGCCCTCGTAAATCTGGTGGTGCGGGCCGTTCAGGGCATACATCGATGCGACGTTGATCAGCGTCGCGGGGTATTTGCCGACGATATCGCGGTCCATCTGCCGCGCGATCATAAAAGCTCCGGTGAGGTTGGTGCGCAGGGTGCGTTCCCAATCGCTGACGCTGGTGTTGGCGAAATCGGGGAAGGGT
>JBBSBK010000047.1:0-24251 GCA_038251315.1 Rhodobacterales bacterium | reverse complement strand
CTGCATCGCGGCATCGCCACCCGCGCATTCGAACGCCGGTTTCATCTTGCCGACCACGTTCGGGTCACCGGGGCTGCCCATACCGACGGCATGCTGCACATCGACCTTGTGCGCGAAGTCCCCGAAGCCCTGAAGCCGCGCCGGATCGAGATCGCCAAGGCGCCGGTATCGGACGCCAATCTGGTTGAAGGCACAGCCGTCAACTAAGTTCCGACCTTAGTGCCCGACCGGCCCGGCCTTGCCGCGTGCCAGTCGGCGCTTGACGATGACGAGGGCGAGGAGCGCGACCGCGGTGGCGATTTTGCACTCCAGAACCGCACACACGACGGCGATGCATGGATGACCCCCGACTGCCGGGTGAGGCCGTACTGCCTCGATGCCTCGACCTGCAGTGCCGCCGTAATCCGTTCGAACGCCAGCGTCGACATCGGCACGAACACCATCCCCATGCCCAAGTCTCCGACTGACTCTGCGATACGTCGCGTGCTGACTGGGCCCTGCTGCGCTGACACAGGCGTCTTCGGTTTCGGGATCCAGCCGTCCGTGTTCACAGAAATACGATCCCTTGCCAATGCCGCCCGAAACAAAGAACAACCAGAACGATAACTGCCCTGAAAGAAGTTTTGCGCGCTCCACGTTATGACAGGCGAAACGCGCAGCATATAGGCAAAATTGGGGCCGCTGAAACCCGCTTAACTGCTGTCTACCGCGATACTTCGCCGGACCTATCTGGGTCAGAACGTCAACGTATCGTGCCAGCCTTCGTTCGGCTTTGCCCCAGTCAGATTGGCCTTGGCGGTT
Source organism: Rhodobacterales bacterium (assembly GCA_038251315.1). Classification (GTDB taxonomy): domain Bacteria; phylum Pseudomonadota; class Alphaproteobacteria; order Rhodobacterales; family Rhodobacteraceae; genus JBBKXP01. The sequence continues at coordinate 23,450 of JBBSBK010000047.1, read as the reverse complement.
TCGAAAAAGAATTTGACCGCACTGGTGGTGCTTCCCGATACTTCGGCCATGCGGGGGGTGAAGCGAACAAGGCGCAGGTCGGGGTCGTCCTTGCCATCGTCGAACCATGACGCGGCAACTGGGCCCCAGATATCGTCAAGCACGGCGCGCTCGTTCGATATTTCCATGTCGCCTTTGATATGGGCGTAAAGCCCTGATTTGGCGTCGGCGACGATTAGGCGCGATTGCTTTGCGCCTGCCTCGAGGTGGGTGACAATATCGGTGCCCCTGGCGGTGATGAACCAGATCTGACCATCCTTGCCGCCGTCGCGCAGATTGGGCGACATCGGCACCAGCATGTCGTCCTGATCGGTGCCGAGCATACCGGCCTGCACGTCGCCCAGCCGGTCCCAGAATTCCTGTTTGTGATCGCTCATCTTGTGTTGCTCCTGATTGGGTTCGGGGGTCAACACCGGACGGCGCGGTTCGTTCCAAATCGGGGGGGTGGTCAGGTCTTAACGACCTCGCGCCCCAGCCGTTCGAAGATCGCGATGAATTCGTCCTTTGATGCCGCCTCGACCGCGCCGTCCGCCACCTGTTCCTGCGTCCACATCCAGCTTCGCGCCGGATCGTCCAGCATCGCCCATGTCGGAAACATGCGCGTTTCGATATCGCGGCGGACCAGTTCGGTGACTTCCAAATGGCGGTCGTCCCGCGCGATCCGCACGTAAGCCGCATCGACCGCCGCCTGCGGCCCCTCGAGCAGTTGCAGATACAGATCGGCGCGGCAGATCAGCGCCCCGGTGATATCGTCGCGGGCGTTCCATTCACGCGCCGTCACCAGAATACTGGCGAGGGTGGCACTGTCGAACCCAAAGGGGCGCGAGGAATAGATGAGTTGGATCATTGCCATGTGTCATGCCTTGGCGCCGGGGCGGCACGTCGATAACCTGACGATGCGAACCGATGCTGTCCAGCGTCTAATGCGCCGCCGCCCAGTTCGCCCCCTGCCCCGCGTCCACTGACAGTTTGACGTCGAGTCTCACCGCCGGGTCAGAGGCATTTTCCATCACGTCGCGCGCTGCGTCGATCAGGGCATCGACCGCGCCTGCCTCGACCTCGAACAACAGTTCGTCGTGGACCTGCAAAAGCATCTTGGCGGGAATCCCGGCGATGGCGGCGGGCATCCGGATCATCGCCCGGCGGATCACGTCGGCGGCGGTGCCTTGGATCGGCGCGTTGATCGCGGCGCGTTTGGCAAACCCGGCCCCCGGCCCCTTGGCGTTGATTTCGGGCGTGTTGATCTTGCGTCCGAACAGGGTCTGGACGAACCCGTGTTCCTTGGCAAAGGCGACCGTGTCGTCCATGTAGGCGCGGATACCCGGAAAGCGTTCGAAATAGCGGTCAATGAACCCTTGGGCGTCGGCGCGCGGGATGCGCAGGTTGCGGGCCAGACCGAACCCGCTGATCCCGTAGATCACCCCGAAGTTGATCGCCTTGGCCTGACGGCGAATATCCGGCGTCATCTGGTCCAGCGGCACGCCGAACATTTCGGAGGCAGTCATCGCGTGGATGTCCTGCCCGTCCTTGAACGCCTGTTTCAGCGCGTCGATCTTGGCCACATGCGCAAGGATGCGCAGTTCGATCTGGGAATAGTCGAGGGAGACCAGAACCTTGCCCGGTTCGGCCACGAATGCCTCGCGGATGCGCCGCCCTTCTTCGGAGCGCACGGGAATATTTTGCAGGTTCGGATCGGTGGACGCCAGCCGCCCGGTGGTCGCCCCGGCGATGGAATAGCATGTATGCACCCGCCCGGTATCCGGGTTGATGTGCCCCTGAAGGGCATCGGTGTAGGTCGATTTCAGTTTCTGCAACTGCCTGTAATCCAGCACGCGGGAGGGGAAATCGTGTTCGGTCGCGAGGTCTTCCAGCACGTCCGCCGGGGTCGACCATTGCCCGCCTTTGGTCCGGGTACCGCCTTGCAAGCCCATCTGGTCGAACAGGATATCGCCCACTTGGGCCGGGGATTGCACGTTGAACGGGCGGCCCGCCAGTTCGTGCAATTCAGCCTCGAGCCCGGCCATTTTCTGCGCGAACGCATTCGACATCCGCGACAGCGTATCGCGGTCCACCTTGATCCCCGTCATTTCCATCTGCGCCAGCACCGGCACCAATGGGCGTTCCAGCGTTTCATAAACCGTCGTCACGCGGGCAAGGTTCAGCTGTGGTTTGAACGTCTGCCACAGGCGCAGGGTGATGTCGGCATCCTCGGCGGCGTATTTCACCGCGTCGGCCAGCGGCACCCGGTCGAACGTTACCGCCGATTTACCCGACCCCAGCAGCGGTTTGATCGGGATCGGGATATGGCCGAGGTAGCGTTCCGACAAGGCATCCATGCCGTGATTGTGCAGACCTGCGTTCATCGCATAGGACATCAGCATGGTGTCGTCGATCGGGGCGACGGCGATGTCCAGCAGCGCGAAAATCTTGGCGTCGTATTTCATGTTCTGGCCGATTTTCAGGATGCTGTCATCCTCAAGGACGGGCTTCAGCATCGCCAGACAGGTCTGCGCATCCATCTGCCCCTCGGCCAGCGCGTCGGACCCGAACAGGTCGTCTGCCGCTGCGGCCTTGTGGATCAGCGGGATATAACATGCCTGCCCCGGTTCGACGCAGAGCGAGATACCCACCAGATCGGCGCGCATTTCGTCCAGACTGGTGGTTTCGGTATCGACCGCGACGTGACCGAATTCATAAATCCGGTCAATCCAGACCTGTAGCGCCGTGGCGTCACCGACCATTTCATAGGCAGCCGCGTCAAACGGCACCGCCTGCGCCGGTTCGGCGGGCGCGGACCCTTCGGGTGTCGTATCGACGATCACCGGCGCAGCCTTGCCCAGCTTTTCGGCGATCCGTTTGGCGGTGGTTCGAAACTCCATCAGGGCGAGAAAACCCAGCAGCCGATCCGGGTCGGGGTCGCGCACCTCAAGCTCGTCCAGACCGAATGGCAGGACCATATGACAATCAAGCTCGACCAGCCGCCGCGACAGCCTGATCTGGTCGGCATTGTCGATCAGGGTCTCGCGCCGTTTGGTCTGGGGGATTTCGGCGGCGCGTTCCAGAAGCTGTTCCAGATCGCCGAATTCGTTGATGAGCAAGGCCGCCGTCTTGATCCCGATGCCCGGCGCACCGGGGACGTTGTCGACCGAATCCCCGGCGAGCGCCTGCACATCGACCACCCGTTCCGGGCCGACGCCGAACTTTGCGATCACACCATCGCGGTCGATCCGCTTGTTCTTCATCGGGTCGAGCATTTCGACGCCGTCGCCGATCAGTTGCATCAGATCCTTGTCGGATGACACGATTGTCACGCGGCCACCTGCGTCGCGGGCCTGACAGGACAGGGTAGCGATGATGTCGTCAGCCTCGAACCCTTCGATTTCCTTGCAGGCAATGTTGAACGCCTCGGTCGCGGTGCGGGTCAGGGGGAACTGGGGAACCAGATCTTCGGGCGCGGGGGGGCGGTGCGCCTTGTAGAGCGGATAGAGGTCGTTGCGGAACGATTTGCCGGAAAAGTCAAAGATGACGGCGACATGGGTGGCGGCGTCCGGGCCGCTGTTACCGTCGACATAGCGTTGCAGCATGTTGACGAACCCGGCAACGGCGCCGACCGGCAGGCCATCGGATTTGCGCGTCAGCGGCGGCAGGGCGTGGTAGGCGCGAAAGATGAACGCCGATCCGTCGATCAGATGCAGGTGGCAACCCTTGCCGAACTGGGTCATCGCGTCGTCCCCCGAAATGCGCAGGGACGGTTTGCCACGAACCGCATGGAGGTTCTAGCCCGTGTGCCCGAACCATCGGGCCGACAGGATGGCCGCAGGGCAAGACCGAGCCGGCGCGGCCATCTCACGCAGTTTTGACCTGAATGGTCTGATGGATATAGCGGCAGTCGCAATAGCCGCATTCGACCCAGCCGGTATCGCGTGGTATCGACAGCCAGACGCGAGGGTGGCCGAGCGCACCTTCGCCGCCATCGCACGCGACCCGCCACGCATCCACGATCTTGATTTCCGGGGCGGGTGTGAACATGTTGGCAGCCTGTCTGTTTCTGTCGCTCCCTTATGGCGCGCGCACCCGGTCCGGGCAAGACGCGAAAGGGTGCGGGGTAAAGGTTCAGGGGTCAGGCCTGCAGGCTCAGCATCGGACCCAGCGGGCGACCACCCAGAATATGCATGTGGAAATGTGGCACGTCCTGCACACCATGGGCGCGGGCGTTGGCGATGGCGCGGAACCCATCATCGACACCTGCGATCCGGCACACCTCGGCTACGGCGGCCATGAACCCGGCCTGTTCGGCGGGGCTGGCATCGCGGGCGAAATGATCCAGACTCATATAAGGCCCTTTCGGGATCACCAGCACATGCACCGGGGACTGCGGGTTGATGTCGTCGAAGGCCAGTGCATGATCGTTCTCGAACACCGTGCGGTTGGGGATTTCGCCGCGCAGAATGCGGGCAAAGATGTTGTGCGGGTCGTAGGTGTAATCCATGGCGGGCCTCAGTCGGTGAACAGATACGGTGTCTGGGCGATGCTTAGCGCTACCTCGGGCGGGATGGTCAGGAATTCGCGCAGCACCGGGGCGTTCTCGGCAGGCGACACGGATTCGCGCAATCGCAGATGGTTCGGGAAATTGGCATCGCGGATCCGGTCGCTTTCAAAGATGACGTCATAGCGGATCGTCGGCAGCAGTTGCGCCAGCGTTTCGGCCGAGGTTTGTTCCCCCGCAAGGCCAACCCGTTTGGCATGTCCCATTAGATAGGCATCAGTAAAGTTGCATTCGATTTCGAGAAGACGCGTGGTGGAACGGTCCGAAAAAAAGTCCTGCATCAGGTCGATATTGGCGGTGTCCAGACAGATGATCAGCCGGTCGGTTTCGTAGTAATCGAACAACATGCGCATCAGGGCGCGGCGGTGCCGGGTGCGTTTGCCAAGGCTCGACTGGATCCCGCCCAGATCGGGCAGGGCAGTGTTTTCCTCGTTGAACAAATAATCGATCGCGGGAATGTTGGTGTGATGCTTGATGGACCCCAGCAGGCGTTTGGCGACATGCCATTTCTTGCAGGCGACGATCAGCAGTTCGCGTTCGCGGCCCAGAGAGGTTTCGGTTTCCCAGAACCGCGTGGCGAAACGGCGGCCAATCCGGCCCCGCCCGGTCAGGAATTTGTACAGCCCCCGCCCCTCGTTCGAGATCTTGAAATCGGTGCGGTCGCTGGCGTAAAGACGGCCCAGACGTCGTTTCAGCTCTTTCGCACCAGCACTGATCTTGCGTGCGAACAGCGCGTCCTGACTGAGCAGCAGGTCATAGTGGTCGTTATGGAACGTCACCGGCATCCCGTAGTCGGTGAACATCAGGAACGTCAGGGTGCGCGTGTCGAGTTCCGCCGCAGGCACCAGATGGCGCACGAGGGTCTGGAAAAACGTCTCGTCCGGGATCCAGGTTGTTCGGAAAAACCGCATGACGTCGCCACGCCGCTTGGCGAAATCAAGGATCCATTCGACGGTGCGCCGCCGCAGACACCACCATTGGCTGCCGATCATGATTTGCAGGTCGGAGGGAATGGACCGGGTCAGGCCCAGACGGCGCTGCAGCCAGAAGGCGTTATAGAACAGTTTTTTCTGGGTGCGTTCGTTGAAATAATGGCGATAGATCAGCCGTTCTTCCTTGAAACCGGTCTTGATCCAGTCGCTGTCGAAATAGTCGAAACTTTCAATGAAATCGCGGTCGTTGGCGTCCAGGAAATCATGCGCATAGCGGGCCGATTTGATCGCCATGCAGTCGCCCGACACCATGTAGAAATGGGTGGCACGGGGAAACGCGGCCACCGCCGCCTGCACCGCATACAGCGTCGCCCGCACAAGGCTCCACGTGCCCCACCCACATTTGACCCGCTTTTTGGCATAGGTCACGTTGCGGTTATCGGCCAGCGCGGTCTGGATCTTGTCAAACGCCGCGCGTGGGGCGCGGGCATCGAAATGGATCGAGATGTAATCGCCGACGGCGGTCAGTTGCCGGGCCTGCTGCACGATGGCGTCGGGGTCTTTGTGGCAGAGCAGGATAAAGGCGATTTTTGCCATAGCCGAGACGATTAACCCTTTGACCTTGGTATTGTTGCACTTGATAACGTGAACAGGCGTTGAATAAACAGGGTTTGTTTGCGTTTTTGTGGAATGTTGGCAGCCGCGCAGCCTCAAAATGTCGGTAACGCAAAGAAAGGGCGCAACAGCATGGGTTTTCCCGGCACCTGGATGACCGAGAGTGAAAGTGTGGTTTACCGCGTGGTGCCCAAATGCGCCTGTTCGACCATCGGCCAGGTCATGTTCCATGCCGATCACGGGCGATTTTTCGAAGGCGACATCCACGATTCGACAACTGGTCTGCACAAGTGGGCACAGGACGAAAGCCAGCAACTGATCGCGGCCAACGTCAAGGCGCACAAAAGCTATTCGTTTACCTGCGTGCGCAATCCCTACACCCGCATCCTGTCGTCGTTCTTTGACAAGATCTGCGGCATCCAGCGCAACGGCAAACGCTATCGGGGCAATCTGGTGCCCCTGCTGGTCCAGAAGTACGGGGTCGAGGTGGGCACACCCGAGGATGGGTTCGAATTCGATCAGATCAGATCGTTCCGACGGTTCCTGTTGTTCGCACGCGATACCATCCGCTGGCGTCGCCCGATGGACCCCGACATTCACTGGTCGGCAATGTCGGGCCATATCAGCACGTTTATCGTCAACGGCGGACAATACGATCACATCTTCTGGACCGAAAAGTTCAACGAAGGCATGCAGGTGGTGCTGGATAATATCCCGGTCGCCCACCAGATCGACCTGGCGACGATCCCGCGGTTCAACGAGAGCGAAGTTCACGGTCCCAAACGCGCCCATCCGGTCCAGGATTATTTCGACGATCTGTCGATGCATCTGGTTTATGAAATCTACAAGAAGGATTTCAACCTGTTCAAATACGATTTTGAAAACCCGGCCAACAAGATGCCCAAGGGCGAGATCGACCTGGCAGAAGTGCATGCCAAGCTGGGCGAATGACGACGGGCCATTCAGGCACGCAGCTGTGGCGCCAACTGGGGCTACAGGACGGGATGCTGGCGGTGGTGCTGAACCCCGCCGGCCGATTACATCGACATCATGCTGGCAGGCCGGACGTGCGGTGGGGCGACCGGGTTGACGGCGCGGCGTTCGTGCATCTGTTCACCGTCTCCCGGACCGAGATGGAAACCGTGCTGGCGGCGGCCATGCCCCTGATCGACCGCGACGGGATAATTTGGGTCAGTTGGCCGAAAAAAGCCGCCAAGGTGGTGACGGACATCAGCTAAGACACGATCCGCGCGGTCTGCCTGCCGATGGGTCTGATTGACATCAAGGTCTGCGCCGTCAACGCGGTCTGGTCGGGACTGAAACTGGTGATCCGCAAGAAACTGCGCTGATCGGTGATATGTCCGGACATTGAAATTCACCGTTGCACTGGTCAGGCCGGACCGGCGCCCTACTTCACCCGAAAGCTCGTCAATGTACGGAGCGGAGGGGACATTGTCGATCGTTCTGATCCTTGGCAGCGCGCCAAATGTGGTCGCAGCACGGCGTTGGCCGGGCAGCATATTTGACCGGATCGTGGCGATCAACAACGCCTGGGCGGTACGCGACGACTGGACAGATCTGATCTATCCCGAAGATTTCCCCCCCGACCGCCGACCGTTTTATCACGGCCCACAGCAGCGGTTCGTGACCGCCGCCGAATTCGTACCGGCCCAGAATGCGCTGGGCGGGTTCGTATATGCCGGGGGCACGATGGCCTTTACCGCCGGGTATTGGGCGCTGATGGCGTTGCGGCCTAAGGTGATCGCCTATCTTGGCTGCGACATGATCTATCCCGAGGCCGGTCACACGCATTTTTATGGCACCGGTATGCCTGATCCACTGCGTCCTGACGTCACCCTCCGCTCGCTTCCCGCGAAATCGGCCCGGTTGCTGATCCACGGCGCGATGCAGGGCTGCGCCATCGTCAACCTGTCACAAGAGGACAGTCAGTTGGTATTTCCCCGTGCCGGCGTCAACAGCCTGACCGCGGTCCGACCGGTCGCGCCCGACCCGGACGGTCTGGCCGAGGCGCGCGCGCTCGAACGCCAGGCCGCCTATATGGCACCGTCGGGACGCTATTGGGAACAGGAATACCGGTTCGACCCGCTGGTCATCGACCGGATCGATGCGGCATGGCTGACGGCGCTTCCTAGATCAATCCGGCTGCCGAAAACATCGCCCTGAGGTCGGCGCGGGGGCGCGGGCCGATGTGACCGATCACTTCGGCCGCCGCCATGACCCCCATACGCCCGCAGATATCAAGCGGGCGCCCGGTGGCCAGACCGAACAGGAACCCGGCGGCGAACTGGTCGCCGGCCCCTGTTGCATCGACCGGAACGACCGGCTTGACCGGTGCCTCGGCCCGCTCGGCCCCACGCCGCAGCAGGACAGAACTGCCCGATCGGGTGCAGACCACCGTCGCGCAAACCGCACTGGCCCGGTCCAGCGCTGCGTTCAGGTCGTCGGTCTGATAAAGCGTTGTCCATTCGGCGATGTTGCCGATGACGAAATCCATTTCTTCTGCGATCAGGCGCTGGAAATCGGCGCGATGCCGGTCAGCGCAGAATGGGTCCGACAAATTGATTCCCGACAGCCCTCCGGCGCCGTGCATCAACCGCGACGCCGCAGCAAAGGCAGTTTTGCCTTCGGGTTTGTCGAACAGGTACCCTTCGAGGAACAGAATCTTGCCGCCTGTAAATATCGCTGCAGGCACGTCGCCGGACCCGATATCGGCCCCGGCCCCAAGGTAGGTATTCATCGACCGCTCGCCATCGGGCGATACGAAGATCATCGACCGCGAGGTCGGTGCAGTGGCGCTGGCGACCGGCGGGTTGGGAAACGCGGTGCCAGCGTCCGCCATGCCCGAGGCATAGAACCGGCCCAGCGCATCATCCTTGACCTTGCCGATGAACGCGGTCGACAGCCCAAGGCTGCCGAGCCCCGCGATCGTGTTGGCGACCGACCCGCCCGGCGTTTCGACCCGGTCGCGCATCGCGGCATACAGGACCTCGGCCCGGTCCCGTTCAATCAGTTGCATGATCCCCTTTTCGATGCCCATCTGGTCAAGGAACATGTCGTCGGCGGAAGAAATCACATCGACGATGGCATTGCCGATCCCGATCACGTCATAAGCGGTCATAGGTTTTTATCCTCGTAGGGGCACAGATCACGGATCAGGCAGGTGGCGCATTTCGGTTTGCGGGCGATACAGGTATAGCGCCCATGCAGGATCAGCCAGTGGTGGGCGTGATGTTGAAAATCAGCAGGCACATGATCTTCGATGGCGCGTTCGACAGCGTCCACATCCTTGCCCGGCGCGATGCCGGTGCGGTTGCCGACCCGAAAGATGTGCGTATCGACGGCCTGCGCGGGATGATCCCACCACATATTCAGCACCACATTGGCCGTCTTGCGCCCAACCCCGGGCAGCGATTGCAGGGCGGCGCGGGAATTGGGCACCTGCCCGCCATAATCGGCCACCAGAATCTCGGACAGCCGAATGACGTTCTTGGCCTTTTGGCGGAACAGGCCGATGGATTTGATATGCTCGGTCACACCGTCGATCCCAAGCGCGAGCATCTTTTCGGGGCTGTCGGCAATCGCAAACAGCGGCCCCGTCGCCCGGTTCACCCCGGCATCGGTCGCCTGTGCTGACAGCGCAACGGCGACGACCAGCGTGTAGGCGTTCAGATGCTGCAACTCGCCCTTGGGTTCAGGTTCGGCCGCCTGAAAGCGCGTGAAAATCGCGCGGATCGTATGGTAATCCAGTTGCTTGGCCATACATCCCCGTATGCCCGCCCCGTCGGCACCCTGCAAGGCGGCGGATGCGCAATTTCCGGGTCGCAGATGCGCCCCTGCCTGTTTAAGTTCCGGAGCATGGAACACGATGACCGCTACCACTTTCACGTCATGCGCCGGGCGATCGATGCCATCGACGCAAGCGCCGACACGCCCCTGACTCTTGACGCGTTGGCCGCGGGCATGCAGATGAGCCCGGCGCATTTTCAACGCCTGTTTTCCCGTTGGGTCGGCGTATCGCCCAAACGCTATCAGCAGTATCTGACCCTTGGCCACGCCAAGACCCTGCTGCGCGACCATTTCACCACCCTTGCCACCGCCGATGCGATCGGGCTTTCTGGGGGTGGACGGCTGCATGATCTGTTCCTGCGATGGGAGGCGATGAGCCCCGGCGATTTCGCCAAGGCGGGCGCGGGGCTGACCGTATTCTGGGGCTGGTTCGACAGCCCGTTTGGTCCCGCCCTTGTCATGGGCACGCAAAAGGGCATCTGCGGCATCGCCTTTACCGCCGAAACGGGCGAGGCGGCGGCGATGTCGGACTTGACCGGGCGTTGGCCGCTGGCAACATTCATCGAGGACGCGACCCCGTTGCGCCCGTGGGTGGAAATCGCCTTTGGCGCGACGGCCACTGCCGACAAGGCACCGTTGTTCCTGATCGGTGCGCCGTTCCAGCTCAAGGTCTGGGAGGCGCTGCTGACGATCCCGTCCGGGCAGGTGACGACCTATTCCGAAATCGCCAGCGCCATCGGCAACCCGCGCGCCGTCAGGGCGGTGGGAACTGCGGTCGGGCGCAATCCGGTCAGCTGGCTGATTCCCTGCCACCGGGCATTGCGCAAATCCGGCGCTTTGGGCGGCTACCACTGGGGTCTTCCGGTCAAACGCGCACTGCTGGCCTGGGAATCGGCGCGGGCCGAGGCGTAGCTGCAAAAAAAATGTGCGTTCTGGCGGAACCGCGCCGAGGTTTCCGGTGTTATTGGATAGCATCGCCGTCAGTGCGATAGGTTGAAGACGACGCGCAGCACCTGCGCCCAAAAACATGGAATCACGTTATGAGCATTACCAAGATCACTCTGGCTGTGGCAGCCTCGTCCATTCTGGCGCTGACGGCTTGCGAACCCTTGCAGGATCCCAACAACCCGAACCGTCAGACCCAGACCGGGGCACTGGTCGGGGCCGGTGTCGGGGCGCTGATCGGGGCCTCCACCGGGGGCGACGATATTGGGGCGCGGCGGCGCGGCGCACTGATCGGCGCGGCAGTCGGTGCCGGCGGCGGTGCGCTTGTCGGTCGTGAACTGGACAAGCAAGAGGCCGAACTGCGCCAGCAGTTGGGCAGCAACGTCGGCATCGTCAACAACGGCAATCAGCTGATCGTGACGCTGCCGCAGGACATCCTGTTCGCCACCGACAGCACCTCCGTCAGCGGATCCCTGCAAGGCGACCTGCGTAATCTGGCCGCCAGCCTGAACCGCTATCCCAACACGACCGTCAACGTGATCGGTCATACCGACAACACCGGGACGGCGGCGTATAATCAGGATCTGAGCACGCGGCGTGCGCAATCTGTCGCCTCGGTCCTGATCAACTCCGGCGTGTCGTCAGGACGGATCCGGGCAATCGGGCGTGGCGAGGACCAGCCCGTCGCGTCCAACCTGTCGGTGGATGGCCGCGCCCAGAACCGCCGGGTCGAAATCATCATCACCCCGAACGGCTAAGTCTGAACCTATCGACTTGACAAGGGCCACGCGACTGCGTGGCCCTTTCGCATTGGCGTCGCGGGAATTGCGGTCGACCCGCTTTGGTCATATCTTTTGACCACGAGCAGGAGTCGCCGCAATGCCGTTCGAAAAGATCCGTCAGGCCCGCCTGTCGCAAGATATAATCCGCCAGATCGAGGCGCTGATCCTGCGTGGCATCCTGCGCCCCGGCGAACGGCTGCCCTCCGAACGTGACCTTGCTAAGCAGATGGACGTGTCGCGACCAAGTCTGCGCGAAGCGCTGGCCGAACTGCAAACCCGCGGCTTGCTGACCAGCCGGGCCGGCGCCGGGGTGTTTGTCGCCGATGCACTGGGCAGCGCGTTTTCACCTGCGCTGATCGGCCTGTTCGCCACGCACGAGGCAGCGTTGTTCGACTACATTGCGTTTCGGCGCGATATGGAGGGGCTGGCAGCCGAACGGGCGGCGCAGTCGGGCAGCGATACCGACCTCGCGCTGGTCGCCAAGATCTTTGCCAAGATGGAGGCTGCGCACCAGAAACGCGACCCCGCTGACGAGGCCCGGCTGGACGCCGATTTCCACCTTGCGATCATCGAAGCGAGCCATAATGTCATCATGCTGCACATGATGCGGTCGATGTATCAACTGCTGCGCGAAGGCGTGTTCTACAACCGCCAGATCATGTTCAGGCAACGGATGACCCGCGACGGCCTGCTGGATCAACACCGCGCGATCAACGCCGCATTGCAGGCGCGTGACGCCGATGCTGCGCGCGACGCGGTGGCGGCGCACCTCAGTTTCGTCGAACGCGCCCTGCGCGACCAGCAGACCGCCGACCGCAACGAAGCGCTGGCCCGGCAACGGCTGGAACACGAGGCGCGTCGCTAGGCGGGAACGCAAAAACCCCGCCGCTGGTTGGCGGCAGGGTTACGAATGTGAAGTACAATTCAGTCCTAAAGCGTTTTGCGTTTGATCGGAATCGCAATTCGCTGCCTCTCCCTTCGGGCGAACGCGACTTGCCATACCCCTGTTTCAGATAAAGCGCAAAACGCGTTAGTGCAGCTTTGCGCCCACCGTCGCGATGGCCTCGTCGATCAGCTTGTTCCCATCGGCGGCGGTCATCTGTTGGGCCACCACATCGCGGGCGGCGGCGACGGCGATGGTGATCGCGGTATCGCGGATTTCGCGGATCGCGGCGGTTTCGGCGCTGGCAATCTGTTCTTCGGCTGCGGCAAGCCGGCGTTTGACCGACGTCGCAATGTCGGCCTTGGCCTGTTCGGCGGCTTTGGCGGCTTCTTCACGGGCCGAGGCGACGATGCGGTCGGCCTGCGCCTGCACATCCTTTTGCTTGCGGTCATACGAGGCAAGCAACGTCTGCGCTTCTTCGCGCAGCGCCCGCGCTTCTGCAAGATCGGCGCGGATGCCATCGGACCGTTTGTCGAGCAGTCCCGCGACAGTGCCCGGCACCTTGAAGTAGAAAAGGACGCCTACGAACAGCAGGAAGGCGATCAGCACGATCAGATTGGTGTTGTGCAGCGTCCAGAAGTCCCCCGAAAACGGGTTGGTGCTGGCGGCCAGTACCGGCGATGCCGCAACAATCAGGGCAATCGTCAGAAGTCTTTTCATCGCAATCATCCTTTCATCCGCGCGGTCACAGCCGTGTTGATCGTCTTGGCATCGGCGGACCCACCCAGGGCGGCAACCAGTGCGGCGGCGGTATCTTTGGCCACCTCGGCGACGCTTTTCACCGCGCCGGCACGAATTTCGCCGATCGCGTTTTCGCTTTCGGCGGTTTTCTTGGCAATCCGAACGTCGGCTTTTTTCAGTTCGACATCAAGACCGGCCTGAATTTCGGCCTTGGCCTCGGCCACGATCTTGGCCGCTGCGACACGCGCGTCGGCGAGGGCCTTGTCATAAGCAGCCTCGGCATCCCTGGCCTTTTGTTTCAGTTCTTCGGCGGCGGTGATGTCTCTGGTGATCGTCCCGGCCCGTTCGGCAAGGACGGCCCCGATCCGCGGCAGGGCGACGCGCGCGAGGATGAAATAGATCACCACCATCGCGACGACGAGCCAGAAGATCTGGTTGGCGAACCAGTCACCACAAAGCTGCGGCATGCCCACGGCCTTGCCGCTCGCCTCGACGCAAGTGCTGAACGATTCTACTGTTTCGGTTGCCATGTCGTCCTCCGTCGGAACTTCGATTTATCCGGGACTACCCCAAAGGGAGCCCCGGATCGAAAGGAAACGAAGTGACCTAGACGGCGAACATCAGCAGAAGGGCGACGAGGAACGAGAAGATCCCCAGTGCTTCTGCGAATGCGATACCAATGAACATCGTGGCGGTCTGCCCACCAGCGGCCGAGGGGTTGCGCAGCGCACCGGACAGGAAATTCCCGACCACGTGGCCCACGCCGACTGCTGCTCCGCCCATGCCCGTACAGGCCAGACCGGCGCCGATATAGGCCCCCATTTGTACGACGTCACCTTCCATGGTATTTCTCCTTGCGTTGGAATTTCGGTGTGATTGATTGAACTTAGTGGTGCGGGTGCAGTGCATCTTTCAGGTACACGCAGGTCAGAATGGCAAAGACGTAGGCCTGAATGAACGCGACCAGAACTTCGAGCGCATACATCGCCGTGATCGCCACAATCGAAAACGGCGAGATCGCGAGGATCGCCGCGAAAGCAGCAAAGACCTTGATGACGGCGTGCCCGGCCATCATGTTTCCGGCCAGACGAATGGAGTGGGACAGGGGCCGCACGAAATATGAAATCACTTCGATCAGCGCGAGGATGGGGCGCAGCACCAGCGGCGCCGACGAGATCCAGAAAACGCCCAGAAAACCCAGACCGTGCTTGTAGAACCCGACCAGCGTCACAGTCAGGAATACCGCCATCGCCAGTACCGCCGTCACCGCGATGTGGCTGGTCGTGGTAAAGGCCATCGGCAGCAACCCAAGAAAGTTGGCGAAAACGATGAACAGGAACAGCGTCATGATGTAGGGAAAATAATGCAGGCCGTCCTTGCCCGTGACATCCTCGACCATCTTGTGAATGAACCCATAGGCCATTTCACTGACCGACTGGGCACGTCCCGGCACCATCGCCCGGCGGCGCATGCCCATGACCATCAGCGCAAAGACGCACAGGACAGTCAGTGCCATCCAGAACGTCGCATTGGTGACCGTGTAGAAATGCACCGGGCCGTCGCCGAACAGGGGCTTGACGATGAACTGGTCCATCGGGTGAAAGGCCAAGGCGCTTTCGCTGTGTTCTTCGGTCGCCACCATCAGTCCCCTTCGTCGTCGTTGCCGGGCAGGCCCGGATCGCGTCTTTGGGCCTCTTTGGCAGTGCGCAGCATGACCCGCACCCCCGCCGCAAAGCCCAGCATCGTAAACAGCACCAGAAAGATCGGAATGGTCCCGAGCAGGGCGTCCATTCCGTATCCGACGCCAAAGCCGATCAAGACACCGGCCACCATCTCGATCACCATGCGCCAGGCCATGTTGGCCTGTTCATAGTGCGTGTCGGAAATGTGCTGTTCGGGCGCGTCGCCCTTCAGCTTTGCAATCCGCGCTTCCAGCGCCCGCAAGCGGTCGGTGTCGTGCAGATCGGCCAAGCTGTCACACCCCAATCACGGTTGGCATGTGCTAAGGCGGCGCGGGCGATGAGTCAAGCTGGCAGTGTGTCGAAAGACGTAAGCGTCAAGCCGCTGATTTCATTTCACTTAACTTGTCGATGCGTCCGACTTAAGGATCATTTTCGGCTTGCCCCACCCGCTATCCCGCGGTTTTCATGTTCAACCAAGCGGTTGACCATTTCGCCCCCGTCAGTTTACTGCCGGGGCATGACCGACCCGCTGGATTCCGCCTTTGCCGCCCTTGCCGATCCGACCCGCCGGGCGATCCTTGCGATGCTGCTTGAAGATGACATGGCGGTGACGGATGTGGCCGCACCCTTTGCGATGTCTCTTGCCGCGATCTCCAAGCACCTCGGCGTTCTTGCTGCCGCCGGTCTGGTCAGTCAGGAAAAGCGGGGCCGGGTCAAATGGTGCAAGCTGGAACCCGACGCCCTGCGCGAGGCGTCAGTCTGGATGCAGGGGTTCGGGCAGATGGGCGGCGTCGATCTGGACGCGTTCGAGCGATTTCTTGAGCGGGAATTGAACGACCGCTAGTCCTTGAGCAGCAAGCCCAGCGACAGCACCGTCAGCCCCAATCCTGCCAAGGCCGTCACCGGGGGGGCGGCCTGCCCCAGCGCCAAGGTCCACAGGATCACCCAGCCGGGGGTCAGGTAGGTATAGGCCATGACCTTGGCGCTGGGCAGGCGCAGGGTGGCGAATTGCAGCAGCACAAAAGTGGCCGCGCTGGCGAAAACCGCCGTATAAAGGATCGTCACCCAGACGATGCCCGGCAGGGCGGCCCAATTCGTCGCCCAAAGGTCGCGCCAACCCCAGAGGGTCAGGACGATCCCACCCGCGATCAGGGTGCCAAGCGTGAACACTAGCGGGCTTTCGCCCCGGTTCAGTCGGCGCACCATCGGGGTGTAGAGCGCGTGCGCCGCACAGCCGACGAAATAGATCGCTTCGCCGCGGCCGACATGAAAGGCTCTGATCGCCACCCAGTCGGCGCGGAAGATCACCCAGACCGCCCCCGCCGCCCCAATGGCCAGCGCGATCGCCATCCGTGCCGTCGTCACCTGTCGCAGCAGCAACCAGCCGAACCCCGCCGCCATGACCGGGGTCAGGGTGAACACTGCGGCGGCGCTGACCGGAGGCGCGGTTTTCAAGCCTTCGAACATCAACACGAAGTAGATCGCGAACAGCCCGCCAAGGACGGCATAGCGCCAGGTTGCGCGCGCCGCCATGCGCGGGATACCCCCGGTCGCCGCCACCGCCGTCCCGATAATCGTCGCAGCGACCCAGAACCGGACGGCGTTCAAGGCTGTGGGGGCCAGTTCATTGGCCGCCATTGCGCCCAGCGCAAACGATCCCGCCACCAGCGCCGAAAACGCCAGCATCGCCAGATGGCCGGAAAGTGCTTCGCGTGTCACCCGGCAAGGTCTTTCGCCCGCGACTTGAGATAGGTCAGGAACGCCTGCACCTTGGCGGTGCGGTGCAGATCGACGTGGGTGACCAGCCACAGGGCGCCATTCCAGTCATCTTGCCGTGGGAGGACCTCGACCAGTTCGGGGTTCTGCGCCAGTTCCCACAATGACACGAACCCGATGCCGGCCCCGGCAATGATCGCATCGCGTCGTGACCTTTCGTCGCTGGCGCGAAAAACGATGCGTTCGGGTGGCACGAGGGCGTGCAGCCAGCGAAAGAACGGCGCCCGGCTGTCGGCGCCATCGGGGCCGACGAACCAGTGGTTGACCAGATCGTCGGTGGCCCCAGGCTGGCCATGGCGGCGCAGATAGGCCGGACTGGCGACCAGCGCCGCCCGCTGCGTCATGAACGGCTGCA
This sequence comes from Rhodobacterales bacterium, assembly GCA_038251315.1. Lineage (GTDB taxonomy): Bacteria > Pseudomonadota > Alphaproteobacteria > Rhodobacterales > Rhodobacteraceae > JBBKXP01. The sequence continues at coordinate 6,347 of JBBSBK010000047.1, read as the reverse complement.
CCACGTTGTCGGGCTGATCGGGCACTGTCCCGGCCCGGATTGCCACATGTGCCTCGCCATATTCCAGCCGGAACAGCCGTGCGTCGGTCAGGTAGCGCACGATCAGGCCAGGATTCTCGGACTGGAAATCGGTCAGGATGGGCACCAGAAGGCAAGAGACAGACGACAGCGAGGTCACGACCAACTCGCCGTTCACCCCCTCGCCCTGCCCCTTGATCCGACCGGCCAACTGGGTGAACTGATCCTCGGTCGCCTGCGCCACCTGCAACAGATCGCGCCCCGCTTCGGTCGCCGTGTAGCCGCGGGCATGGCGCTGGAACAGCTTCACGCCCAGCCGCTGTTCCAGCGCGTCGATGTGGCGGATCACCGTGGCGTGGTGGACCCCCAGCACCTCGGCAGCACCGCTGACCGTGCCCATTCGCGCCACCTGATAGGCCGTGCGCACCTCGTCCCAGTTCTGCATCATGTGGCGGGGTTCCTTCGTGCGCAGATACACAGCTATGCGGTAAAATTGCCCGTAACCGTTCACAGGCGCAAGGGGCATGGGCGGGAGGCCAGCGAACCGGCGCAGGTATGCGCCTGTCTCGCGTGCGCGCGACCGTCAGCCGAATCCAGACTTGACTCTGCGACCCCAACGCCTTTAGACGACGCGCAATCCCGGATCGCGCCAGCTTTCCGGTCCCGGCGACACGTCCGGGATCGCCCCCCACCAGCGCGTCGCGCCCGTGGGGGCGCTTTTGTTTTTCGTGGTCCCTGCCTATCTTGGGGGCTTGGTTGCAACGGTCGGAAAGGACCAGACGCATGTTTGAGAATCTTTCAGAACGCCTGTCGGGTGTCTTCGACCGTCTGACCAGACAGGGTGCGCTGTCCGAAGACGACGTGAAAACCGCGCTGCGCGAGGTCCGCGTGGCGCTGCTCGAGGCCGACGTGTCCCTGCCCGTGGCCCGCGATTTCGTCGCCGCGGTGCAGGCCAAGGCAACCGGGCAGTCGGTCACCAAATCGGTCACCCCCGGCCAGCAGGTCGTCAAGATCGTGCATGACGAACTCCAGCACATCCTGACCGGCGACAGCGATCCCGGCGTGCTGAAGATCGACAATCCGCCGGCACCGATCCTGATGGTCGGCCTGCAAGGGTCGGGCAAGACGACGACGACTGCCAAGCTGGCCAAACGGCTGAAAGAACGCGAGGGCAAGCGGGTGCTGATGGCCTCGCTTGACACCAACCGACCCGCCGCGATGGAACAGTTGGCGATCCTTGGCAAACAGATCGGCGTCGATACCCTGCCGATCGTCAAGGGCGAAGACCCGGTGCAGATCGCGCGGCGGGCCAAGACGCAGGCCAGCCTTGGCGGATATGACGTCTATATGCTCGACACCGCAGGCCGGATGCAGATCGACACCGATCTGATCGCGCAGGCCGCAGCCGTGCGCGACGTGGTCAACCCGCGCGAAACACTGCTGGTGGTCGACGGCCTGACCGGACAGGTCGCCGTCGAGGTGGCGCAGGAATTCGACGACAAGATCGGCGTCACCGGCGTGGTCCTGACCCGGATGGACGGCGACGGGCGCGGCGGTGCGGCCCTGTCGATGCGGGCGGTCACGGGCAAGCCGATCCGCTTTGTCGGCATGGGCGAAAAGATGGACGCCCTTGAAACCTTCGAACCGGGGCGAATCGCGGGCCGGATTCTCGGCATGGGCGACATCGTCGCGCTGGTCGAACGGGCGCAGGAAACCATTGAGGCCGAACAGGCCGAACGGATGATGCGCCGGTTTCAAAAGGGGCAGTTCAACATGAACGACCTCAAGTTGCAGTTGGAACAGATGATGAAGATGGGCGGGATGGAGGGGCTGATGGGCATGCTCCCCGGTGCCGCCAAGATGAAGGGGCAGATGGACAAGGCGGGGCTGGACGACAGCATTCTGAAACGTCAGGTCGCCCTGATCAATTCGATGACGAAAAAGGAACGCGCGAATCCCGATCTTCTCGCCGCCAGCCGCAAGAAACGGATCGCGGGCGGTGCGGGGCTTGAGGTGTCCGAACTTAACAAACTGGTCAAGCAGCATCGCCAGATGGCCGACATGATGAAGAAAATGGGCAAGATGGGCAAAGGCGGGATGCTCAAACAGGCGATGAAGGGGATGTTCGGCAAAGGCGGCCCCGACATGAACGACCCCGCCGCGATGGAAGCGGCGGCAAAGGCGATGCAAGGCAAGATGGGGCAGGGCAAGATGGGCGGACTGCCCGGCCTTGGCGGCGGCGGCATGCAACTGCCCCCCGGCCTGTCGGGGTTCGGCAAAAAGAAATGACGCTGACCGCCGCCCCCACCCTGACCACAGACCGGCTGACCCTACGCGGCCCTGAACCGCAGGATTTCGCCCCGATCGCCGATTTCTTTGCCGACCCCGCCCGCGCCGCAGGTTTCGGCGGCACCTTGTCGCGCGACGACGCCTGGCGCTGGTTCGCCATGTCAATCGGCCATTGGTGCCTGCACGGCTACGGATTCTGGACGGTCGAGGCTGCGGGCGAAACGGTTGGTATGGTCGGGTTGTGGAACCCGCACGGCTGGCCGGAACCGGAACTCGGCTGGGTGATGTTCGCTGGCGGCGAGGGCAAGGGATATGCCGACGAGGCCGCGCGTGCCGTGCGCGGTTATGCCTACGCAACACTCGGCATGACGACCCTCACATCGAATATCCTGCCGTCCAACGAACGTTCCAAACGCCTCGCCCGCAAGCTCGGCGCGTCCTACGAGCGGACCTATGAGAACCCCAATCTTGGCCCTGACGAACTTTGGCGGCACCCGGGGCCGGAAGCGGTGACATGACGAAACGCTTCGAGACCCCCTGCCCCGTGCCGCCCCACCTGAAACGAAAGGCATCCATATGACCGTTCTCCCTTGGGAATCCCGCCCTACCGGGCAGGCCGCCGTCGCCATCGAACGGATTGGCCAGTCGCTGCCCCGGATCGCCACCGACCGCTGCGTCATGCGCGGCCCCTATATCGAGGATTTTGACATCTACGCCGAAATCGTGATGTCCGAACGTGGCCAGCACATTTCGAACCAGACGACCCGCGAAGGTGCATGGGACGATTTTCTGCAACTGACGGCCAGTTGGATCCTGCGCGGCGCGGGGCTGTGGACGGTCGAACTGCAATCCGACAAATCGGTCGTCGGCTTTGTTCTGCTCGGCCACGAAACCGGCGACCCGGAACCGGAACTGTCGTTCTTTTTCACCACCGAAGGGGAAGGCCAAGGTTACGCCTTTGAAACCGCCACTTCGGCCCGCAACAATGCGTTCAACGCGTTGAGCTGGGACGCGCTGGTCAGTTATATCGAACCGGGCAACACCCGCGCGATCACTTTGGCTGAACGCTTGGGCGCGTTCCATGACGCTGCCGCCGACCACGACGGCACACTCGCCTATCGCTATCCCCGCCCCGAGGTGGCCGAGCTATGACTGACGCCACCGCCCGCGCCGCCGACCTGCTCAAGGATCACCGCGAAAGCATCGACAGGCTTGACGCGATCCTTGTCTATACGCTGGCCGAGCGGTTCAAGCACACCCAATCGGTCGGGCGGCTCAAGGCTGCACACGACCTGCCGCCGTCCGATCCTGCCCGCGAAGCGCAGCAGATCGCCCGGCTGACCGACCTTGCAACAAAGGCCAATCTGGACCCCGAGTTTGCGAAAAAGTTTCTGGCCTTCGTGATCCAGGAAGTCATCAAACACCACGAACAACACCAAACGTAGGGTGGGGTTTCATCCCACCTGCACCCCACCTAAATCTATGCCATCAAAGGAGAATACTCATGGCCATGAAAATCAGACTCGCCCGTGGCGGTTCCAAGAAGCGCCCGCATTACGCGATCGTCGCATCCGACAGCCGGATGCCGCGTGACGGCCGGTTCCTGGAAAAGCTGGGCACTTACGCGCCGATGCTGCCCAAAGACAGCGAAGAGCGGATCAGGATGGACGTCGAGCGCGTGCAATACTGGCTGGGTCAAGGCGCACAGCCGACCGACCGGGTCAGCCGGATGCTTGAGGCCGCCGGTGTCGTTGCCAAGAAAGAGCGCGCAAACCTGAAAAAAGGCGAGCCGGGCAAGAACGCCAAGGACCGCGCCGCCAAGAAAGACGCCCGCGCCGTTGCCGCTGCCGAGGCCGCCAAGGCCCCCGCGCCGGAGCCGGAAGTGGTTGAAGAAGCCCCCGCCGAGGAGGCCGTTGCCGAAGAAGCCGCACCCGCCGAAGAAAAGGCTGAGTGATCGGATACGGGGCCGGGCGATCACGTCCGGCCCCGCTTTCCTTTCGAAGGTGACGACATGCTCTGGCTGTTTCGCAAACTCCTGATTCCCGCCGCCGCCTTTGGCTGTGGTATGTGGGTGCAACATGGTCTGTCGGGTGATGCCTGCGTCGCTGCCCGCGGTTATTGGGAACGGGGCGTTTGCCAAGGAGCGACACGATGACTGACCGCGTGATTGTCGGCACACTCGCAGGCGCCTTCGGCGTCAATGGCGAGGTGCGCCTGAAATCCTTCTGCGCCGTGCCCGAGGCGATCGCGCTTTACACCCCGCTTTATACCGAGGACGGGCAGGCGTTCTCCTCGGTCACCCTGACCGCCCAACTGACCAACGCCCTTGTCGCCCGCATGGCCGGGATCGACACCAAGGAACAGGCGGACGCGCTGCGCGGTCACGCACTTTATGCCGACCGTGCGCGTCTGCCATCCCTGCCCAACGATGAATTCTACCACGCCGATCTGATCGGCCTGTCGGTCTACGACACGGGCGGCACACTGCTTGGCACTGTCAAAGGCGTCGAAAACCACGGCGCGGGTGATTTGCTGGAAGTCATTGCGCCGGGGATACGCGAAACGGTTCTGCTTCCTTTTACGCACGCCATCGTCCCCACCGTCGATCTGGGATCGGGCCGCATCGTCGCCGACCCGCCCGAGGGCTATTTTGGCGATGCCTGACCGCATCCTGCTGCATCCGGGGTTTCACAAGACCGGAACCAGTTCGATCCAGCATCTGCTTTGGTCCAATCGCGACAGTCTGGCCCCGCAGGTCGGGTTGGTCATGTTGCGGCATCTGAAACCTGCGGTCAAAATATGCATCGGGTTTTCGCGGTCGCGCAATCCGCTGGCGCTGGTCGATCTGGCCGAGGCGCTGCAACCTGCCTTTGCCGGGATCGACAGCCCCAATCTGGTCATCAGTTGCGAAGGGCTGGCGGGCGACCTGCCCGGCTGGCCGGGGGTCGCCGATTACGGCGCGGCCGCACTGACGGTCGCCTATGTCTGCGGCTATCTGGCCGAATGGTTTCCGGGGGCGGACATGCAGGTCGCGCTGACGATACGGGACCCCGACGCATGGCTGTATTCCACTTGGCGGCACCATCTGCTGGGTCACCGGCTGACCCTTGGGCGGGATGAATTCGCTGCCCACTATGCCGGGGCCGCCGATCTGGCCGCGATTGCGCGTGACATCGGCGGGGCGGTTGATCTGCCGGTCACCACCCTGCGGCTTGAGGACATGCAGGCCCATCGGCACGGACCGGGGGGCGCGCTGCTTGATCTGCTGGACCTGCCCTCGAGCGTCACCGACCGGATCGTGCCCGTGGGGCGTGACAATGCGGGGCCGGGGGTAGACCTGTCAGAACAATTTCTGGTGCTGAACCAGTCAACAATGTCCGACGCCGATGTAGTGGCCAAGAAACAGGCGTTGGCCGTAAGGTCCAATTTGGGCGGATGGGTGCGGACATGACGGACAAGGCCCCGAAATCGGCAGGCCGCAAGACGATCCGCCCGACCCTGCAACCGCGCGAGTTGATGAGTGACGCGCCCGACCTTGCACGGGCCTGGACGGCGCAGGTAATTACGCTGTTGCCGCAGGCGTTTCCGGGCATCCTTGGCGACAGCCTGACGGGCAAGGCTTTGCAGGACGGGCGCTGGCAACTCCAGACTTTCGATCTGCGTGAATACGGCGAAGGGCGGCACCGCAACGTCGATGACACCCCTGCCGGGGGCGGCGCGGGGATGGTCCTGCGCGCCGATGTGGTGGGCCGGGCAATTGATGCAGCGCGGACGCGGCGGCGTCTGCCGCTGATCTACCTGTCGCCGCGCGGGGCGCTATTCGGCCAAAGCATGGCGCAAAGCCTGTCGCGGCAGGACGGCGTGACGCTGCTGTGCGGGCGGTTCGAGGGGGTCGATGAACGGGTGCTGGAACACTACGGGGTGACGGAAGTGTCGATGGGCGACTACGTCCTCACGGGGGGCGAACTACCCGCGATGACCCTGATCGACGCCTGCGTGCGGCTGCTGCCGGGGGTGCTGGGGAATGCCGAGAGTGCTGT
>JBBSBK010000046.1:0-24804 GCA_038251315.1 Rhodobacterales bacterium | reverse complement strand
CGTCGGTTACTTCGCCATCTTGCTGCGGTTTTCCGAACAGGAATACCGCGAGGTGATCGCGGAAAAGTTTGACGGCAACTGAGGCGCAGAGGGAAAAACATCATGGATATCTGGAATATCGCGGAATACGCGGCCTGGGCCCTTTCGGCGGTCTTTGGTCTCATCATCGTCATCGACTGGATCAAGACTGACAGCACCTACTCAGAGGACGTTCTGATGTCGTCCCGCGAGGGCGAGCTGGAAGCCATGACCGAAGAACAAAAGAAATGAGGGCGCAGTAATGACTGATTTTGACATCACATCAAAGACCCGCGACGGTATCGGGCCGCATGGCGCCAAAGTGGGTCTGCTGCGGGTTCTCGGGCCGGCACATATCTGGGCGTTGGGGGTGGGGATCGTCCTTGTGGGCGAATACATGGGCTGGAATTTCGCCGTCGGAAAGGGCGGCGCCTTTGCCGCGCTGATCGCCTGTTGGTTCGCGGGTATCCTTTACAGCTGCGTCGCGATGATCGACAGCGAGGTCACATCGACCGTCGCTGCGGCGGGCGGCCAATACACTCAGGCCAAGCACATCGTCGGGCCTCTGATGGCCTTCAATGTCGGCCTGTATCTGGTTTTCGCCTATACCATGCTCGAGGCGGCCAACGCGATCACCTTCGGGTTTCTGATCGACACGGTGGCGCTCATGACTGGGCACGAAGGACTCGACCAGCGCCCGTTCATCATTCTGGCGATCATGTTCCTGGCTTGGCTGAACTATCGCGGGGTTCTGGCGACGCTGACCTTCAGTCTGGTCATCACCGCGATTGCCTTCAGCGCCATCATCATCCTATTCCTCGCCACTTTGCCGATTTTCGGCAGTGACGTGCTGCAGCATCAGGCGCTGATGACCGACCTGCCCTATGGCTGGCTGGGGGTTCTCGCAGCGATGCACTTTGGCCTCTGGTATTATCTCGGGATCGAAGGCACGACCCAAGCCGCCGAAGAGGTCCGCTCGCCCGCCCGCGCGCTGCCGTTCGGAACGCTGGCAGGAATCATGACGCTGCTGATCGCCGCGTCGCTGACCTGGTATGTCAGCGTCGGCCTGATGCCGTGGGAGTATCTGGGGCAAGCTGGCGTGCCACTGTTCGATGCTGCCCGGTTGTCTGGATCGACGACGTTGATGGTGCTTTTGGGGATCGGGACATTGTTTGCGACGCTGGCCTCGGCCAACGGGTGCATCAACGATGCGTCCCGCGCCTGGTTCGCGATGGGCCGCGACCACTATCTGCCGGCGTGGTTCGGTGCGGTGCATCCGAAATACCGCACTCCCTATCGGTCGATCATCTTTCTGGTGCCCATCGCGCTGATCTTTGCGCTGGGCGCGCCGCTGGATCAGGTGATCACCTTCTCGATCCTGTCGGGACTGCTGGGATACACATTCATGCCAATCAACGTGCTGATGTTCCGCAAGAAATGGCCGCTCGATTCGATCAAGCGCGGCTATGAACACCCATTCCACCCGGTCCCGGCGATTGTTTTGCTCTGCCTCTGTGGGATCACCTATTTCGCCGTGTTCCTCGGGTATGGCACGCAACTTGTGGCGATGATCGCCTTCTATATCGTCGTGTCGCTGTGGTTCCACTTCTGGCGCTACCGGTTCGTGCATCGGGGTGCCCAGTTCACGATGCCCTGGCCGCGGCCGCAGGGGTACTAATCAGCCGTTGACAGTAACGACGGGCCCGCCAGCGATGGCGGGCCTTTTGATTATGCAAAGGAAGTTCATGGAACGGCTGGGGCTGGGGATTATTGCCATCGGGCTGGGTATCGTTCTGGTGATGCTGGCACGACAGGTTTTGCAGGCCGGACAGGACCGCCGCCGCCGCCGGGCCGCTTATTTCGACGCCTGCGCTAAGATTCTGACCGACGTCAGGATGGGGTCGGGCTCCGCTGGGTTTCCCCGGCTTGGCGGCAGCTGGCGGGGTCATGCGGTGGACCTGCAGGCGGTGACCGACACCCTGACATTCCGCAAACTGCCGGCCCTTTGGGTGCTGCTGACATTACCCGGCCCGCTGCCAGTACGGGCAAAGCTGGATCTCATGATCCGTCCGACCGGTGTCGAACCGTTTTCCCACTTTCACCTTTTGCCCGACCAGATCACCCCACCGCCCGGATTTCCACCGGACTGTGCGATCCGCACTGACGACCCTGCCAGCCTGCTGCCCGACGCCGTCCTGCGCCCGCACCTGACCCTGTTCGATGATGAGCGGATCAAGGAGCTGGTGATTTCCCCCAAAGGGTTGCGGATCAGCTTTTTGGCCGAAGAAGCAAATCGCGGTCAATACCTGATCTTTCGCAATGCCGAGGTCGGACAGACACCACTCGCCATGGATCGGATCACGCCGCTATTGGATGCGCTGATCGCGCTGCGCACCGACATTGTCGCCGCACTAATAGAGGACAGAGCCCGATGACCAAGACACCAATTCACCCCTGGCTTGTGACCGCCGCCGGCGTGATCCTGCCGGGGTCCGGTCAGGTGGCGAACCGCCAGCCGGTGCGTGGTCTGATGTTCCTGTTTTTCATCCTTTTGCTGGGCGGTTTCACGCTCAAGACCGCCGCGCCTGATGTGTCGGTGGTCGGCAAACTGTCGGGGGGGATATTCGTCTATGCGATGTCCTTGTTCGACGCTTACAAGCAGGCTCGTATCAGGCTGACGGTCTGGGCGCACCGGGCAATCTAGGCCGCTTCGGCATCCCTGCGCCTATCGGACAACATCTTTGACGGCGGGTTGCCGAACCGGGCAAGGAACAGCGATCCGCAAGGGTTCCAGCGCCCCGCTGCAGGCCCGCAGGGCGAACTGACCAAGCAGCAAAAAGGCCAGCGACCGGGTGGTATGAGTGTCTTTGAACGAACAATAGGCGACGCCAAAAGGAATTTTTGCGTGCATGATGATGCAAGTTTCTGACATGATATCCGGCAAATCGCAATCAGTCTTGCGGATAGTTTCCCTTGACCCGTTCCTTGGTCGGGTCGAAATGCGGAAATGGCACGACCGTCGCCAGCAGCCGCTTTTGATCCCCGTCCAGCCGCCCGACTTCGAGCGCGGTGCCCGGTGCGGCATAGTTGACGTCGATCCGCGCCAGCGCGATGACCTTGCCCAGGATCGGCGATTTTACCGCCGACGTGACGACCCCGATCTGCGGTTTACCAAAGTGGACACAGTCGCCCGGCGACGGCACGACGCCCCCGGCCAGATCAAGCCCGACCAGCTTTTTCTGCGGATTGGCCTTGCGCGCCTCGAGTGCGGCACGGCCGATGAAATCGTCGGCCTTGCCTTTGAGCGGGACGGCAAAGCCGATCCCGGCCTCCATCGGGTCGGTCTGGTCGTCGAATTCCGATCCGGCAAAGATCAGACCGGATTCGATACGCAGCATGTCCAGCGCCTTGAGGCCCAGCGGAATCATCCCAATCGGTGCGCCTACGGCCCAGACAGCATCGAACACCTGCTCGGCGTCTTTCGGGTGGCAGAAAACCTCATAGCCCAATTCGCCCGAATAGCCGGTCCGGCTGACCACAACAGCGGGGCCGTCGAAATCGTGCAGACGGCCGATGGTCAGGCGGAACCAGCCCAGTTCCTCGACCGTGGCTTGTGCTGGCGGGGTCCAGATCACCTGTTTGAGGATGTCGCGCGACAACGGCCCCTGCACTGCGATGTTGCAATGATGGTCGGTCGAATTGCGCACCCAGGCGTTCATCCCGCGTTCTGAGGCCTGCTGGCGCAGCCACAGCCCGGATTGGTCGTTGCCGCCGATCCAGCGAAAGTTGGTTTCCCCCAGCCGGAACACAGTGCCGTCGTCGATCATCCCGCCGTGATCGTAGCACATCGCGGTATAGACGATGCCGCCGACAGGCAGCTTTTTCATATCGCGGGTGACGCAAAGCTGCAGTAGCGCTTCGGCATCGGGGCCGGTCACTTCGTATTTGCGCAACGGCGACAGGTCCATCACCACGGCCTTTTCACGGGCCGCCCAGTATTCCGCAATGGCGCCGTGGTTGGTCATCTCGCTGGCCAGCCAATAGCCGTTGTATTCGACAAAGTTGCGGGTGTGGCGGGCAAAGCAATCGTGGAACCCCGTCTTTTTCGTCTCTTCCAAATCAGCACCCGGTGTTTTGCGCCAGCCGATCGAGCGCTTGAAGATTTCGGTTTTCGCATAAGTCCGCAACTGGATATCGGTCGGGTTCCAGCCGTTCGCGGGGTCGATGTCACAGGGACAAGCGGTGGACACGCAGACCAGATCGGTCAGGGCGCGCAGCAGCACATAATCGCCGGGCCGCGACCACGGATCATCCATGGCAAGGGCGTGGTTGTCGTCCAGCAGCGTGTTGAAGAAATAATTGATCGCAGGCCAGCCCGCACGCGGCCTGATCCCGTATTTAGCCAAGGCCAGGTTCATGTTGTCCGAACAGTTGATATGGCCAGGATACCCCAGATCTTCGTAATACCGCGCCGTGCAGGACAGTCCGAAGGTGTCGTGCCGCCCGATGGTATCCTGCACGATCTCGACCAGCGGTTCATGATCGACGGAGAAGTATTTCGCGTGCATCCCCGGCATGGGATAAAGCGACCCTATCAGCGACCGGGTTGTCGTCGGGTCAATCTCGCGTTCCAGACCCTTGTCCAGCGCACGCATCGAAAACGCCTGAAAGTCCGAACACTCGCGCCCTTTGACGTCGAGGATCTGGATATATTCGCCCGCTTTGACTTCGTAAGGGAAAGCCTGACCGGGCAGAATGTTGATGTCGATCATCGGGTCGGCCAGCGGATCGGGGGCGGCCAACAACTCCGTGCCGGTTGGCAGGGTCAGACGACGGACATACAGCGTGACGTCGGTCGGGGCCCAGTGATCTTGCGGTTCCATCGGGCCACCGGCCGCGCAGACGATCAACAGCCCGTCGCAGGTCGCGGTAAATGTCACATAATCCCCGGCACGCGACCCCTGCTCAAAAACCAGCGTCCCATCGGCGCGCCCCAGATCGAAACCCGCCTTGTCGAGGGCCGCGACCACTTTGCGCCCCGATGGATCGCGCAGCAGCGATTCCTTCAGCCCCTTGGGGTCGCGTCCGCCCTTGGCCCCGAGCATGCCCGCGTCGGACAGGCCATCATGGGCGAAAAACACCATCTCGACGGGTTGCAGGCCCTCGCGGTCCTGCAGGGTAATCTCGTCGCCCTTGAAGATTCTCACGGCACGGCTACCGCCCCCCGGCACCGGGTGCCGTTCGACACCGGGCGGCAGAACCGGCAGGCCGGGCACAATGACGCCTGCACGTTCAAACGGTATTTCAAAGACCTGCGGTTGGTTCATTGCGTGGCCCCGAACTGCAATTGATATCCTGCGTCAGCGCCCGAAAGACGCATCTCATCCGCTATTATGCCCAATCGGCGGCGAAACCCCGCGTAGAATTATATGGGGCCATGCCTCTAATTTCTGATGCCAAGTTTGCGGGCAGCGCATAAGGTCCATCACCATGGACCCTCGCACCAAATCAGTCCGTGGTGGCAATGAACGGCGCAGACCGCTGCCGCCGCTCGATTATCTGCTTGCCTTCGAAGCGGCAGCGCAGCACGCCAGTTTCGCCGGGGCGGCGCGGCAGATGCACATCAGCGAAACCGCGATCAGCCGCAAGGTGCGCCTGCTGGAACAGCATTTTGGCGTCGCCTTTTTCACCCGTGGCCACCGGTCGATCGGGCTGACCCAACACGGGCGCGAATTTCTGGCCCGGATCGTCCCGGCCCTTGATCTGCTGCGCGCGGCGGCGGATGACACGCTGAAAACCGGGCTTGACCGCCCGGTCATTCTGGCCGCGACGAACTCGGTCGCGGCACTTTGGCTGACGCCCCGGCTGCACGCGTTCAGGCAGGCCAACGCGCACGTCAGCATCATGCTGGTCGCATCGGACAATGACCAGGAATGTCTGGCCGAAACTGTCGATCTGGCGATCTTGCGCGGCGATGGCGTGTGGAAGGGATACGACAGCCAACTGGTCTTTGGCGAAACCATCTTTCCAGTCTGTTCGCCTGATTTTCTGGCGCAGAACCCCGGCGTCAGCGATATTCGCAACCTCGCCACCGTGCCCCTGATCGAGGTTGCCAGTCAGCACACCGAATGGATGAACTGGCAGGTCTGGCTGGGCCGCGTTGGCGCGATGACCCGCCGGATCGACCGGACGACCTTGTTCAATTCCTATCCGCTGTCGATTCATGCGGCGGTTGACGGGGTCGGCGTGGCGCTGGGCTGGGGGCATCTTGTCGATCAGTTGATCGGTGCGGGCAAACTGGTGCGCCCACTGGGGGATACGCAGGTGCGCACCGATCATGGCTATTACCTGCTGACCCCGCAGAACCGTCCCGCCTTTGACGGCCGGACCGAAGTCGCCGACTGGTTGATGCAGATCAGTGCGGCGCGGACAAAATACGGCGTCTGATGTCGCAAGTCGCCATAACGATGTCCGAACCGGCCCTGTCATAAACCTCCGGCACCCGCCAGATTAAGGCCAGAACCGACCCGAGGGTGAAATGCGTTATTCCGGCTTCAGGGTGCTGAAAGAGGCGCTGACAGGACACAAGGGGTGGACCCCCGCTTGGCGCGATGCCGCGCCGCAACCGCGCTATGATTTCGTCGTTGTCGGTGGCGGCGGTCATGGTCTGGCCACGGCCTATTATCTGGCCAAGGTCCATGCCAAATCCAGCGTCGCAGTGATCGAAAAGGGCTGGATCGGCGGCGGCAACGTCGGGCGCAACACGACGATCATCCGGTCGAACTATCTGCTGGATGGCAATGAGCCGTTTTACGAACTGTCGATGAAGCTGTGGGAAGGGCTGGAGCAGGATTTCAATTTCAACGCGATGGTCAGCCAGCGCGGCGTGCTGAACCTCTGCCACACCGACGGCCAGCGCGATGCCTTTCGCCGCCGCGCCAACGGGATGCGCCTGAACGGGGTGGACAGCGAACTGCTGGATGCCGACGGGGTGCGCAAAATGGCGCCGTTCCTGAACTTTGACAGCGCCCGGTTTCCGATCAAGGGCGGGCTGCTGCAACCGCGCGGCGGCACCGTGCGCCATGATGCGGTCGCCTGGGGTTACGCGCGGGGGGCGGACAGCCGGGGTGTTGACATCATCCAGAACTGCGAAGTGACCGGCTTCAAGATCGACAAAGGCACCTGTCTGGGCGTTGAAACCACGCGCGGTTTCATCGGCGCGGGCAAGGTCGGCGTCGCCGTTGCGGGTTCGTCCGGGCAAGTCATGGCCAAGGCCGGGATGCGCCTGCCGATCGAAAGCCATGTGCTGCAGGCGTTCGTGTCCGAGGGCCTCAAGCCGATCATCCCCGGCGTCATCACCTATGGCGCGGGCCACTTCTATGTCAGCCAGTCCGACAAGGGCGGGCTGGTGTTCGGCGGCGATATCGACGGCTACAATTCCTACGCCCAGCGCGGCAACCTGCCCGTGGTCGAAGACGTCTGTGAGGGGGGCATGGCCCTGATGCCGATGATCGGCCGGGCCAAGCTGCTGCGGATGTGGGGCGGGATCATGGATATGTCGATGGACGGGTCGCCGATCATCGACAAGACCCACATTGACGGCCTCTATTTCAACGGCGGCTGGTGTTATGGCGGGTTCAAGGCGACGCCCGCATCGGGTTGGTGCTTTGCCCATCTGCTGGCCACCGACGCGCCGCATGCCACCGCCACCGCCTATCGGTTCGACCGGTTCCGCAAGGGGCTGATGATCGACGAAAAAGGCATGGGCGCGCAGCCTAACCTGCACTAACGGCCAACCTGCACTGAAAGCATCCTGACATGATCATTCCCCACCCCTTGCTTGGACCGCGCGACAGTCAGGAATTCACCTATCTGGGCGACGTCAGCCTGATCGACCGCCCCGACTGGCAGGCGACTGACGCCGTCGATCAATTCCACGACTATCTATATCTGCGCGACAACCCCGCCGGTTTGCATCGCGAACTGTGGTTCCATGAACAGGGCGACCGCAGCTGGCTGGTCGTGACCCGCGACACCCGCACGCACGAGATCACCGGGGCGGAATTGGCCCGCGACGTGGCTCACACCAAAGGACGGTCAACATGACCCGTTTGACTGGCGGTCTGATCGACCGCAGCCGCACCCTGTCGTTCAGCTTTGACGGCAAGTCATTCACCGGCCACCCCGGCGATACCCTTGCCTCGGCGCTGCTGGCCAATGACATGCGCCTGATGGGCCGGTCATTCAAATATCACCGCCCGCGCGGCCCGCTGACTGCGGGGTCCGAAGAACCCAACGCCATTGTCGCCCTGCGCACCGGGGCGCGGCAGGAACCGAACGCGCGCGCCACTGTGGCCGAGCTGTATGACGGCCTGACGGCCCGCAGCCAGAACAGCGTCGGATCGCTGTCGTTCGACCTGCTTGCGGTGAACGATTTTCTGTCGCCATTCTTTGCCGCCGGGTTCTATTACAAGACCTTCATGTGGCCCAAAGCGTTCTGGGAAAAGCTTTATGAGCCGCTGATCCGCCATGCCGCCGGTCTGGGCAGTCTTTCAGGCGAACCGGACCCTGATCTTTACGACAAGGGGTTTCTGCACTGCGATCTGCTGATCATCGGGGCCGGGCCTGCGGGCCTTGCCGCCGCGCTGACGGCGGGCCGTGCCGGGGCCGATGTCATTCTGGCGGATGAGGATTTCCTGCCGGGCGGGCGGTTGAATTCGGAAACACACGCCCTTGGTGATGCATCCGGCAGCGACTGGGCCAAGGCAACGCTGGCCGAACTGGCCAGTCGGCCCAACGTCCGGGTCATGTCGCGCACCACGATTATTGGGGCAATGGATCACGGCATCTTTGGTGCCCTCGAACGGGTGTCCGACCACCTGCCCGAACCAGCTCCCGGCAAACCGCGTCAGACCTTCTGGCGGATCTATACCAAGCGCAGCCTGCTCTGCGCCGGGGCCACCGAGCGGCCCATCGCGTTTCGCAACAACGACCGCCCCGGCATCATGCTCGGGTCGGCGCTGCGCAGCTACGCCAATCGATGGGCGGCGATGCCCGCGACTGACGTGGCGATCTTTACCAATAACGACGAAGGCCACCGGACTGCTAGCGATCTGCTGGCCAAGGGGATGCGTATTGCGGCGGTGATCGACAGCCGCGCCGACGCCCCGAAAACCAGCCGATACGAGGTTCTGGCCGGGGCCGTCGTGACCAATACCGCCGGGCGGCTGGGCCTGTCGTCGATCAGCGTGCAACTGGCCAGTGGCGAGGCCCGCAAGATCGCCTGTCAGGCGCTTGGCGTGTCGGGCGGCTGGAACCCCAACGTGCATCTGACCTGCCACCAGCGCGGGCGGCCCCAGTGGGATGACACCCTCGCCGCCTTTGTCCCCGGTGGCGCGTTGCCCCCCGGTATGTCCGTCGCGGGCGCGGCCCAAGGGATCATGTCTACCGCAGGTGCCCTGTCATCCGGCGCTGCGGCAGCGGTCGCGGCCTTGTCCGATCCGGGGATCACGGCCAAGACAGCCCCCCTGCCCGACGCCGAAGATGCGCCGGTGCGCATCACCCCGCTGTTCCATGTCCCCGGCAAAGGGCGTGCATGGCTGGACCAGCAGAACGACGTCACCGTCAAGGACGTCAAACTGGCGCATCAGGAGGGGTATATCTCGGTCGAACACCTGAAACGCTATACCACCCTTGGGATGGCGACCGATCAGGGCAAGACGTCCAATATCGGCGGGCTGGCGGTGATGGCCGAAATGACCGGCAAATCGATCCCCGACACCGGCACGACGATCTATCGCCCGCCCTATACCCCCGTCTCGATCGCCGCCTTTGCAGGCCGGTCGGCAGGCCCCGATTTCCGCCCGACACGGCTGACCCCCAGCCATCACTGGGCCGCCGAACAGGGCGCGGTCTTTGTCGAGGTCGGGATGTGGCTGCGGGCCCAATGGTTCCCCCGGCCCGGCGAAACCACGTGGCGGCAATCAGTCGACCGCGAGGTGCTGGCGACACGCGCTTCGGTCGGCATCTGCGATGTGACGACGCTCGGCAAGATCGACGTGCAGGGCACCGAGGCCGCCGAATTCCTGAACCGGATCTATGCCAACCCATTCGGCAAGCTGGCGGTGGGCAAGGTCCGTTATGGCCTGATGCTGCGCGAGGACGGGATCGCGATGGACGATGGCACCACCGCGCATCTGGCCGAAGACCATTTCGTGATGACCACGACCACCGCCAACGCGGTCGGCGTTTACCGGCACATGGAGTTCTGCCGTCAGTGCCTGTGGCCCGACATGGACGTGCAGATCATCTCGACCACCGAAGCCTGGGCGCAATATTCGGTTGCCGGACCGAACGCGCGACGCTTGCTGCAAAAGATCGTCGATCCAGCGTTCGACATCGGCAACGACGCATTCCCCTACATGGGCTGCGGCGACATCACCGTTTGCGGCGGGCTGCGCGCGCGGCTGTTCCGTATCTCGTTTTCCGGCGAGTTGGCGTTCGAGATTGCGGTGCCGACACGCTATGGCGACGCGCTGATGCGACGGCTGGTCGAAGCCGGGCAAGAATTCGATGCGGTAGTTTACGGGACCGAAGCGCTGGGCGTCATGCGCATTGAAAAGGGTCATGCTGCCGGCAATGAATTGAACGGCACCACCACCGCGCTGAACCTTGGGATGGGCGGCATGGTGAATAAAAAGAAAGACTCGATCGGATCGACCCTGTCTGAACGCGAAGGACTGAATCGCGCCGACGCGCTGTGCCTTGTCGGGTTCCGCCCGGTCAACGCGGCGGACAGTTTCGCCGCCGGGGCGCACCTGATTGGCAGGGATGACGTCGCGAATGCGGCGAACGATCAGGGCTATCTCACTTCAGTCGCCTATTCACCCAATCTTGGCTACACCATCGGGCTGGGATTCCTGAAAAACGGTGCGGGTCGAAAGGGCGAGGTCTTGCGGGCAGTCAATCCGGTGCAAGACGCCGAAACGCTGGTCGAAGTGGTCAGCGCCCATTTCATCGACCCCGAGGGGGAACGTCTTCGTGCATGATCTTGCTGCCATGCCGCCGCTGGGCGGCGCGACCCCGATTGTCGACACCATCGGCGCCCTGCAAATCGCAGAGGTCACCGACCGCGCCTTGGCGTCGGTCACTTGCCGGACGGGCCAGTCAAAGGCATTTGCCACAGCGGCCATGAAACTGTTCGGCGGCCCGCTGCCCGGCCCCGGCGCCTCGACGGCGGGCGACCCCTATGGCCTGATCTGGACCGGGCCGGACCAGTGGTTTGCCGAGGCACCCTTTGCCAGCCATGAGGACATTGCGCGCATGGTCAAGGCAGACCTAGGCGATGCCGCATCAGTGACCGAACAGACCGATGGCTGGGTGCGGTTCGACGTGACCGGGCCGACTGTCGTCGACCTTCTCGAACGGCTTTCCCCGGTGCCGGTGCGACGGATGGAAACCGGCAAGGCGACGCGCACATTGCTCGAACACATGGGGTGTCTCGTGATCTGTCGCACTACCGCGCAGCACTACAGCCTGATCGCGCCGCGATCATTCGCCGAATCGTTGCACCACGCCCTGACAGCCGCCGCCCGCAGCATCGCCTGATCGGGTCAGGACGGCAGAGGCCGGTTGTCAGTCACCCGAAAGCGGTTGATGTTGGCGCGATCCTCGGTCGGGGAAACGCCGAATTCGGCCCGGTAGTGCCGCATCAGCGGCGGCACGGTTTCATAGCCGACTGCGATGGCGATGCGCGGAATGGTTTCGCGCGAAAACAGCACCAACTGCCGCGCCGCCTTCATCCGCAGTGTGCGGTAATAGCGTGACGGGCTTTGGCCGGTTGCCTTTTTGAACTGTCGTTCCAGCTGCCGGGGCGATACGCCGACATCATCGGCAATCTGTTCCATTGCAATCGGTTCGCCTACGTGACGGCCCAAAATCACAATTGCACGGGCGACTGTTTCCGGCAACATATCGGCGGTGCTGTCACGGTGGAACGTCGGCGTCTTTTGCCGCACCCCCCGGCCGCGCACCACCGGATGCTGGAACCAGCACGCGACCTCGGTCGCGGTATCGGCTCCCAGCCGGTCGTCGATAAAACTCAGCATCAGGTCGAACGCCGCCGCCGCACCCGACACGGTATAGCGGGGATGGTCAAAGACGATCACATCGTCGTGCATCGCCATGTCGGGAAATTCCTGCGCAAAGGCGGCAGCATAGCACCAATGCACCGACACTGGATGTCCGTCCATCAGACCAGACCGGGCCAACGGAAACACCCCGCCGCTGACCCCGCCAATGGCGACGCCGTGACGGGCCAACCGGCGGACGTGGCCTTCGGAGGCTTTCCGGTCAGTGAAATTCGACGTCGGGCTGCTGAGCAGGAAAAGATAGTCGATCCCGGCGGCATCAGACAGCTTTGCATCGGGTTCGAAAACCACCTGCGCGCTCGACGCGATCCGGGCCCCGGTTTCCGAGATGATCCGCCATGCAAAGGCCTGACAGGCCGCAATTTCATTCGCCGCGCGCAGGGGTTCGATCATCGACGTCAGGCAGGCCATCGGGAATCCCGGAAAGATCAGGAACCCGATCGTCGTTATTTTCTGGTCAAGGAGTGTTTGCATATTACTATCAGGAAACTATCATTCGAAACGCGCAAGTGGTTCCGGCAGCCGTTCTACAACCGGGATCATATATTTGTCAGTCCAGTCCGGCCACCAGCCGCATGATCGGGAGTTCGCATGTCTGCTGCATTACTCGCACAAGACCCGCACAATGTCAGGGTCGAACGCGAAAACATCCTCGAAGTCGCAATCGGACGCGAGGTGCGGGCGTTCCGGCATCAAAGCGGTCTGACCATCGCCGATCTGTCGCAGCGCACCGGTTTGTCGATCGGCATGCTGTCCAAGATTGAAAACGGCAACACTTCGCCCTCGCTGTCGACCTTGCAAGCGCTGGCGCATGCGATGAGCGTGCCGCTGACGTCATTCTTCAGCCGGTTCGAAGATGTGCACCACGCAGTCCACACGAAATCGGGGGAAGGCGCGGAAACCGAACGGCGCGGCACCCGTGCGGGGCATCAGTACAACCTGCTGGGGCATCTGGGGTCGAACACCAGCGGCGTCGTGGTGGAGCCGTACCTCATCACGCTCAGTTCGGGGTCGGATACCTTTCCGACATTCCAGCATGACGGCATCGAAATGCTCTATATGCTGGAAGGTGAGGTCGATTACCGGCACGGCAACAAGGTCTATCCTCTGAAACCCGGCGACACGCTGTTCTTTGATGCCGACGCGCCGCATGGGCCCGAGGTTCTGGTCAAACTGCCGGCCCGCTATCTGTCGATCATTTCCTATGTGCAAAGCAAATAGCGATCAGTCCGGCCCGGTGCCGGGACTGGTCGGCGCGCCGTCGTCAAAACGCGCCAGATAGTCCAGGATCATCGGACGATTGCGGATGAATCCCTTGTAGGTCGCCAGTTCTTCGGGCAGGTCGCGCAGGATACGGTGCAGACGGCGACCCCATTTCGGGGCTGTCACCAGATCGTCAAGCCGGATCAGGTAACAGCGGATCGGGAACACCATCGCGTTCGACCGGGGCAGCCGCCAGAACGATTGCAACTCGACCCGCAGATACTGCTTTTGCCCGACGTTTTCGGGGCGCAGCGTTGCCTTTTCCGGCCCCCACTTGTGGTAGTTTTCGGGGCTGGTATCAAGGTTCGGGTTTACTGTCATCGTCCAGTTCAAGCGCCGCGCCGGGGTGCCCTGCTGGACGTTCAGCAGGAATTTCAGCGCCCGCTGAAAGATGCCCATTTCATGGGCCTTTGGCACCGGGGCGTGCCATTCGAAAAAGTTCATGCCGATGTCGAAATCTAGGCTCCAATCCGCCTGCGTCGTCACCATCCCGGCGTCCATCCACAAATTGTCCTGCCGCTGATCCAGAACCGCGAAATCGCCTTGAGTCTGGCGGGTGATGTATTCCATCGGACCACAGGGCAGCGTGGTGTCGTCAAGAAAGACAAAGCTGTGGTCGATGCCCATCGGCTTGTTGATCCAGTGCCATTTGTCACCATCGCGGTGCAGTTCGAACAGGTCTGGGTAATCCTCGGACTTGCAGACCATGATGAGTTCGAGCAGATCCCACCCCGCCAGCGTCATGTGCGGCAAGGACTGACATCGCAGCGGATCGTCAGCCAGCACCAGTGCCCGGTCGCGCATTTCCGAAACATAGTGTTCATCGACATCGAACCGCTTTTCAAAGACCGACCCCTCCGGCCCGCTGCCATGCGGTTCCATGTTGACCGAGTACATGTAGCTGTCTTCGTGGAACGGAAACGGGAACCGCTTGATCGCCCAGGCCGAATTGCGGAACGTGTAATCGTCGCGGAATGTTTCGTCTTTGAACTGGATTGTCATTGCGTCCTCGGTCTATCTGTCGATCACCAGCGACTTGCCCTCAAAGCGGCTGACGCAGGGCATGATCTTGGTGCAGGATTGGTGTTCTTGGTCAGTCAGCCAGTGGTCGCGGTGGATGAATTTGCCGTCGTAACTGAGAACATCCGTCTCGCACTGGCCGCAGGCGCCGCCGCGACACAGATAGGGGGCATCGACCCCGGCGGCCTCGATCGCCTCGAGCATGCTTTGATGCGGACCCACGGTGATGACCTTGCCGGACCGCGCCAGCGTCACCTCGAAGGGAAGGCCGGACTGCGGGGCGAGGAATTCTTCGGAATGGATCGCGGCGGGCGGCCAGCCTTGAGCGCGGGCGGTATCGCAGACCCAGCCGATCATTCCCTTTGGCCCGCAGACATAGACATGGGTGCCCAGCGGTTGCCCGTTCAGCAGCGCATCAAGGTCGATCTTTTCCTGCCGGTCGTCGTGGTAGATATGCACTTGGGCGGGGTGCGCGGTACTTAGCTCATCGGCATAAGACCCAAGTGCGGCGGTCCGCACCGAATAATGCAGTTCGAACCGCCCGTTCGTCGCGGCAAGCTGTTTGATCTGCGCCAGAAACGGCGTGATCCCGATACCACCCGCGATCATCAGATGCTTTTTCGCCCGCAGGTCGAGCGGGAACAGGTTGACTGGATAGCTCAGCACCATGCGGTCGCCCGGTTTGACCTTGCCATGCAGGAAAAGTGACCCGCCCCGGCCCTGATCGTCACGCCGCACCGAGATGGTATAGGCGGACCGGTCACGCGGATCGGACATCAGCGAATAGGGGTTCAGCCGGGTAATATCGCCGTCGCGCATTTCGACAACGGTATGTGCGCCACCCGAAAACGTCGGCATCTCGCCGCCATCGGTGCGCGCAAAGCGAAAGCGCGTGACCAGATCGTTGACGGGGATGACGTCGGTCACGGTGACGTCCAGTTTCCGGGTTCCGGCGCTCATGCGTAAAGCCCCTTTGACGGCGGCACCTGCCCCGGATCCTCGGCATCGACGCAGACCCCCTGAAAGGCGGCCATGCGGCGCGAATAATGATCGCGCACGTAAAGGTTCAGGCCGCAATGGGCACAGACGAAAGGGTCGGTCGTGACGTCTTCGGTGATCCCCTTGCAGTGCACGCATTGGATCCGACGGGCGGTTGACCCGCGGTGTTCGGTCTGGATTGCGTCGGCGGGAAAGCCAGCGGACATGGCCTCTTGCATCGCCTGCCCGATCAGTCCTTCGGTGCCGGCCAGATAGATTTGCAGACCCATGTGTGCGTCGGCCAGCGCCTTGCGGAGACGCGGCACTGCGGCCGCGTAGCTGGGACCGACATATAGCTGCGCGGGCGACGTGGCTTGCAGCGGGGTGACATAGATCTCGCCCGTCGCCTTGGGGAGATAGACGATATGCGCCTTCGCCATCAGGTCGGGCGCGGTAGCGGCAAGGTCGATCAGCGCCTCTGCCCCTTCGGCATCAGCAACCATCAGATGCGCCGTGCCGGGTCTGGCGGTCAGTGTGCCATAAACCGGACGGGTGATGATCGACTTTGGAAATTGGAAACGGGTCATGTTCCGGTGGTTATCCTGTCTTGAAACGTCGGGGCGGCCGCCCTTAAAATCGGTCAGCCTTTGGCGGTGCGCCGTTTCTTGTCAGTATCATAGAACGGCATCGCATGCGTGGTCGCAGCAATCTCGCCGTGGGTCGTACACCGCACCGTCAGTTTGGTGCCGTCGTTGGCACAATCGACTGGCAGGCGGGCAATGGCGATGTTGTGCTTGTTCAGTGACGAATACATCGCCTGCGTCACCACGCCGACCTGCTTGTCGCCCTTGAACACCGGCGCACCGTTGCCCGGCGCGTTCTTGCCTTCGAGCTTGAGGCCCCAAATCTTGAACCGCTCGTGACCCTTGAGGCGGTAGTGCTCCTCGGCCCCGCGAAATCCGGTCTTGCCGGGGGATACGGTGAAATCAAGGCCCAGTTCCCACAGCGTATCGCCGTAGGCTTCGTTGTCGAAGGGATACATTTCCGAATTGTCGTAGGGAAAGAACAGCAGATAGCTTTCGGTGCGCAGCAGGTCGAGGGTTGTGAACCGGCAGGGGATGATCCCCATCGCGGCACCTTCGTCCAGGATCCGGTCCCAGATCGTCGGGGCGTCCTGACCCCGACAGAAAATCTCATAACCGCGCTCGCCCGTATATCCGGTGCGGGAAATCATCACCGGCAGGCCGAAAAGCGAGGTCTGCATGTGGCTGAAATAGTTCAGGTTGCGGATGCCCGGCACATGCTTGTCCAGATAATCGACAGCCAGCGGCCCCTGCAGCGACAGGTCATGCAGGTTGTCATCGAACAGGACTGATACATCGCGTCCGGTCGCAGCCATCGTCAGTTGTTCGTGTCCGCCCCCCGCGCCATGCACTACCATCCAGGCATTCGGCCCAGTGCGGTAGATCACACAATCATCGACGAATTTGCCCGCGTCGTTCAGCATCGTCGCATAGACCGACCGGCCCGGCATGATCTTTTCGACGTTGCGGGTCGTGGCGCGGTCGATGACGTGAGAGGCGGCAGGCCCGGTAATATGGACCTTTTCAGTCCCGACACATCCATCAGCCCGGCCTTGGTGCGGATCGCCAGATATTCCTGCTCCGGGTCGCCCTTTTCATAGGACCAGGCCGTGCCCATCCCGCTCCAGTCTTCAAGATTCGAGCCCAGTGCCCGGTGCCGGTCGCCCAATGCCGAGAATCTCCAAGATGCTGTCATTTAACTCTCCCTGAATGTCGTCTTGCCGGACGGAATCGCGTTGACGCAGTCTGGCCGCAATCGTGCGATCTGCAGCGAACAGTTTTCACAGCCAAAGCCGCCAGAAATTAGAGCCTCCGCCGGGCCTTGGCAAGGATGGTGACGACTCGGCACATTAGTCAAGAATAAAAATTTACTGTAAAGAAAACTTGTGGCACGGTCTGCGGTGGGTCAAACAGTCGCTGGCAATTTTATTCTGTTAAGAAAATTTGTTTCTTGATAGTTGATAGATGACAGACCTGCTGCTAGCCTGTTCTTAACCGTGGCAAAGGAATCAGATTATGTGCGGCATCGTCGGACTTTTCCTCAAGGACAAATCGCTTGAACCTCAGTTGGGCGCGATGTTGACGGATATGCTGATCACCATGACCGATCGCGGCCCCGACAGTGCCGGCATCGCGATCTACTCCGGCGCCGACGACGGCAAGGCCAAGATCACGGTGCAGTCGGCGAACCCCGACACCGATTTCGCAAATCTTGACGCCGACCTCAAGAAGGAGATTGGTGCGCCGGTCAGGATGACGGTCAAAAGCACCCATGCCGTGCTGGAAATTCCCGACGACAAGGTCGATGCCGCACGAGCAGCGATCACCGACCTGCGCCCTGCCCTCAAGGTGATGAGCGTCGGCGACAGCCTCGAGATCTACAAAGAGGTCGGACTGCCCAAGGATGTCGCAGCGCGGTTCGACCTTGCCAAGATGACCGGGACACACGGTATCGGGCATACCCGCATGGCCACCGAATCGGCCGTCACCACGATGGGCGCGCACCCGTTTTCGACCGGCCCGGATCAGTGTCTGGTCCACAACGGGTCGCTGTCCAACCACAACAGCCTGCGCCGGATGCTGGCGCACGAGGGGATATTCACCGAAACCCTGAACGACACCGAAGTCGGGGCGGCCTATCTGACCTGGCGGATGCAAAAAGGCGCGACGCTGGGCGAGGCATTGGAAGGCACCTTGGACGATATCGACGGGTTTTTCACCTTTGTCGTCGGCACGCACGATGGGTTTGGCGTGGTGCGCGACCCGATTGCCTGCAAACCCGCCGTCATGGCGGAAACCGATCAATACGTGGCCTTCGGGTCCGAATATCGCGCCCTTGTCAACCTGCCCGGCATCGACAACGCCCGCGTCTGGGAACCCGAACCCGCCACCGTCTATTTCTGGAACCACTGACCATGCAGACCTTCGATCTTGAAGCCGAGGGGCTGCGCGCCCTGAATTCGACACTCCATGCCCTCAAGGGGCAGACCAACGCGACCGCATGGGAAATCGTCAACCCCAAGGGGTCGCACGCCATTGCGGTCGGGCTTGATGCTCCGATCGACGTGACCGTGCGCGGGTCGACAGGATATTACTGCGCCGGCATGAACAAACAGGCGACCGTGCGGGTCAAGGGGTCGGCCGGGCCGGGCGTCGCCGAAAACATGATGTCGGGCACCGTCATTATCGACGGCAACGCGTCGCAATACGCCGGGGCCACCGGGCGCGGCGGGCTGCTGGTCATCAAGGGCAATGCCTCGTCGCGCTGCGGCGTGTCGATGAAGGGCATCAACATCGTCGTGCACGGCAACATCGGCCACATGTCTGCCTTCATGGCGCAGTCGGGCAATCTGGTGGTGCTGGGCGACGCGGGTGACGCGCTGGGCGACAGCTGTTACGAGGCGGGGCTGTTCGTGCGCGGCTCGGTCAAATCGCTGGGCGCGGACTGCATCGAAAAGGAAATGCGGCCCGAACACATCGACCTTCTGGCTGATCTTTTGAAACAGGGCGAGGCCGACGCACTGGCCAAGCCCGCCGATTTCAAACGCTATGGATCGGCCCGCAAGCTGTATAATTTCAACATCGACAACGCAGCCGATTACTGAGGCAGGACGCATGAGCGATTTTCCCCATACACCGCCGCGCTTTTCGGCCACCTTTACCCCCGCGGTGAACGCCGAAATCCGCCGCGCTGCAGCGACCGGCATCTATGACATCCGCGGCGGCGGGACAAAGCGGCACCTGCCGCATTTCGACGACCTGCTGTTCCTGGGGGCCTCGATCTCGCGGTATCCGCTGGAAGGCTACCGCGAAAAGTGCGCCACCGATGTCTGGCTGGGCACCCGGCATGCGAAAAAGCCGATCCACCTCGATATTCCTGTGACTATCGCGGGGATGTCGTTCGGCGCCCTGTCCGGCCCCGCGAAAGAGGCCCTGGGGCGCGGCGCATCCGCTGCCGGCACCTCGACCACGACAGGCGACGGCGGGATGACCGAGGAAGAACGCGGCCATTCCAACACGCTGGTCTATCAGTATCTGCCCAGCCGCTACGGGATGAACCCCGACGACCTGCGCCGCGCCGATGCGATCGAGGTCGTCGTTGGTCAGGGCGCCAAACCGGGCGGCGGCGGCATGTTGCTGGGGCAAAAGATTTCCGACCGGGTCGCCGCTATGCGCAACCTCCCCAAGGGGATCGACCAGCGATCGGCCTGCCGGCATCCCGACTGGACCGGCCCCGACGATCTTGAGATCAAGATCATGGAAATCCGCGAGATCACCGATTGGGAAAAGCCGATCTACGTCAAGATCGGCGGCGCGCGGCCCTATTACGACACCGCGCTTGCGGTCAAGGCCGGGGCCGATGTGGTGGTTCTGGACGGCATGCAGGGCGGCACCGCCGCGACGCAGGACGTGTTCATCGAACACGTGGGGATGCCGATCCTTGCCTGCATCCCACTGGCGGTCAAGGCGTTGCAGGAACTGGGGATGCACCGCAAGGTGCAACTGATCGTGTCGGGCGGGATCCGCAGTGGCGCCGATGTGGCCAAGGCGATGGCACTGGGTGCGGACGCGGTCGCCATCGGCACCGCCGCGCTGATCGCGCTGGGTGACAACGACCCGAAGTGGGAGGCCGAATATCAAAAGCTGGGCACCACCGCCGGCGCCTACGACGACTGGCACGAAGGCCGCGACCCTGCCGGGATCACGACGCAGGATCCCGAACTGTTCAACCGCTTCGATCCGGTTCTGGGTGGCCGGCGGCTCAGCAATTACCTCAAGGTGATGACGCTCGAGGCGCAGACCATCGCGCGGGCCTGCGGCAAGAACCATCTGCACAACCTTGAACCCGAAGACCTTTGTGCCCTGACGATGGAGGCCGCCGCGATGGCGCGGATTCCGCTGGCAGGGACCGATTGGTATCCGGGCAAGGCCGGCTTTTAAGACAAAAAACGACAGGGAGCGATCGACATGGCCAACAAGCTGGCGAAATATGCCAAGGACAAGGGCATAAAGTTCTTCATGATTTCCTACACCGATCTGTTCGGAAGCCAGCGCGCCAAGCTGGTCCCGGCCCGGATGATCGACGACATGGAGGACGACGGCGCCGGGTTCGCCGGGTTCGCAACCTGGCTTGACCTGACCGCCGCACACCCCGACATGATGGCCGTGCCCGATCCGGCAGCGGCGATTCAACTGCCGTGGAAACCCGAAGTCGCCTGGGTGCCCGCCAATCCGGTCATGGAACAACGCGCCGTCGCCCAGGCCCCCCGCAACGTCCTGCGCCGTCTGGTCGACGAGGCCGCCAAGGACGGTCTGCGGGTCAAGACCGGGGTCGAACCCGAGTTCTTTCTGCTTTCCCCCTGCGGCACTAAGGTAGCCGACATCAACGATACCGCCAAAAAGCCGTGCTACGACCAGCAGGCGATCATGCGCATGTATGACGTGATTTCGACCGTCAGCAACTACATGGAAGATCTGGGCTGGGACCCCTACCAAAGCGATCACGAGGACGCCACCGGCCAGTTCGAGATGAACTGGAAATACGACGACGTTCTGGCCACATCCGACAAGCTGTCGTTCTTCAAATTCATGCTGAAATCGGTCGCCGAACAGCATGACCTGCGGGCCACCTTCATGCCCAAACCGTTCGAGGGGCTGACCGGCAACGGGTTGCATGCGCATATCTCGGTCTGGTCGACGGACGGCAAGACCAATGCCTTTGCCGACACCGCACATCCGCTGGGTTTGTCAGAACAAGGGCATCATTTCCTTGGCGGGATCATGAGACATGGGTCGGCGATCACCGCGATTTGCAATCCGACGGTCAACAGCTACAAGCGGATCAACGCGCCGCGCACCTCGTCGGGGTCGACCTGGGCGCCGAATTCGCTGACCTGGACCGGTAACAACCGGACCCACATGGTGCGCGTCCCCGGCCCCGGCCGGTTCGAACTGCGGCTGCCCGACGGGGCGGCAAACCCCTACCTGCTGAACGCCGTCATCCTTGCCGCCGGGCTGGACGGCGTGCGCACCAAGGCCGATCCCGGCCCCCGGTCCGACGTCAACATGTACACCGAAGGCCACCTGATCGAGGGCGGACCGAAATTGCCCCTCAACCTGCTGGATGCGCTGCGCGCCTACGACGCCGACACGACGCTCAAGTCGATGATGGGCGATGAATTCTCGACGGCCTTCCTCAAGCTCAAGCACCAGGAATGGAACAGCTACGTGTCGCACTTTTCCAAGTGGGAACACGACAACACCATCGATATCTGATCCTGGGCACCGACGACCCGCCCTGATCTGCGCCGCCCCGCCGGGGCGGCGCTTTTCCGTCGTTCGCCGGGTCCGGTCACAGAAACCCTTTCGCTCACGCGGCCTTTTTCTGCATCACATGGGCCACGGTTTCACCGATGACCGACGGGTTTTCGGCGACCGTCACCCCGGCGGCGGTCAGGATTTCCACCTTTTCCGACGCGCTTTCGCCAAAGGCCGAAATGATCGCCCCGGCGTGACCCATCGTGCGTCCCTTGGGCGCGGTCAGGCCGGCGATATAGGCGATCACGGGCTTGGTCATGTGGTCCTGAATATAGCGGGCGGCTTCGGCCTCTTGCGGGCCGCCAATCTCGCCGATCATGCAGATGACGTGGGTATCGGGGTCACCCTCGAACAGCTCCAGAATGTCGCGGAAGGACGATCCGTTGATCGGGTCGCCGCCAATCCCGACCGAGGTGGACACGCCGATCCCGCGATCCTTGAGCTGCTGCGCCGCCTCATACCCCAGCGTGCCCGACCGCCCGACGATGCCGACATTGCCCGGCAGATAGATGTGACCCGGCATGATCCCCAGCAGCGCCTTGCCAGGACTGATTGTCCCGGCACAGTTCGGGCCGGTCAGCACCATGCGGCGTTCGCGCGGATAGCGCATCATGTAACGTTTGACGCGGATCATGTCTTGGGCCGGGATGCCGTCGGTGATGCAGACGCAATAGCGTATGCCGCCATCTGCGGCCTCCATGATGCTGTCGGCGGCAAAGGGGGGCGGGACGAACACAAGGCTGGTATCAGCACCGGTGGCCGCAACAGCGTGTTTCACTGTGTCGAACACCGGCACGCCCAGCACAGTTTCCCCACCTTTGCCCGGCACGACCCCGGCGACGATGTTGGTGCCGTAATCCAGCATTTCCTTAGCGTGAAACTGCGCCATGCGTCCGGTGATGCCCTGCACCACGACGCGGCTTTCACGGTATAGTAGGATACTCATAGGGCCACCCGCTGCTTTGTGTTCTGTATCTGGTCGTTCTTCCAAGCGGTGACGGCGCGTTCCGCCGCCTCGATCAGCGATCCGGCGCGGATGATCGGCAGGCCGGATTTGGCAAGGATTCTTTGTCCCTCTTCGACATTGGTCCCGGCCAGCCGGACGATCACCGGCACATCAACCGGATCGGCCTGCAGCGCCTGCACGACCCCTTCGGCAACCCAGTCGCAGCGGTTGATCCCGGCGAATATGTTAACCAAAATGCACTGTACATTCGCGTCCGACATCACGAGGCGGAACGCTTTGGCGACCCGGTCGGGCGTCGCCCCGCCGCCGATATCGAGGAAATTTGCAGGTTCGCCCCCGGCCAGTTTGATGGTGTCCATCGTCGCCATCGCAAGGCCCGCACCGTTGACGATGCAACCGATCTGCCCGCCAAGGCCGATGTAATTCAACCCCCGGTCAGCAGCGCGGGATTCGCGCGGGTCTTCCTGACTTTTGTCGCGCAGTTCGGCGATGTGGGGGTGGCGGAACAGGGCGTTCGTGTCGAACGTCATCTTGGCGTCCAGCGCCATCACCCGGTTGTCGGCGGTAATGACCATCGGGTTGATTTCGACCATCGTTGCGTCAAGTTCGCGGAAGGCGGCATAACACCCTTGCAGCGTGCGCACCATTTGTTGGATCAACGCGGACGGGACTTTCAAGGCATAGGCAATCTCGCGCGCCTGAAAGTCCTGCAGGCCGACGGCCGGTTCGACGGTCGAGCGGACGATGGACTCGGGCCGCTTCTCGGAAATCTCCTCGATCTCCATCCCGCCCTCGGACGAGGCGACGATCATCACCCGCTGCGACGTGCGGTCGAGCACAAAGCCGACGTAGATTTCGCGGACGAAATCGACGGCGGCTTCGACATAGACGCGGTAGATGCCTTTGCCTTCGGGTCCGGTCTGATGCGTGACCAGCTTTTGGCCGAACATGGCATTCGTGGCATCCTGAATTTCGTGGTCGGAATTGCACAGCTTGACGCCACCCGCCTTCCCCCGGCCCCCGGCATGAACCTGCGCCTTGACGATCCAACGCGCGCCGCCCAATTCGCGGGCACGGTAGGCCGCCTGTTCAGGGCTGTAGGCCAATGCCCCCGGCGGCACGGCAACGCCGAACCGGGCGAGTATTTCCTTGGCCTGATATTCGTGAATGTCCATTGTTCCCCCCTATGGCCGCGCTTATTGCGCAGCCATCTCGACCTTTGCGCCCATGTCCTGCAAAGCCGCAGCAAACCGCCCGACGATCTCGGCAATCGCGGCGTCCGATAGCTGGTTCAGGATACCAATGCGCACTTGCACAGGTTCCGACAGGGTGGGCCAAATGCCAAACCCCTTGGCCCGGCAGCCCTGCACAAGTTCCTTTTCGCGCCCAGCGAGCGCGTCCGGCAGGTTCAGCACGACCAGCGACGTCATGTTCGACGTGACGGTGCAGCCCATGCCGATCACGGCGTCGCGCAGCATCTGTTCGCAGCGGGCATAATCGGCGGCCTTTTGCGCCTTGCCATGCTGCAGATTGATCCGCAGCGCCTCATGAAACGCTGCCACCGCATAGCCGGAATGGGTCCGGTGATAGCTGCCTGCAGCGACGTCCTTGCCCTCGACGATGCCCCAGTGGCGGGCTTCGAGGATTGGGTGGTGGTCATAGGTATAGCAGCCGTTTTCAGCGATTTCGGCCATGTAGCGGTCGGTGAAACTGACCGGCGCATAGGTCAGCGGCAGGCACAGCACGCCCTTTTGCGGGCAGGACGCCCAGCCGACGACACCGGGGAAATCGTCGATGTCGAAATCTTCGATCCCCAGCGACGACACCGCGTCGATCAGTCCCATAACCCTGTGTTTCAGGCAGGCGTCGGAAAATCCGCGCAGATCGTTGATCCGCCCAGCCCCGGTCTCCCAATGGGCCATCATCGCCCACTTTGGCTTTTTGTCTGCGAGTGCGGTTTCAATGACGTCACCCGTGACCGACGTGCCATGCGCGACGTTGACCACGG
>JBBSBK010000045.1:0-25172 GCA_038251315.1 Rhodobacterales bacterium | reverse complement strand
CCGGGCCAGGCGGGCATCCCGCTCATCTTGATGCCATTGTAGACGATCCAGTGCAGTTCGGCGGGGGACCAGTCCATCGCGATCTCGGTGATCGGCGGCGGCTCGGGCAGCATCCTGCGTACCGTGGCGCTGCGTTGTGTCGTCGGTGTCGCGTGACAGATGACGCAGGCGCCCGCAAAATGGCGTGCGCCAAGGGCGATCAGGTCGGGGTCGGTCAGATCAGGCATCACCTCGGGCGCATTTGCCCGCAGATGCACCGAATTCAGGAACGTCGCGTGCAGTGCCCAGGCCACGCCTGGAAGATGCCCGTCGCGGGCCGATACGTCATAAAGCCCCAACCCGATCACCGCACCGCCTGCCAGCCCGCCGCCCAGCGCCGCAATGGCCAGCGTCTTGAAAACCGTGTTCATGCGAGCCCCCTGATCCGTAGCGCCGCTGCGACCCGCCACAGGCCGGCACCCAGATAGACCGGCGTGCCGATCGCCAGCATCAACATGCCACCCCACTGTTGGCCCGCAAGATTTGGTGTCGTGCCGCACCACGCGGCATACAGGTCGCGTGGTGCAAGGATCAGCAGCGCCCCCAGCAGCGTCATGTGCATTGACGTCAGCAGCAGCGCTCCTGCCCCGGCAAGTGCGTCACCCCGCAGGACCGACGCCCAAAGGATCAGGCCGACCGCGAGGAACGTCGCCTGCTCGGCCACCAGCCAGCCTGCGCCCAGCCGGGTCGCGCCATGCAGTGCTGGAGCGTGCCAGCCCCAGACAAGGGCGAATTCAAGCACCGTGGCGAATAGCGGCGACTGGGCGAAGGGCCGGGTCAGCCGGGGAAATCCGATCACCAGCAGCGGCGCCGCGACGGCGACGAGCCCCATGTGCCGCAACATATGGGCCGGAAACGCGCCAATCTGCCCCAGCGGCACCAGCCACAGCGCCGCCAGCACCGCAATGCCGGCCACTCTTATCATCGGCCGGGTCACAGACAAGTTCCCGGCGTCAGGAATGGCAGCGCGGTGAACACCACGCCGATCGCCGCAATCAGCGCAAGCAGGAAGGCCGCGTGCCCCAGAAAACGGTGGCGGTGTTCTTCGGTCGCGTCGGTGTCGGGCGCGCTGCGGTCCCACTGGCGAAACGCCCGCCAGCCGATCCAGCCGATCAGGGCCAGGGCGACCAGCGTCGTTCCGCCCATTGCCAGCCGCAGGGTTGCGACCGACGTGTCAGGGGCCTTGGCGCAGACCAGCGCCGCTGCGCCGTAGGATAGCGTGAAATAGCCGACCCAGATCACCGGGCCAAAGGTGATCCGCCACAGGCTCAGCGCTTCGGCGGCAAATTCGCCTTCGTCCCGCCCGGCACCGCTGTCAGCCGGTTCAGAAATTCGGGTGGCGTCGTTCTGGGTCATCTGAAGTCCCTTAAATCACCAAAGGAAACAGGCCGATCACGGCCGCTGTCACCACCGCCGTCAACCCCATGAAATGCCAGAACAGGGCGACGTTATGCAGATCGGCGTCATGGTTCGGTGTGCATTTGCCCGCAAGACTGCCCGCCAGCACATAAAGCTGCATCACCACGCCTGCGCCGGCGTGGACCAGCGTCCAGACCACCAGCGCCCAGACCGTCGCCGGATAGACATGCGTCACCGGGTCGAGCGGCCAGATGGCGCCCAGCAGCGCCGCTGCCCCGGCCAGCGTCGCCGCGACCCCGGCCACGAGCGCCAGACGCGCCGCCACGACCCGCCCGGCGCGGTTGACCACCCGCGCGGTCAGGGTCAAAGCCCAGGCTGCGACCAGCCCCGTCGTCGCCAGCCCGATCAACGTCAGATCGGGGTGCAGCGCACCCGCGGGTGGAAAGTCGGGCCGCGCAGTCCAGTAGAAGAAATACCCGAACACGAGGCTGGCAAAGGCGGTGGAATCGCCCAGCATGGTAATCCAGATCGCCCACCAGCCGACCGAACTGGGCCCCGACATGTAGGTTGGCAGGCGCAGACCCAGCCCGGCATCATACAGTCCGACCTTCGGGATTCGGGCGGTGTCGCGCCAGAGCCACCAGACAATTGTAGCCAAGGCCGCCGCGCCGCAGAGGGCCGCAGGCCAGTAGATGTGAAAGGTCGGAAAGATGAATGCGCCACCAGTAAACGCGGCGGCGATAATTGGCAGCCAGCTTGGCCCCGTCACCCGCTGGACATGCTGCGGGCGCGCGTCGATGACCGTGGTAATCAGCGACTCGCGCCGCCCGTCAGGGGAATCGGGCAGGTAGAACCGCCCGGCATCAATGCGGTCGATCAGGTCGGGATCGTCCCAGACGGGATAGCGCGAGCTGACATAGGGTACCGACCTCACCCCCCAGTTTTCCGATGGCACTGACCGGGACCATTCCAGCGTTCCGGCGTTCCATGGGTTGCGCACGACGGGGGGCTGGTGGCGTTTGGGACGCAACAGATCCCACAGAAATACCGCGAACCCGGCGGCGATCACGAACGATCCGATGGTCGAGATCATGTTCAGCCAATCCCACCCCAGCCCGGTCGGATAGGTATAGACGCGACGCGGCATGCCGCGCAGGCCAGTCAGGTGCATCGGCAGGAACGTCAGGTTGAAGCCGCCAAAGATCAGCCAGAAAGCGATCCGCCCCAGCCGCGCCGACAACTGGCGATGGGCGATCACCGGGTAGAAATAGTAGATGCCCGCGATCACCGGAAAGATCATTCCGCCGAACAGCGTGTAATGCAGGTGGGCGACGATGAAATAGGTGTCGTGGACCTGCCAGTTGAACGGCGCGATGGCCAGCATCACCCCGGTCAGCCCACCTGCCGTGAACACCGCCAGCGCCCCGGCGATCCACAGCATCGGCAGACTGCGCCGCACCTTGCCGACCAGCAATGTGGCCAGAAACGCGAACAACTGGATGCCGGTCGGGATCACCACCGCCTCGGACGCGGCCGAGAAGAAGCCAAGGCTGATCGACGGCAGCCCGGTGGCAAACATGTGGTGGACCCAAAGGCCAAAGCTCAGGAATCCGGTGCCGACTGCCGACAGCACGATCCACGAATAGCCAAAGATCGGGCGCTGCGCGACCGTCGGCACCACCATTGCCGCGATGGCGATCGAGGGCAGGAAGATGATGTAGACTTCGGGATGGCCGAAGATCCAGAACAGGTGTTGCCATAGCAGCGGGTCGCCACCGCGCGTCGCGTCAAAGAACGGCCAGTCGAACGACCGTTGCAGCTCGAACAGGAAATCCCCCGCGATCAGGGGCGGAAAGGCAAACAGGATCATCCCGCCGACGACCAAGACATACCACGCATAAAGCGGCATCTTGTCGACGCTCATCCCCGGTGGGCGGCATTTCAGCACGCCGACGATCAGTTCGACGGCTGCGGCGATGGATGCGATTTCGATGAACGACAGGCCCAGCAGCCAGATATCCGGCCCGACTCCGGGGTCCTGCGTCGTCAGCGGCGGATACATGAACCATCCCCCCTTGGGCGCCGCATCGAACAGCAGCGACCCCATGACAAAGACGCCGCCGATCACGAAGCACCAGAACCCATAAGCCGACAGGCGCGGGAATGGCATGTCGCGGGCGGCAAGGAAACCGGGAAGCAGCAGGATGCTCAGCGCCTCGAACATCGGGACGGCGAACAGGAACATCATCGCCGACCCGTGCATGGTGAAGAACTGGTTGTAGCGATCCGCGCTCAGCACATCGTTGTCGGGCACCGCCAGTTGCACCCGCATCGCCAGCGCCAGCAATCCGGCCAGCAGCATGAAGGCAAAGGCGACCATGGCATACCACGCCCCGACCCGGCCGTTGTTGACCTCGGTGACGATGGCAAAGCCCTTGGGTTCGGTCCATGCGGCACGCAGCCGGTCGGCCTGCTCGCGTGCTCGGTCAGGATCGACGGGGGCGGCCAGCATGGCGGCTGTTGGCGGATAGGTGCCTTCCGGGTCGGCGGTCATTTCAGGCCCTCCAGAAAGGTGCCAAGGGCGGCAAGGTCAGCGGCGGGAAGGAAGCCGAAGGCGGGCATCTGCGCCTCGGGCTTGATCGCGGCGGGGTCGGCGATGAATCGGGCAAAGGCCGCGGCGGTTACGGGCAAAGTCCCGGCGGCGATGCTTTCGCGCCCGCCGACATGCGTCAGATCGGGGCCGACATGGCCGACGCCACCGGTGCCGCGCACCGCATGACAGCCGCCGCATCCGGCTTCGGCAAAGACCTGCGCCCCACGCTGCGCCGTGTCGCCGTCAGGCAACATCGCGTCGCCTGCTTGTGCGGTCAACCAAGCGTCGAACTCCGCCGGTGCCATCGCCACCGCCTGGAACGCCATCAGGGCGTGCGACGCACCGCAGAATTCGGCGCACTGGCCGCGGTAAATCCCGGCGCGTTCCGCCAGCAGTGACATCCGGTTGACCCGCCCCGGTATCATGTCGGTCTTGCCGCCCAGAGCGGGCACCCAGAACGAATGAATCACGCCGTTGCTGATCAGCGCAATTTCGGTGCGCTGGCCGATGGGCAGGCGGATTTCGTTTGCCGCCGCCACCTTGCGCCCGTCCGGCAGAATGTAGTCGACCCGCCACCACCATTGCTCACCCGTCACCGCGATCCTGACTCCCTGCCCCGGTGCGCGCTGGTCAGGCATGATCGACAAACCGTAGGTTAACAGCACCGCTAGCACCGCGACCGGCAGCACGATGCCACCGCCGATGATGACCGCCTCACCCCATTGGCGCGAATGTTGAGTCGGACTGAGCCGGGTGGCAAACAGGAAAAGGCCGTTGAGCACCAGCCACAGGACGACGGCGCCGGCCAGCATGACCCAAAACAGCGTGGCCAGCACACGCGCGTCGGCCCCTGCAGGCATCAGCGCCGACTGCGGTCCGTCGCAGCCCGCGAGGGCAAGGGCCGTCACGCCAAACGTTGCAGCGGACATGAAGCGCGGCGCCGTCACGGCGGTGCCGCCCGGTCGGAAGACGCGCCGTCAGCGTGGACGAGGCGACGGTTGAACGTCGCTACGCGCCAGACATACCAGATGACCAGAACCCCGACGACGACTCCGGTCAGCGGGTTGAGCCAGCCGATCACACGGCTGTATTGATCCTCGAGAAGATACCCTGACAGTGTCACGAAGGTTGTCCAGGTCACGGTGCCGATGGTGGAAAATACCAGAAACCGGCCAAAAGGCATGGTTGCGATCCCGGCCGGCACCGATATGAGGGTGCGCACCGCCGGTAACAGCCTGCCGAACAGCACGGCCAGCGGACCGCGCCTGTCCAGCCAGTCCTTGGCTTTTGCGATGTCATCCGGGGTCGTGCCGAACCAGCGGCCATGATCGTGCGCCAGGCGGATGAGGCGGGCCAATCCTATACGTCGTCCCACCTCGTACCACATGATTGCTCCAGCCAGCGATCCCACCGATCCGGCCAGAATGACCGCGATCAAGCTGGCATCGCCGCGCGCAGCGTTCAGTCCTGCAATCGGCATGATGAGTTCGGAAGGAAGCGGGGGAAAGAGATTTTCCAGAAACATCAAGGCGGCGATTGCGATCAGTCCGCCCTGATCGACCAAGCTGACGATCCAGTCAAACATGTGCCGATGTGTTCAAGTTGCGGGGGTGATGTCTCATCGCCCGGTCTCCAGTGTCCCTGTCGATCACAACAAAGTGGGCTGGCATCGGTTCCGCGGAAACTTGCCGCCCGACTTTGCGATCGGGTGCGGCGGCAGGACTGGGGATTGTCCGCCGCCGCATCGGCGCGTCGCCGTTTTCAGGCGGCGTCGCGCCGATCCTGACGGCCTTCGCCGATTTCTTCGATGATCTTGGCGCAGAACGCATCCAGATCTGCGGGCTTGCGCGATGTGACAAGGCCTTTGTCAACGACGACCTCCGCATCTTCCCACAGCCCGCCTGCGTTTTCGACGTCGGTGCGGATCGACGGATAGGACGTCACCCGCCGACCGTCGATGACACCCGCCTCGATCAACAGCCAGGGGGCGTGACAGACCGCTGCGACAACCTTGCCGGACAGGAAAAAGTCACGCACAAAGCTGACGGCCGCAGGTTCGACGCGCAAAAGATCGGGGTTGATCTGCCCACCCGGCAGCACAAGGGCATCGAAATCCTCGACGCGGGCATCGGACAGAGTCAGATCGACGTCAACCTTGTCGCCCCAGTTCTTTTCGTTCCAGCCGGTGATTTGTCCGGCCTTCAACGATACGATTTGCACGCTCGCACCTGCTGCCTTCAGTTGCTGCAACGGCTTCATCAATTCTGATTGTTCAAATCCGTCGGTCGCCAGAATGGCAATGTGGGCCTTTTTGATATCGGTCATCGGTCTCTCCTATTTATCGTCTTTGGCGACGTGCTCGGGTTTGCCCTTGCGCGAGGTGGATGCAAAGTCTTCCAGTTCCTTTTCGGTCATCGACTTTTCCATCTCGCGCGAGGCCCCTTGCAGCGTCGATTTCCTGGTGTTGCCGCGTTTGGCGGAAAGAGCCGCACCGGCGGCCTTTTGCTGAGCTTTGGATTTGGCTGGCAAGATCGCACCTCCGGTCGGGTCTGCGGGTCCAACCCGCGACGCCTCAGGCGGTTCCCTGCGCCGGCTTAACCCTGGCGGAGTTTGGCCGGGACTGGCGGAACCAGCTGTGCAGGAACCGGTTGAAGGCGACCGGAGCCTCGACCATCGGCATATGCCCGGCAGCAAAGATCGCCGCGCGACCCTGTTGCAAACGCTGCACCAGCTCGATCTGGTGGGCGGGTGGCACCACAGTGTCTTGACCACAGACCAGTACCGACACCGGGACGGTGATCGCGGCGAATTCGGCCGCAAACTCGGCCTCGCACAACCAGCGGGCCAAGGCCGCGATGGTGGCAGGATCAGACCGGCGCAGATCGTCGTGCAGCGCCGCAGTCATCGCCGGACGTGCAGCGCTAGCCGGCAACAGGGCAGACAATTCCGCAGCAAACCGCGCTTCGGTTGCGAGACACCAGCGCAGGCGGGCGCGAAACGCCAACTGACCAAGTCCGGGAATGCGCAGGATTGCCCGCAGCAGCGGCGAACGCCCTGTCGGGTGACCGCTGAAAAATCCGGCAACGACCAGGACGTCGCTGATGCAATCGGGATGCCGTGCCGCGATGGCAAGGGCCAGAAGCGCGCCGGTGGAATGCCCGATCAGCCGCACTTGTTGGCCCGGGAAGGCAGCACGCAACTGGTCAGCAAAGCGATCGATCAGCCGATCAGTTGCAATCACCGACAAAAATTCGCGCCGCCCCATCTGACAGGGAAAATGTCCGGGCAGCGAAAGGCCAAGTGCGTTCACGCCTGCCCCCTGCCCTTGCAGGTCGACCGACTGCCAGATCGCATGCGACTCCAGGATGCCATGAAGCAGCGCCACATTCTGCGCTTGCAGATTTTCGGATCTGGTCAACCAAAGTGGAGCGCGGGAAAGGGTCGGATTTGGCGAGAAATCGGGCATCGAATCGTCCTTCGCTGGAATGACGATAATCGGCATCCGGCTCAGGAGTTCCCCAATTCGGTGGCTGAGTTCTCGCAGCGGAACCGAAATGCCGGCAATTCGTTGATCCTGCGACCCAGCTTGGAGGACACGCCCGATGTCCGATAATCCCCCGATGCCCGATAATCCCCCGATGCCCGGACATCCATCGCCCATCGCCGAGGGCCAACTGATGGCGCTACGCCACGTTGTTGTCAGTCTGATCGCCCGAATCGCCTCCGGCGATGACGGCGCGGCGTGGCTTGACTCAGCGTTTCCACGACACCCGATCCCGCAGGACGGTCAGGAAGACCCCGGCGCGGTTCCCGACCGCGCCTTTGCGATCCTGGCCGCCCGAGACGAAGAGCTTGCGCTGATCGGGACTGAGGTGCGCAACGCCCTTGCTCGATCGTCCGGCGCGGATTGATCGTCAAGATGTTGTCCAGGCGGCCGCAACCACGCTCCTGTTTTCCCTAGCCTTCAGGTCATCCCATGCGGGCCTTGCCGACTGCGATCTACCATCTTCTGCTGCGCGACGGCGTCAATTTCGCGGCGGCGGAACGCCTGTTGCCGGCGCTGTCCGATCTGGGCATCAGTCACCTGTATCTGTCCCCGGTGATGACCGCCGCGTCGGGATCGACGCACGGATATGATGTCGCGGATCCGACAACCGTCGATCCGGTTCTGGGTGGCGAAGCAGGATTCATGTCGCTCGCGGATGTGGCGATGGCTGCAGGGATCGGTCTGATCCTCGACTTCGTGCCCAACCACACGGTGTTCAGCCCTGACAACGTCTGGCTGCGCGATGTGCTGCGGTTCGGGCCGACGGGGCGCTATGGCGGACATTTCGACATTGACTGGTCGCGCGGACCGCTGCTGCTGCCGTTCTTGCCCGACGATTTCCAAACCTGCGCCGCCGAGGGCCTGCTGCGGCTTGTTCCGGGGGCGGACGGACAGGGCGCGATCGCGTTCGACGGCGGCACGGTGCCGCTGGCGCCGGGCAGTTGGGACGGGCGCACCGGCATTGATCCGGACGCGCTCGCCTATCATCACGACCGGCAGTTGTGGCGGCTGACCCAAGGCGGGGTTGCTGCCCGGATCCGGCACCGCCGGTTCTTCAACGTCACCGAACTGGTCGGCATGCGGATCGACGACCCGCAGGTCTTTGCCGACATGCACGACACGCTGTTCCGCCTGATCGACGCAGGCGCGGTGCAAGGCCTGCGGCTTGACCATATCGACGGACTTGCCGATCCTGCAGCCTATCTTAACAGGTTGGCCGCGCGGGTCGGGGAGGTGCCGATCTGGGTTGAAAAGATTCTGACCGGGGACGAACGCCTGCCCGCATGGCCGGTCCTTGGCACCACAGGTTACGCGGCCGTGCAGGCGATCACACGAGTTCTGACGGACCCCGACGGTCTGACGCAAATTGATCGCCGCTGGCGGGTCGATGGCGGCGCGGACAGCTTTGCGCAGGTGCTGGACGCGGCCAAGCGGCAGATCCTTGACTGCGAACTGGCCAGCGAATTGCGCCAGCTTGCAATCCTGGGCCGGGCGGCGCTGAGCGCGACTGATCGGTTGAGCGCCAGCGTCACCGACGCCGATCTGACGGCAGCCCTGCGCGAGTTGCTGATCGCCTGCCCGCGTTATCGCACGTATCTGACGGCTGGCCCGCGGCGCGCGGAAGATGTCGCCGTTCTGGCCGCGATGCGCGAAGTGGCGGCGCAGACGGTCGGCGGCGGCCACCCTGCCGTCGACTGGTTGCACGCGGTGCTGCTCGCGCCGCGCGTTGTCGAAGGCACCGCCCTTGCAATCCGGTTCGAACAGGTCACGGGGGCGCTGTTGGCCAAGGCGGGCGAGGACACGGCGGGCTATCGCTATGCCCGCCTGATTGCCGCCTGCGAGGTCGGATCGGACCCCGACGCAGCCGTGATGTCACCTGTCGCCTTTGGGGCTACCGCCGCCGCACACCCGGCCAGCGCCTGGGTTCTCACGTCGAGCCATGACACCAAGCGCAGCGCCGATGTGTGGATGCGGGTGTTGGCGATCACTCATCGGGCCGACGATTTTCTGGCCCTTGCCGACGCTGCCGCAGCGCTAACTGCGGCGCGGCATGTGCCGGCGCGGCTGCGATGGTATATCTTGCAATCGGCCTTGGGTCTTTGGGGCGACGCCGATTTCGGCGACCGGCTGACCGCGCATCTGACCAAGGCGATGCGCGAAACCAAGGATTTGTCGGATTGGGACGACCCCGACACCACTGCCGAGGATCGCGCGCAGGCGTTTTTGGCCGCCCTGATCGCCGATTGGCACGACGATCCGCCCCTCGCTTTGCGCCGGCTGCTGGAACAGGGCGATACACTGGGCCTGATCGGCGCGGCGCTGGGGCTGGTCGTGCCGGGCATCCCCTGTGTCTTCCAGGGTTGCGAGGGCCAGTCATTGCTGCTGACGGACCCCGACAACCGCCGCCCGGCCCGGATCGGCGACGTTCGCCCAATTACCCCGCAGGACCGCGACAAACGAGCGCTGAGCCGCCATCTGCTGCACCTGCGTCGGGCACATCCGGGGTTTTTCACTGACGCCGATTGCACAGTTGCGACCATGCCGGGTGGCGGCTGGATGCTGATCCGACGCGACGGCGACAGCCGACTGCATGTGACTATCGCCGATCCCGATCCGGTGCCGCTGCGTATCGCCATCGAAGGCCGGCTCGCCGGGTCTGCTGCATCGCGCGACATATGGCCGCAAACGCTGTCGTCCGGGGAACCCGGAAGAACGCCAAAAGTTGTTCGGCCATCACAGTCATCAAGGACGTTGCCATGACCGACCAGAGCCCGAAAGCGTTCCCCGACGCGCCGCTCGATCTGTCGCGTACGATGGTTGTTCTTCTGGCTGACGGCAAAGGATCAGGGTTGCACGAACTGACGGCCCGCGAGTGCAAACCGGCAATCCCGTTCATGTCCGGCCTCCGGATCGTCGATTTCACGATGGCAAACGCGGTGCGTTCGGGCCTTGGCCGAATGATCGTAGCGACTCAGTTTTGCCCCGGCGCGCTGCATCGCCATCTGGCGACCCGCTGGCAGGGTGCGTTTCCGGATGGCGGTCTGCAGATCCACGAAGGCTGTGCGACAACGGGCGACGCCGACGGCTATCGTGGCACCGCCGCGGCCGTCTGGGCTAACGCGGCGGCGATCGACGCCTCGGGTGCCTGCGAGGTTGTCGTGCTGGCCGCCGACCATATTTATGCGATGGATTACCGCCCGATGATCGCGGCGCACCGCGCCTCGGGCTGTGCGGTCACCGTGGCCGCCGACCGTGTGCTGTTGTCCGAGGCCGATGCCTTTGGCATCATCGCCGCCGACAGTCAAAACCGGATCATCCGTTTCCTCGAAAAGCCGCCTTATCCGCCAGCCGCGCCCGCCGATCCGCGTCACGCACTGGCCAGCATGGGCATCTGGGTGTTCGACTGGGCCTGGCTGCGTCAGGTTCTGGCAGCAGCAGCCGAATCGGCGACGGATTTCGGTCAGGACATTCTGCCGCAAGCCGTCGAGGAGTGCACCGCGCAGGTGTTCCGCCGCAGCAGCACTGGCAACGCCCTGCCCTATTGGCGCGATCTCGGCACGCTCGACGCATTTCGACGGGCCTATCTGGATTTTGACAGCATGGCACGGCCCTTTCACATTGACCTGAAGGACGACAATGGCTGCCAACCGCTGCAGGCCCCGCGCCAGTGGTCGCGCTGGACTTCGCTGAACGAAACAGTGGTGATGCCGGGGGCGCGTGTCGCATCAGGTGCGCGTCTGTCAAAGGCGATCATCGCGCCGGGGGCCGAGGTGCCCGCCGGCATGGTCATCGGCGAAGACCCCGACGAGGACGCCCGCTGGTTCCGCCGGACCACAGGCGGCACAATATTGGTGACGCGGGATATGCTGCACCGCCGGGCAACCCGGAAGGCGGTGCCCCATGCCATGTCACCGTCAATGATGCCAGTCCTCTCCAAGGCGGTGCACTGAATGTTGCGTCGAGTCGCGCCCGACCTTTCGTTCGATCACAACCGCGGCCGCCCCAACAGGATGGGCGCGGATCATGACGGCGAGGGGACAAACTTTGCCCTGTTCTCCGATCATGCGACCCGCGTCGAACTCTGTCTGTTCGACGAGACCGGCCAGCACCAGAAGGCCAGCGCCGATCTGCCCGCGATGGAGGGCGGGGTCTGGTTCGGGTATCTGCCGGGTGTCGGCCCCGGTCAGGCCTATGGCTACCGCGTCCACGGCCCCCACGCCCCCGAAGAGGGGCACCGGTTCAACCCTGCCAAACTGCTGATCGACCCCTATACCCGGAAACTGACCGGCCAGTTGAGCTGGAACGATGCCCTGTTCGGCTATCCGGTCGGCGGTGACGATCTGACCCTCGACAAACGGGATTCTGCGCCCTTCCTTCCCAAAAGCGTCGTGGTTGACGACACATTCGATTGGGAGGCCGATCAAAGCCTGTCGCACCGCTGGGAGAATACAGTGATTTACGAGGCGCACGTCAAGGGCCTGACCCAACGCCACCCCGACGTGCCCGAGGACGACCGCGGCACGTTTCGCGGCCTCGCCAGTGACGCTGTCATCGACCATTTGACGCGGATCGGCGTCACCGCGATCGAACTCTTGCCCGTGCAGTCTTTTCTGCAGGACCGGCACCTGATCGAACAGGGGCTGTCGAATTACTGGGGCTACAATACGCTGTCCTTTTTTGCACCACACGCCCCCTATCTGAAATCGGGCCACCTGCGCGAGATGAAGGCCGCCGTCAAACGCCTGCACGCAGCCGGGATCGAGGTGATCCTTGATGTCGTC
Organism: Rhodobacterales bacterium; assembly: GCA_038251315.1. Lineage (GTDB taxonomy): Bacteria > Pseudomonadota > Alphaproteobacteria > Rhodobacterales > Rhodobacteraceae > JBBKXP01. Next base: position 12,853 of record JBBSBK010000045.1, on the reverse strand, counting down.
TACAACCACACCGCCGAAGGCAACGAACTGGGGCCAACCCTGTCGTTCCGGGGCATCGACAACGCATCGTATTACCTGTTGTCACCCGACAATCCGCGCCATGCGTTCGACACCACCGGCACCGGCAACACCCTGAACGTGGCGCATCCGATGGTGCTGCGCATGGTGCTGGATTCGCTGCGCTACTGGGTGCAGGTCATCCACATCGACGGGTTCCGGTTCGACCTCGCGTCGACGCTGGGGCGTGAAAGCGCCGGGTTCGAACGCGACGGCGCATTCTTCAACGCGATCCGGCAGGACCCGGTGCTGAGCCAGATCAAACTGATTGCCGAACCCTGGGACATCGGGATCGGCGGTTATCAGGTTGGCGGCTTTCCCTGGCCATTCCGGGAATGGAACGACAAGGCCCGCGACGACATGCGCGCTTTCTGGCGGCGCGATCCGGGGGTGTCGGGGCAGCTGTCGCAACGCCTACTTGGGTCGCCAACGCAGTTTCACCATTCGCGCAGGCCGGCCACCTCGTCAGTGAACTTTCTGTCGGCGCATGACGGGTTCACGCTTTGGGATACGCTGTCCTACACCGAAAAGCACAACGCGGCGAACGGCGAGGACAATGCCGACGGCCACAGCAACAACCTGTCTGACAACATGGGCGCCGAAGGGGCCACCGACGATGCCGCGATCCTTGCCGCCCGGACCCGGCGGGCCAAGGCCATGCTGGCGACCCTGTTCCTCAGCCAAGGTGTTCCGATGCTTTTGGCGGGTGACGAGATTGCCCACAGCCAGGGCGGCAACAACAACGCCTATTGTCAGGATAACGAGATTGCGTGGCTCGACTGGTCGGTCGGTCGCAGCGATCTTGTCGATGCAATTGCCGCGCTCATCGCGTTTCGGCGCGAAAACGGTTTGGCCGTCGGCCGGTTCGCCCGGGGCTGGGGCGATGGCGATGGGGTCGATCCCGAAGTACGCTGGCTGCATCCGGCCGGACGCGACATGAACGACGACGACTGGCAAAGCCCCGGCCTCTCGATCTTTGCAATGGAGCGGACCCACCCCGACGGCCCGCATCTGCTGATCTGCCTGAATGCCGGTGACGACGGTGCCTTTGCCCTGCCCGATGGCGATTGGACCCATCGGATCGACAGCAGCGCTGATCCGCTGACCTGCGACTCTGTAACCAGCGGTATCATCGACCTGCCAGGGCAGTCGGTACAGGTGTTTCTGATCGACACAGCCTCGGACGGAACCTGACGGCCCACCTTGCGTTGACCTTTCGAACACCCCGTTCGCAAACTGAAAAGGAGCATACGATGGACCACGCAACGCATCCCCGGCTGGACGCCACGGACCTCAACCAGTCCACCTTGGAAGGCGCAAAGATTTACGACCGCAACGATGATACTGTCGGCAGCATCAATCATGTCCACACGCACGGTGCGGACTCCAAGGTCGTCGTCGACGTCGGCGGATTTCTCGGGATCGGGGCCAAGCCTGTGGCGCTCGACATGGCGCGCCTTGATTTCATGCGCGACGATCACGGCACGGTTCACGCCGTCACGAGCATGACCAAGGATGAGATCAAGGATTTGCCTGAACATCGCGACTGAATCAAACGACTGGGGCGCTGCTTGTGCCCCAGTCGGCCTTTTGACGGCATGAGTCTGCGCCAGGGTGGTAGCCTTGCCCGCGATCGCCTGTTAGACTTTCGCGAACGGCCGCAGGCAGAGCGACAACAAGGCTGGTACGGACATGGGCACCGAACTTCCCGACTATTATTTTCGGATCCGCGAAAACGGCGCTGCCGTATTCCGCGTTGATACCGAAAACCGCCAGCGCCGGATCGAGATGGACCAGATCGCCGTGGTCAACGTTAGGAATGGCGAGGTCAAGCCGCAAGGCGACCGGGTGCTGTCGGATACCGATCTGGTGGTGATCCAGGATTGGATTGCGGCCCGCACCGCACTTCTGGCACAGCGCGACATCGACGACATTCACCGCGCCGTCGACTATCTGAACGTCACGACGCAATGGGTGCAGTCCAAGGCGAGCGATGAGCAACTCGATGATGTGACCGACGCGCTGCTGCTGGCGATGCACGACCTGCGCACGGTTCTGGTGCGCAAAAAAGCGGATCGGCTGATGGCGGGAGGAGCGGACGAGGCGGCAGAGGCTTGAATTTTCCCGAACGAGCCGACAATCGCATTTTCCGCGCTTGTTTCTTCGGAAAGGTCTCGCTGAGCTGACGATTGTCGCCGTCGCATCGCCGCGCTAGGGTCGCGCAAAATGGAGTGCCCGATGCCGATGACCCCCGACCGCCTGCGCTCCATTTATGGCCCGCCATCAGACCGTGCCGCCGCCAAGGTCATCACCCATCTTGACCGCCATTGCCGCGACTTCATCGCGAGCGCCCCGTTCATGGTGCTGGCCAGCACCGACGGGCAGACCCTTGACGTGTCGCCCAAGGGCGATCCGGCGGGATTTGTGCAGGTCGAGGACGACCATCACCTGCTGATCCCCGACCGCCCCGGCAACAACCGGATCGACGGGTTGCTGAACATCCTCGCCAATCCCGCGGTTGCCCTGCTGTTCCTGATCCCGACCGTCGCCGAAACGCTGCGCATCAACGGCACCGCAACGATCCACGACGATGTCGATCGTTGCGCCCGGTTCGCGATGAAGGGCGGCCAGCCGAAAACGGTGCTGCGGGTGCGCGTCATCGAGGCGTTCAGTCATTGCGGCAAAGCGCCGATCCGGTCGGGCCTGTGGCAACCCGATACCTGGCCCGCCGCACGTCCGGTCGCGACGCTGGGACAGATCGTCAAGGACCATTCCGGACTGGATATGGATGTGACACAGGCCGCAGCCGATGATCTTTATGCAAAGTCGTTGTATTGACGGCCACAATGCCCCCCACGCCGTTCTTTGTCCTGATCGGCGCGGTCGTCGCCATCCTGATCGTCGCGAGTTTTACCGGACAACGTCTGAAAGCGTCGCGCGGCGCTTCCGATGTCATCGACAACCTGATCGCCCGGATCAACGCCTGGTGGGTCATGGTCGCTTTGCTGGCCGGGGCGATCCTGCTGGGCCGGACGGGCGTCATCGGGCTATTCGCGCTGCTGTCCTTCGCAGCCTTGCGCGAATTCATGCCCTTGACCTCCCGGACGCGAGCCGACCTGCTGGCGACCATCGCCGTCTACGGGATCGCCCTGCCGGTGCAGTACCTTGCCATATGGGCAGGCTGGTACGGATTCTTTGCCATCTTCATCCCGATCTACGGGTTCATCTTTCTCGCCGTCGCGTCAGTGCTGACGCAGGAAACCGAGAGCTATCTGCTGCGGGTCTCCGAAACCCACTGGGCGATGATGGTGTGCGTCTATGCAGTCAGCCATGTGCCTGCCTTGCTGTTCCTCAACATCGACGGGTTTGCGGGGCAGAACGTGCTGCTGATCGCCTGGCTGATCTTTGTGGTACAGTTCAGCGACGTGGCGCAATACGTCTGGGGCAAGATGACAGGGCGCACGAAAATCGCGCCGCGCTTGTCGCCGTCCAAGACGGTCGAGGGGTTCGCCGGTGGCATCGCCAGCGCATCGCTGCTGGGGATGGCACTGTTCTGGGCGACGCCGTTCACGCCGTTTCAGGCGCTGGGCATGGCCCTGATCGTAACGCTGATGGGGTTCCTTGGCGGACTGGTCATGTCGGCCGTCAAGCGTGACAAGGGGATCAAGGATTGGGGGCATCTGGTGCCGGGGCATGGCGGCGTCATGGACCGGCTGGATTCGTTGGTGTTTTCGGCGCCCCTGTTCTTTCACCTGACCCGGTTTTTCTGGTCCGGCCAATGACCGGCATCGCCGGCCATCGGGCGACCCACATGGCGGTGGGGTTCGTCCTGATGGGCGTCTGGGCGATGTGGGCGAACCGCAGCCACCAGATGCCCGCGCCGCTGATCGCAGGGGTGGTGCAAGGCACGCTGACGGCACTCATCACCGGGCTGCTCAAGGCAATCATGGACGGGTTGTTCGACCGGACCTCGGGACTGGCGGCGCTGATCCTGCCACCCGTGGCAGCGGCAGCAACCTCGGTGACGGTGCTGAGCGTTGTACATAAAATCGTCGGAACGCCCGAAGTCTGGCTGACGCTGGCCGTGCCATCGACCGTCGCCACGATCTACGGCGTGATCTATACCGCAACCCGCTGGAACCGCAGGGGCCGACGATGACAGATGAATTCAGCCGCCGCCCGATCGCCAGCCGTTCTTCGGGCTGGGCGCAGGCCCTCGCGCGACAGCTCGCCGCGGCATCGGTGACGCCGAACCAGATTTCGCAGGGATCGGTCGCGTTCGCGGCGCTGGCAGGTCTGGCGTTCTGGGCGTCGGGCGCCGTCGGGCCGATTCTGGGCGGGATGCTGCTGATCCTTGGCGCCGTTGCCTGTCAGGCGCGGCTGATCTGCAACCTGATCGACGGCATGGTGGCGATCGAAGGCGGACGCAAGGCCCCGGACGGGCCGTTCTGGAACGAAGCCCCGGACCGGGTCGCCGACATCTGCATCATGGTCGGTCTTGGGCTGGCAGCGCATCAATCTGCAATGGGCTGGGCTGCCGCCGCGCTGGCGGTATTGACCGCTTACCTGCGCGAACTTGGCCGGGCCGAGGGGATGGCGGCAGATTTCGGCGGCCCGCTGGCCAAACCGCAACGGATGGCAGTCGTCACGGCAGGGGCGGTGATCGCGGCGTTCGCCCCTGTCTTCGGCGTAAACTGGGTGATTGTGGCAACCCTTTGGGCCCTTGTGATCGGAACTGCCCTGACGGCCGCATTGCGTGCCGCCCGGTTGGTGCGTTGGCTGCGGCACGGTTCCTGACAGCAGTCCAGCCTTGCGATCTCAGGGTCCGAATGCAGCCAGTCCGATGACCCGGCGACGCCCATATCACGCCAACCGGCCAATCTTGACGGACCGCCCCCAGAACCGCCACATCAGCAATCCCGCCGCGGCTCCAAGGCCGCTGACCAGACCCATCCAGACCCCGACCGCGCCCCACCCGGCGACGAACCCCAGCAGATAGCTGCAGGGCAAACCGATCATCCAGTAGCTGACGATGGCCAACCCCATCGGCACGGTCGTGTCCTGCACACCGCGCAACAGCGACAGTGCGACGATCTGGGTGGCATCGACGAACTGGAACAGGGCGGCGATATAGACCAAAGTCACGCCGATGCCGATCAGGGTCAGGCGGGCAGGTTCGCCCGGGTCGATGAACAGCGACACCAGAACAGAAGGGATCGCCACAAATACGGCAACGACCGCGACGCCGAACGCCAGCGACACGACGATGGCGGTCTTGGCGATGCGGCGCAGGTCGCGTTCGTCGCGCCGACCCAGCGCCGCCCCGGCGCGAATAGTCGCCGCCTGACTTATCCCGACATGGAACATGAACGCCATTGCGGCCAGTTGCAGGGCGATGCCATGGGCCGCCAATTCGAGCTTGCCGAGCCAGCCCATCATGACGGCGGTGGCGGTGAACAGGCCGGTTTCTGCGAAAGACGTCATCCCGATCGGCAGGCCAAGGCGAAACACCGACCAGAGCGCGCCGGGATCGGCTTTCCAGATCCGTTGGAACAACCTGTAAGAAGGCAACCGGCGATCGGCATAGATCATCAGCACGATCAGCGTCGCTGTCTGCACCGCGACCGAGGCGATGGCAGCGCCGCGCAGACCCAATTCGGGTGCGCCCCAGTTACCGAAAATCAGGGCGTAGTTGATGAGGGCGTTCAGAAACAGGCTCGCCACCGTCACCCAGAACTGCACGGCTGTCAGATGCTGCGCCCCGAGGTAGGACCGCATGACGACTGCCCCCAGGGCAGGAAATATGCCCCATCCGGCGATCCGCAAATAGGCCTGTGCATCGGCAACGACGCTGGGCTCCTGCCCCATCGCCGCGAAGATTGCGCCCGACCAGACATAGAGTGGCATCACCAGCACCGCGAATCCGAGGCTGAGCCACAGCGCCATGCGGGTCGTGCGCCGGGCCGTCGTCTGGTCTCCTTCGGCCGCAGCGGCGGCAACAATGGGCAGGACCGCATTGCCGAAGCCGGCCCCGACAATGAAGATGACGAACCAGTACGAGGTCGCCAGCGTCGCCGCTGCCAAGGCGCTGACCGAATACCAGCCTAGCATGATGGTGTCGGTCATATGCACCGCGAATCCGGCCAGCGCCGCCCCGACCAGAGGCAGGCCAAGTGACAGCAGCGCCCGCAGATGTTGGCGGTAGGTGATGAGCGGCGGATGAATCATCCGGCACCCTTAGCCCAGAGATCAGGCAAGGTGAATGCAACGTCGGCACAACTTGAGCAGACGGTGTGACGCTGGCTTGGTCGCCCAGCTTGCAGAAAGTCCAACCTCAGCTAAACTTTGCTTTACGCTGCCCCACGTGAAAGCCGATCGCGATGTGCAAATCGACCCTGATTGCCGATGCCCGCGCGTTCTTTGTCGGGCTGGCCGCGAACAATTCCAAAGACTGGTGGCAGGCCAACAAGGCCACTTACGACACCAATCTGAAAGCGCCCGCGCTTGCTTTGATCGACGTGGTGACGACCCGCCTTGCCGACCTGACCGGCCATGCGGCGACGGGCAAACTGTTTCGTCCACACCGCAACGTGCGATTTTCCAAGGACAAGTCGCCCTATACCACCCACCTGCACCTGATGTGGAGCCTCGCAGCGGGTGGGCGGCAGGATCCGGTCGTTTTCTTTGGGATCGCCCCGGATTACGTCACCTTGGGTGTCGGTGTGATGGAGTTCGACAAGCCCGTGCTCGACGATTGGCGGCGGATGGTCGATCTGGACCGCGACCGGATCGGCAGAATCATAGAAGATGTCAAAAAGGCCGGGTTCAACCTGTGGGAACCGGCCTTGAAACGTGTGCCAACTCCCTATCCGGCCGAGCATCCGCTGGCCGATCTTTTGCGCAGCAAGGGGCTGATCTTGAAAAAGGAACTTGGCGATGGCGGCGACCCAGCAGCGCAGATCGAGAGCGGCGCCGAGGCCGCGTTGCCGCTGATGCGGATCTTGGATTCGATCCTTTAGCGGTACGACTGCGGCATCCGGCGGACCCTCCGGGGGAGTTGTTATGGCAAAGTGGAATTGGGTTCCGACAAGGTGCCGGTGACGCGGAATTTGTCCATAAGGTAGGGGCCGGATTTGACAGACGGAAAGGTGGCGGACCCGTCAAGGGGCACGATTACCGCGTCCCAGTCAGGCTGGTGAAAGAACGCCAGCGATTGCCGGGCGGGTTGGTCGGGTCTGGCGACGACGCGGTGCAGCGTGCTGACCCAGAGGTTTGAGGTCCAGCGCGCCATCAGATCGCCGATGTTGATGACAAAGGCGCCTTCCGGCGTGGGCACGTCAATCCATGCGTCGCCCTGCGCGATCTGCAAACCTTGCGACCCCGACTGCGGCATCAGGATCGTCAGCGACCCATAATCGGTGTGCGCCCCGGCCCGCTGTTGGCGGTCCAGCGGCACACCCTTTGTCGCCGGATAGTTCAGCGCCCGCAGGGCCGAAATCGGCTGGCCGATGAAGGGCGCGAAATGGTCGGCGGGCAGCGCCAGTGCCTCGGCAAAGGCTGCCATGATTCGGGCGGCAAGGATTTCCATCAAGCCATAGTAGGCTTCCCACACCGAACGAAAGCCGGGAATGTCTGGCCAGAGCGTCGGCTGATAGCAGAATGCCAGCGCGTCGGGGTCGCTCATCCCAGGTGGCGTGGTCAGGGGGCCACCGTTGAAGGATTCTTTGAGGTCGGGCGGTGTGTCAACACCTTTGGACTTCGCCAGCGCCTCGCGGTCCGGACCGAGATAGCCGTAGGGGTAGCCGGGATAAGGGGCGGCGACCCGCTGTTTTGCTTCGGCACTTTGGGCGAAAAAGCCGCGCACCGCCTGCCAGATACCTTTGATCGTCGCGTCGGGCACCCCATGCCCGGTCAGCACTAGAAATCCGGTTTCGCGGCAAATCGCGTCAATTTCGGCGGCGCGAGCGCGGCGGGTCATGCCAGTGGATGCCTCGAACGCACCAAGGTCGAATTGGGGAAAGATCATGTCAGCACATCGCGCCAACTGTGGCGGGGGGCAAAACCGACCAGGCTTTTGGCCTTGCCATTGGCATAGAATGTTTCATTCGGTCCCATCGGGCGGGCCTGCGGCACGCCTTTGTAGAACCGCGCGATGACCTGATCTGTGGTCAGCCCAACCGACATATCGTCGTTGGACACGTTGAATATCTGATAACCAAGGCCATCAGTCTTCAGGCAGCAATCAACCATCTGTCCCAGATCGCGGGCGTCGATATAGGCGAAGATATTGCGCCGCCGGGTTTCGGGGTTGGCGATATAGTCTGGGAAATCTGTCGCGTATTCGTGCGGTTCGATGACATTGTTGATGCGCAACCCGTAGATGTCGATGCCTGAACGCGCCTGAAACGACCGCGCCGTCGCCTCGTTCACTACCTTTGACATCGCATAGCTGTCGTGCGGCACGGTCGGGTGTTCCTCGTCCACGGGGATATAGTCCGGGTTCTTGACTCCTTGCGCGAAGCACACACCGTAAGTCGTTTCGCTGCTTGCGAAAATCACCTTGGCAATCCCAAATTTCAGGGCTGCGTCGATGACGTTGTAGGTCGACATCGTATTGATGCGAAACGTCTCGTTATCCGGGCGCAGCAGGATACGCGGCACGGCGGCGAAATGGACGACAGCGTCATAGGCAGGCGGCCCCTTTGGCGCATCCAGCTCGTCGAACCCGGCATAGGCCGACATCGCGTTGAACACTTGGCCGGCATCGGTCAGATCAACCTGCAGGGCATCGGTTTCATCCGGTCTGACCGCCATGTCGATGTTGACCACACGGTGCCCCTGGTCGCGCAGATAGGCCACCGCATGTCGCCCCGCCTTGCCGCTGCCGCCGGTAAAGAAAATCCGCATGTCGTGCCCCCTGTTTGCTCCATTGTCGCGGCGGCGGCGACGATGGCAACCCCCCTTTCGCGTTGCAGCAGACCGGGCTAGCGTTGGCCCGGCAAACAAGGAGATCGCCCATGCCCACCCTTTACGGCGTCTATCGCAGCCGCGCGACCCGCAATTTCTGGCTGGCCAACGAGCTGGGGATCACCCTTGACCATGTGCCGGTCATTCAGGCCTACCGGGTCAAGCCGGGCCAGACCGATCTGCCGATGACGACGCAGGATCCGGCGTTTCTGGCGATCAGTCCAGCGGCTGCGATTCCGGTGCTGCAGGACGGCGATCTGGTGTTGTCGGAATCGCTGGCGATCAACCTCTATCTCGCGCGCAAGCATGGCGGGCCACTGTCCCCAGTGGACCTCGCGGAAGAGGCGCAGATGCTGCAATGGGCGATGTATGGGCTGACCGCGATCGAGCCGCTGGCGTTGATCATCATGTACGCCGCGGCCGAAGGACGCAGCAGCGACCCCACCGTCGCCGACGCCGCACAGAAACTGCGCCGCCCGCTGGCTGTGCTTGACGCGCATCTGGCGGCGACCGGGCAGATGGTCGGTGACAGGTTCACCGTGGCCGACATCAACATGGCCGAGATCGTGCGCTATGCCCAAGGGCATCCGAACCTGGTGGCCGGGTTTCCGGCGGTCGATGCCTGGATCAAGGCCTGTCAGGCTCGCCCGGCGTTCGTGTCGATGATGGACCGGCGCGGAGCTGAACCGGCCTGAACTTGGTACGCATCGATCCTTGAAAATTATATATTGGCGTGTATATTTGCGTGCATAACACAAAGGATATCGCCATGACCCGACTGCACACCAACCACATCGCCACCATGACCGAACTGCGCGAACCCCATAAGGTGCTGGAACGGTCCGGCGGTAAACCCGTGGCGATCATGAAGAATTCGCGCTGTGTCGGCTACCTCGTGCCCGCTGAAGCGACGCTGCAGGAAGAACCGCGTTATGCGACGCGGGAAGAAGTGATGGCAGCGATCGATGCCACACGCGCTCAAACCCAACCTGTACTCGATTACCTCAAAGATAAATGACCTACGTTCTTTTGACGGCCGAACTGGTCGTTGACATTCATGACGTGGTGCTGAACCCCAGCGAACTGCAAGGCATGGCGCGGGACAAATCGCTCGAGGGTGCCTTGGGCCGTGTCGACAATCGGCTGGTTTACGGCATGATTGGCGATGTGTTCGATCTGGCCGCTGCCTATTGCGTCGCAATCGCGACAGGCCATGTGTTCAACGATGCCAACAAGCGCACAGCATATAAGTCGATGATTGTCTGCCTAAAGCTGAATGACGTTCGCATTAACCACGATCTCATCGAGGTTGGCGACCTGATCCGCAACGTTGCCCAGGCCCGTGTCGATGAACAGACCCTCGCCGACTGGCTGCGTGCCCACGCGGCCTGATCCCTTGTGGACAAGGCCAATCACCCCGTTGCCCCCCGCCCCCGCACCTGCCACAATCGCTGCCAAACCAAAAAATGAGCAGCGCCATGACCAACGACCTCCTTTCCGCCAGCGGACCCGACGACTATAACGCCGACAGCATCGAGGTGCTGGAAGGGCTGGAGCCTGTGCGCAAGCGCCCCGGCATGTATATCGGCGGCACCGACGAACGCGCCCTGCACCACCTCGTCGCCGAAATTCTGGACAACGCGATGGACGAAGCGGTTGCAGGCCATGCCAACCGGATCGAGGTCGAACTGCACGCCGATTACGCCGTCACGGTGCGCGACAACGGGCGCGGCATGCCCTACGATCCGCACCCCAAATTCCCCGGTAAATCCGCACTCGAAGTCATTCTGTGCACCCTGCATTCTGGCGGCAAATTCGGCGGCAAGGCCTATCAGACCAGCGGTGGCTTGCATGGCGTCGGCGCCTCGGTCGTCAACGCCCTGTCCGACATCATGCGGGTCGAGGTGGCGAGGAACAAGGAACTGGTGGCGCAAGAATTTTCGCGCGGTATACCGCAAGGCGGATTGCAGCACCTTGGCCCGACCCAGAACCGGCGTGGCACCACCGTCACCTTTCACGCCGACGAACAGATTTTCGGCCATCACCGGTTCAAACCGGCGCGAATGTTCAAGACAATCCGCTCCAAGGCCTATCTGTTCAGCGGGGTCGAAATCCGCTGGAAATCCGCCATCGACGACGGCGAAACCCCGACCGAGGCGGTGTTCCATTTCCCCGGCGGGCTGGCCGATTACCTGCGCGAACAGTTGAACGGGTCGTCCACCTACGCCGACGCACCCTTTGCTGGCACCGTCGATTTCACCGAGAAATTCGGCGTGCCGGGCAAGGTCGAATGGGCAATCAACTGGACGCCGTCGCGCGACGGGTTCATCCAGTCCTATTGCAACACCGTCCCCACCCCCGAAGGCGGCACGCACGAGGCCGGATTTTGGGCCGCGATCCTCAAGGGCATCCGCGCTTACGGCGAACTGACGAAAAACCGCAAGGCCGGGGACATCACCCGCGAGGATCTGGTGGCGGGGGGCTGTGCGCTGGTGTCGTGTTTCATCCGCGAACCCGAATTCGTCGGCCAGACCAAGGACCGGCTGGCGACAGCGGATGCGCAGCGGCTGGTCGAAAACGCAGTGCGCGACCATTTCGACAACTGGCTGGCGGCAGATACCAAATCGGCGGGCGCAATCCTCGACTTCCTCGTGCTGCGGGCCGAAGAACGGTTACGGCGGCGGCAGGAAAAGGAAACCGCGCGCAAGACCGCGACCAAGAAACTGCGCCTGCCGGGTAAACTGGTCGATTGTTCGGCGACCAACCGCGAAGGGACGGAGTTGTTCATCGTCGAGGGCGATTCGGCCGGTGGGTCCGCCAAGATGGCGCGGGATCGGCGGATGCAGGCGCTGCTGCCGCTGCGGGGCAAAATCCTGAACGTGCTGGGCGCGGCCTCGGGCAAGATCGGGACCAATCAGGAGATTGCGGACCTGACGCAGGCGCTTGGCGTCGGTTTGGGCTCGCGGTTCAACATCGACGACCTGCGCTATGACAAGATCATCATCATGACCGACGCCGACGTCGACGGGGCGCACATCGCCGCCCTGCTGATGACGTTCTTCTTCACTCAGATGCGCCCGATGATCGACACCGGCCACCTCTATCTGGCCTGCCCGCCGCTGTATCGGCTGACCCAAGGGGCGCGGCGGCTGTACGTGGCGGATGATGTCGAAAAGGCGGTCTGGATGGAAAAGGGTCTTGGCGGCAAAGGCAAGATCGACGTGCAGCGGTTCAAGGGGCTGGGCGAGATGGATGCCAAGGATCTGAAAGACACGACGATGAACCCGGCGACAAGGAAGCTGATCCGGGTACGGATCGATGAGGATGAACCGGGGGAAACGGGCGATCTGGTGGAACGGCTCATGGGGAAGAAGCCGGAGTTGCGGTTTCAGTATATTCAGGAGAACGCGCGGTTTGTGGAGGAGTTGGATGTTTGATAATTTGTTCGAATCATACTGAGGTGAAAAATGGATGATGTTACAGAAGTCGAGCTAACGTTTGACGATAGTGAAGATGAGTATCTAGAGTTAGGCGGTGCCCATGCATTTGCTCCGATGCGTTTCAACACCTTACAACGCAAGGTTCGAGACCTACTTGCTGACTACGCAAACAAAGAGCTAGATCCCAGACCCTCTTTTCAGAGAGGTTATGTCTGGGACAAAGTACGCGCTTCAAAGTTGGTTGAGTCTATTTTGTTAAATGTTCCTCTGCCACTAATATATACAGCGGAGAATGATGATAAGACCGAGGTAGTCATCGACGGCCAACAACGACTACTGTCTGTTTTTGGCTTCATCGAAGGAAAGTTTCCGAAAGATAGGACAGTCTT
>JBBSBK010000044.1:0-25484 GCA_038251315.1 Rhodobacterales bacterium | reverse complement strand
GGCGTGTTGTTCACCATCCTGAATTTCGAGAACGGCAAAGGCTGGATTTCACTGTCAGCCTATTGGCAATCGGTGGTGCGCGGCATATTCCTTCTGGCCGTCGTGCTGTTGCAGGCGCGCCTAGCCCGCAATCATGGTGCAAAGGCAGAGGCATGAAAGACCGGCCCGACAGCGAACGGCCCGTCGTCGGCCATGTGTCCGGTGAACCGGTGTACCAGATCACCCTGCGCGGGGCAAACGGCGCAACGGCACAAGTCCTGACTTGGGGCGCTGTCATCGCCGATCTGCGCATCCCCTGCCCCGATGGCCGCCTGCAAAGTGTCGTCCTCGGGTTCGACAGCTTTGCCGATTATCCGGCCCACTCGCCCTATTTCGGGTCCGTCGTCGGGCGCTATGCCAACCGCATTTCGGGCGGTGGATTCAAGCTGAATGGCACTTGGCACGGGCTGGACACCAACGAAGGTGCCACGACCTGCCTGCACGGCGGCGCGGAAGGGTTTGCGCGGCGCAACTGGACGGTCATCGCCCTGAGTGCGGACAGCGTGACTCTGGGCCTGCAATCGCGCGACGGCGATCAGGGGTTCCCCGGCGATCTTGCGGTGCGTTGCTGCTATTCGCTTTGCGATCAGACGACGTTGCGCGTCGCATTCCGGGCACGGACCACCGCCCCGACGGTCGTGAATCTGGCGCAGCACGCCTATTTCAACCTCGATGGCTCGCGCGATGTAACCAACCACCGTTTGCAGGTCTTTGCCGACACCTACACCCCGGTCGACGCCGCCGACATCCCGACCGGCAGGTTGGCAGATGTCACTGGCACCCGCTTTGACCTGCGCCAGCCGCGCCCGGTTTTCGACCCGGCACGTCCCGCGCCGCTGGACCACAATTTCGTCCTGTCCGCCCCGCCGGACAGCGCCGGTCTGCGCCACGCCGCCCGACTGATCGCGGGTGCGATGACCCTTGATGTGCAGACGACCAAACCGGGCGTGCAGGTCTATGACGGCAACAAACTGAACGTCCTTGTCCCCGGCCAACATGGTGCGCACTATGGTTCACGTGCCGGCATCTGCTTGGAAACGCAGTATTTTCCCGACAGTCCGAACCAGCCGGACTTCCCTTCGGCCGTGCTGGACCCTGCGGCGATCTATGCCCATACGACCGAATACCGGTTCACTGCTGCCGCCTGACACGGCAAATGTTACGCCGACGGCGGGCTGTCGACCCGATGGGGCATCTTCTGGATCGCGGTGTTCATGCCGACTACTGCTGCAACTATTCTCTGCCATCGGCATAAAGGTGAATGACGTCATCTTCATAGACGCCGCCCACGACCTGGAAATGTGTTCCGGCATTCTGGAAATCAGCGATCTGCAGATGCGGAAAGACAAAGTATTTCTTTGAAACTTTTTCTTGCCGGGCCGCAAAAATCACCCGCTCAATCCCCGCAAACCGCATGGCAGAAAGACACATCTCGCAAGGCTGCAGGGATGAGATGAGGGTGCAGCCAGCAAGCTGTTTGTGTTCCATGCGCTGGGTCACCCCGGCAATAGCGACCATTTCGGCGTGCTTGGTCGGATCACTTAGCGCATTGACCTCGTTCTCTCCGATTTCGAGGATTTTATCGCCACTGACGATTGCCGCCGCGATGCCGGTTCGACCGCGGGTATTCGAGGCGTCGAGGGCACGACTTATGACCAGCCTGAGTGCTTTGTCCTCGGTCGGCGATATCGATGCTGGATCTGCTTGCTTGCCGATCATTCAGATTCTCCTTTTCAGATGTTTTCGATCTAGATCACTCTGAGAGGAAGGGGAGAGTTGAGATGCCAGACCTTGAAGGGATTCTTGAGACGTCGCTGTATGTCGCCGATCTTGACGTTGCGTGCCGCTTTTACGAGGATGTCATTGGCTTGGCTCCGTTGACGAAAGATCGGCGGCTCTGCGCTTATGATATAAATCGACGCAGCGTATTGCTCCTCTTTCTGCGGGGGGCGACAGCAGACGGCGCAACGGCCGGCGGGAACAATGATATCCCGCCTCACGACGGCCACGGCCAACTGCACGTTGCATTTCAATCCACTCACCCTGCCTTGAAGGCATGGGACCAGCACTTGATGTCGCACGGTGTGGAAATCCTGAGTCGGACCGCATGGCTTCGGGGCGGGAAAAGCCTTTACTTCCGCGATCCCGATGGCCATCTGCTCGAGATCGCGGCATCTCCGGGTTTGTGGCCCGGATACTGACTGGGCTTTCAAGCGCGACGCCACAATGACCGCTCAGATCTGCTCCAACGTCGCAATCTTGGCACCGATCTCATGAAATTGTTCGTCCAGCAGGGTGCTTGTTTGCTGGTCCTCGGCCGACGACCAATCGGTCATGGCGTCGTCATAGATGTCCTGTAGCGCCTTCTCGCCGCGTTGAACGGCGTCGAGTGACCCTTTGTCGAGACCGGTGACCCAGTCTCGCATCGTGACGGCCACTGAATTGATCGTGCCTTGTAACGAGCTGTCATCGTCATCGTCCTGCCCAAGCTCGCGCAGGCGACGGGATTGCGCGGTTGCGTGACGTTTGTGCAATGCTGTCAGATCGGAAATGACGCCGACGATTTCCGGCTCGGCGCGTTTCAGCATCGTCTCATAGCCTTCAAGCACATCATTGGTGGCCGTGTGGACCTGATGCAGGGCATTCAAAGCGGTGCGGGACATGATACTTTACTCCTTCTTGGGTTCAATCTTATGGGGCTTGGACGGGTCGATCGGGGATTGCCATCCTGCGGACGCCCGGCGGCATTCAACGCCAAAGTCAATGCGGGAAGCGTTCGCGTGGCGCGTTCAAGACAGGTGATGTGAGGGGCGAGTTCGCTTGCCTTCAGCCGATCCTCAGAATCGACCTGCAAAGGCCATGGCCCCAGACGCCCTGCGGTTGCGTCGGCCAGCAACTTGGCTGCGGGTGGCAGGCTGTCGTCGATAAGATAGTCACGATGCTCGACCCGCATCCGTAGCGCCGCCGCCATGCCGCCCCGTGCCCGACCGTCCAACCGACACGACGCCGAAACGCGCACATCGCCCGCGTGCCAGACGCCGTGGCCGGCCTTTTTCAGGCGACGCACAATGTCGCGGTCCTCGCCGACCGCCATATCGGCAAAACCGCCAATCGACCGATAGGCATCGGGACGAAACGCCAGGCTGGCTCCTGCGGCAGCCCCGTGATCGCCCGCCAGCCCGCAGGGACCGGGGCAGTAATGGCGATAGATCGTCGTGACCAGCCATTCGTATCGGGCCTCCATTTCCGCAGGGAGCGCGTCGATATCGTCGAGAACGGAAATCTCGTCGGCCGATGGTTCGACCTTGCCGCAAACTCCGGCAGCATGTTCCAGATGGGAAAGGTTGCGCACCACCCAGTCGGAGGCAACGCGGCAATCTGCATCCGACATCAACAGGGCGGTCAGGTTGGTCCAGGTGTTCAAGGCATAGGCACATCCGATCCGCCGCGCGGTGCCGACCCCGGCACCGGCGGGCAAGGTGGGTTCGACGATCTCAACGCGCAGTTCGGTCGTTGCCGCGACCGACTGCGCAACCCTCACGGTGTCATCGGTACAGCCGTTCGCCACCAGCACCACCGCAAACCCGGCCCGATCCTGCGCCGCGAGCGCGGCAAGGCAATCGCCGATGCGCGCGGCCTCGTTGCGCGCGGGGATGATGATGGCGGCGCGGACCGGACTCATGGCAGGCCCCGGTCGATCCGGTAGGTGCCGGTATCGGCAAGGCAGACAAAGCTGAAGTCCGGTTTCAAATCGTCCAGCAGCAGCGTCACCGACTGCTTGCCCTGAAGCATGTGTTCGGTATCGCCAAGAAATGTCGTGCAAAGGATCTCGGCCCGTGGCGCGAATTCGCGGATGTCGTGCGCCAGCTGCGCAATGCTGTCGGGCGACAGGAAATACAGGATTTCTGACAGGACGATCAGATCGTAGTCGCGGTGGGGCAGACGGCAGGGGTAGAAATCGCAGACGAATTCCGCCTCTGGCACACGGCGCCGCGCGGCGGCAATAGCTTTCCCGATAGCGTCGATGCCGGTGTAACCGGCGCAAAGCGGCGCAAGATGCGATGCAAGTGCCCCGTTTCCGCACCCAAGTTCCAATGCACATCGATAGGCTTGGCGCGACAGGGCCTCGCGGGTCGCGGCGAATTTACCCTGTTCGTAGTCACTGTGCGCAAAGTTCCAGGGGTCGTCGCCATCGGCGTAAAGGCCGCGCAGATTGGACAGTGTCACGCTCATGATGCGGCTCTCACGTAAACCTCGGGCGCGTCGATAAAGCTGTCGATGAACCCCGCCGGCAGGGTAAAGCCGTCCGGCGCGTCAAGGATCAGGCCACCGATCTGGCTGCAATGAGCCATCACCGCCGCGCGTTTGGCGCTATGGCCCGGAAAGGGGTCAAGATACAGCGGACGCCGCTGTGCAATATGGGAGGCAAAGTCGGGATCGTCCCACCGGCTCCAGACCGGGTAGTCATAGAGGGTCAGACCGGGAGAGGCCCGCACGACGCGCCGCGCAATGTCGGCGGTGGTCTTGTGATCTTCGTGGTAATCCTCGGGGGCAGGCGCGAAAAGCGATTTCACACCAAGTCGCCTGACAAGCACAGCAAGCGTTTCGGCGATCTTTTCGCGATCCTCGGTGCCAAGCCAGCCATCGGGGTAACCGAACCAGGTCAGATCATCCGTGCTGCCGCCAAGACATTTCAAGGCCAGCGACAGTTCGCATTGTCGTTTCTGCGCCAATCGTTCGGGTGGCCAGTCGTGCGAACCCGGGTGCGACGCCGACCCGTCCGTCATGCAGACCACATGTGCGCCGTCATGCGCAAAGGCGTGGGCCAGCAGTGCGCCGCAACCAAGGCTTTCATCGTCCGGGTGCGGGGCCAGCACAAAGATCGGTGCGCGTTGGGTCAGATCGTCGGGATTGGTCCATACTGGTACGGTCTGCCTCACAGCATTGCCCACAACGCGCCCTCCGCACCAAAACAGGCCCGGCCCACCCTTTCCTGAAACGCATCGCGGGCAGCTTGCCGCATATAAACGGCCAGGTCGCGGGCCTTGCGCCCGGTGTCCGACCCATCCGCGAAATGCGCCAGCCCAAGGCATTGCTCGACGGCGCGGATCGCGTCCAGCCCCACCTCTTCGGTCAGCAGGCGCGCGGCTGCGGACAAGGCGGCGGCGGTTTCGGGATCGGTCGCGCCGTGACTCGCGGCAGCGGCGGCGCGGGTGACCAGGGCCGAGGCACCAACTGCGCGGATCGCCACGGCGCTGAGACGCGCCATCTGTGCCGGGGCATCAAGCCGCCCGCGGTCGCGCAAATCGCTCGCGGCGCAGTCCAGAAGGCCAATCGTGCCGCCGATCTGCAAGGCCGCAATCCGCCAGACGCCGCCGATAAAGTGCGGTTCGGTCAGATAGTCACCGGGGCCGCCGATCCAAGTGATACCGTCTGCCGCGATGCCCTCCAAATCGTAACGCCCCGACGCGGTGGCCCGCATTCCCTGCATCGCCCATGCAGATGGATCGGCGCGGACGGGGTCGCGGACATCGACAAGCGCAAGGCGCACCCTGTGCCCCGAATTGACCGTGACGACCGCCTGCGTCACCGTCCCCAGCCCAGAGGCAAAGACCTTTTCGCCACGCAAGACGCCGCTACTTGCGTCACGCGTGACGGGCGTTGCGCCGTCGGCGCCCCAGACCCCCAGGATCGCGCCATCCGCGACATCCCGGTCAACCTGCGCAGATACGGCGGCAGCGCCGTGGACGTGGGCGAGGTACAGGGCGTTGATGTGCCCCTCCCACAGGCGTCCGACCGACAGATTGGCGGCGCCGACCCGGCGCAGGCGCATCGCGGTCATCGCAGGATCGTCGGACCCGTCGTCGGCCAGCCAGCCGGCCCGTCGCAGGGTCGCGATGGAAACGCCGATGTCGCTGTGTCCTGCCTCCTGCGCAGGGGCGGCGGCTTCCAACTCCTGCGCTATTCGGACAAGTTCTGGCGCGGTCTTGCCAGTGCTTTCCGGGGATTTCAAACGACGGACGGTCTGCATCAGGCCACCCTGTCGAGGGTATGCGACCGAGTCTCGCTGCGATCGAGAAGGTCCGCCCATTGGCTTGCAACGGTGCTCAGACGAAATTGCGGATTGACGCGAACGACCGGCGGCGTCACGCGCCAGTGTCGCAGACGGTCGACGACCTGCGTCAGGTCATTGCCGTCGATACACTGGGCGGGGTCGCCGACAACCTCGGCATTGGCTCCGAGGTCGCGGTGAACCAGCACCGGTGTACCGACGGCATTGGCCTCGGCCATCACCAGTCCGAACGTTTCGGCGAAACTGGTTTGCGGGTAGAACAGACACAGGGCGCGACGCATCCCGGCAATCAGATCGGGGTGCGGCAGCGCCCCAAGAAAGGTAACACCGTCGGGCACCGACCCCGTGTCCCAGGCAAGGTAGCCGGGGTCGGCGACGGCGAGTGTCAGCGTCGGGATGGCCTCGCGCGCCGCCGCGAACTGCTTGAAGACCTGCGCCAGACCCTTGTGAGGTGAGCTTGCAAAAAGCAACCTGTCGGGGTCGCGCCGGGTGTTGTCGGGCGTCAGGTGATCGGCAATGGGATTGTGGATATGTGTGATATCCGGCGCCGTATCGCCCAGAAAATCCCGCAGCCAGTCCGCATGCGTGCGCGACACGCAGACGACCGCGATGTCTGCCGCCCGCAGCGCCGATCCCATCGGGCGGTTGTGCCGACCGGGATAGCCGTGCAGCCAAAGCAGGATACGCGCCGCAGGATGCACCTTGCGCAGCTTGCAGGCGACCTTCCACGCGTTGATGACGATGATCGTAGATTCGGTCGCCCGAGCGAATGCCTCGGACAACGGGCGCAGACGACCCGCAGCGCTGGGCTTTGTGTCGGTGCGACCTTTCTGGAAGATGTGCATTGGCGTGTTGGCCGACAACGCTGCGGCGACGCGCAGCACGGTCGCCTCGGTTCCGCCAAGACCGCCCGCCGCCAGCGCTTGCGGTGCATAGCCCGCAGCGCAACACGGATCGACGATTGCAATCTGCCGCGGCTGCAATGATGCGACGCCTGTCATTCCGCCGCCATCCGCGAATCTAATTTTGCGGTCTGCCAGCCGGTCAGGCATGCCACCACTGCCGCCCGAGTGGTGTCGGTCATCGGCATCTCGCGTCGGGCCAAAAGCGCGGGGTTGCTGACAAACGCCAGATCAAGGTCGGGCAGGTCGACCGGCACCGGGTCGACGCGCCCCTCGGTGCGCCACTGGCGCACCTTGTCCCAGACCATGGCCCGATCCGTTTTGCGCTGCGCACTTTCATAGTCGGTCGCCGACGACTGCGTCAGGCTGTCGGGCGTTTCGATCTTGGTCAGCAGGATTTCTGGCACGATCCAGATAATTTCGCCGTTGAACATCAGGCGATTGCGAAACTCGCGGTCTTCCTCGATGCAGCAGGTAAACCCACCATTGCGGGCCAGAACCTCGTGGCGGAACAGGCCGGAATTGATGTGCGTCCATTCTCCCGGCACCTGTCCGCCCATCTGCATGTTGGGAAAGACGTCGTCGAACAAAGACAGGTCGCGACGGATCGGCACCCGGCGTCCATTGGGCAGGATCAGTTCGTGCTGTACCAGTGCCGCGCCAATCTGCAGGATGCTGCCGGGTTCGTGCCCGACCATGCGCCAGTTAAGACATTCGTGGGCACCAATGTCAGGTTGGTCGAGAACCCGGACCTGATGGATCACCTTGTCGCGGCGCGGGATGTCGTCGGAATCGTGAAACGTGACGGCACCACCGTCGGTCAAAAGCAAGCCGGCGTTCTTGGCTTGTGCCGTGCCGACGTTCTGCGACAGGCGGATGTAGTTGAAGGCCGGGTTGTCGAAATGGCGCGACAGGACCTGCCGGGTGTCGTCAGCCCCGCCGTCATCCACCACGGTGACGCGGGTGTTCCACCATGATTGTTCAAGCGCGGCGCGCACCGCCGTGTCGATCAGGTGCGAGCGATTGAAGGTCGGGATGATGATGTCGACGCGCAGGTCGGTCATGCAACAACTCCCCGGTGTGAAGGCGAATGCAACTGGCGATACCGATCCAGCGTGCGTGTCGTCAAAAGTCCGGCCGGCAACGGCAGCATCAGGATCAGAATGGCGGCGACGGGGAGAGCGCCGAATTCGCGCGCCGGAAACACGGAAATCGCGGCGACGATGAACAGGATCGTTGCAGCTATGGGCCAGTTGTTGAACTGGCCCCGCGCCATGCCGAACTTGTCCGTCACGACGAATGTCATGGTCTTGCCGACCAGAACCTCGATCGTCGCGAGGCCCGACGTGGGCGCAAGCGCAATGCGATGCGTCACCGCCGCAGCGATGACAGCAAACGGCGTTCTGTCGTGCAATCCGCGCCACAGAAGCCGACCCGCAATATCGGCGAAGGCCAGAACAACGGACGCTGCGGCAAGGTGCAAAAGCTGGGTTTCCTGCCCGCCCCAGACCACGGACAAAAGCAGTATGGCGGCGGGTATCAGGGCAAAGTTCAGCCATGCCGACAATTGCGACAAGATCGCGCCGCGCCGCCGCCACCCCATGTCGTCGCGCCCCAGCAGGATTGCCGGCGCATGCGCGATCAGCGTCTGAAGATTGCCGCTGGCCCAGCGGTGCCGCTGCTGTTCCAGATCGCGCAACGAAAATGGCAAAAGGCCGCGTCCGACGACGACCGGCATGAAACGCCCCGCATAACCGGCGCGGCACAGACGCACACCCATTTCTGCATCCTCGGTCGTCGACAGACCGGACCATCCGCCCGCCGCCACAAGGGCAGAGCGCGAAATGACGCAAAGCGTGCCGGTCAGCAGGACGGCTTCGGCGTCGTCGGCCAACCGAGCATGTGTTCGAAAATACTCTTCGAGTTCGCAATCGACCCCGGTCGCGACTGTATCGCAGCCATGATAGGCTTGCGGGAACTGGACATAGTCGGCACCGGTCTTTTCCAGCGCCGCCGCTGCCTGCGCCAGAAACTGCGGCACGACCTGATAGTCGGCATCGACTGTCACGATGTGCGTCGCGTCCGCCCGGGTTTCGGACAACGCGATATTCAGAGCCCCGGCCTTGGCATCGGACACACCCATACGATGCAGGAAGCGGAAATTCGGCCCCAGCAATCTGCAGGTGTCGCGCACTGGCCGCCACAAATCCGGATCCGTGGTATTGTTGTCGATCACTATCACTTCGTACCCGTCAAGTGCCCAAGTCTGACGCGCCAATGTGGCCAGTGTGGCGTTCACAAGCGCTGGCGGTTCGTTGTGGATGGCAACGTGGATGGAAAAGACTGGTTCCGTGTTTGCATGCTGCTGAACCGGTCGTGGTGCGTGGGTTCGCGCAATCACAACGCGAACGACGATGGAAGTGACCTGACACAGCAGGCAGACCGCGCAGATGATGGCGCCCAGAGGTGGAATCGCAAACGCGCATAGGACGATCACGATCAGACGCATCACCGACATAGGTTTGGCCCTCGAACCCGCGTTTGTTGAAACTCAGAGAAGTGATCCGAAAAGCGAACGCGGCTGATCGGGCAAAAGTTCCCTTTCACATCGATCCGCGGGAACCCTGGACGAACCCGGCGCGTTCTATGTGAATAAATCCGAAACATGGAGTGCATCATGAGCAACTCAGACAACCAAGATTATGGCGATCCCGACAGCATCACGAACCAGGTCAAGACGACCGCGCGTGCTGCGTCGGACGAAGTGAAGTCGCGCGCCGGCGACATGGTCGACACCGTCACCACCGAAGCCGGAAATTACGCCACGGAGGCAAAGGTCGCTGCGGCGGATGGCGTCAAAGATGTGGCATCAGCATTGCGGACAGCGGCGGATGACATGCGAAGCGGATCCGCGCAGGAACGGACCTTCAGCCAGATCGCTGACGGGCTGGCAGACGCATCGGATGCCATGCGCGACAAGGATCTCGGCGAGATTGTCGGGGTCATCAACGACTTTGCCAAGCGCAATCCGCTGGTGTTTCTGGGGAGTGCAGCCTTGATCGGCTTTGCCGCGACACGGTTTGCCAAAGCGTCCGGTGACGGGGCGTCGCAGTCCAGCGACTTTTCCAGCAGCGTTTCTGCCAACCGGATGAAACAGCCGCGCGAAAGTTATGGCACCTCGGGTGGGAACAATATGGCCCAAACAACCCCTCCCACGCCCAAGACTGGAGCACCGACATGACCCCCGAACCGAACAAATCAGCCAGCGGTCTGCTAAGCGACGCGCTGGGTCACGTCAGTTCGCTTGTCCGCAGCGAATTCGATCTGGCGCGGGCCGAGGTGAACGAAAATCTCAAGACCGCAGCCCTCGCCATCGCCATGATTCTGGCCGCAGTGGTTGTGGCGCTGACCGCGCTCAATGTCCTTGCCGCGGCTCTTGTCGGCGCCCTGACCGAGGCGGGAATTCCCGCGATATGGTCGGCAGTCATCGTGGGCGGGGTGTTTACCCTCATCGCGTTCTTCATGGTCAGCAAGGGCATGAACGATCTCAAGCTCAACAGCTTGGCCCCCACCCGGACAGCTAAAAACGTAAGGCGCGATGCGCAAGCCGTAAAGGAGGTTTACAATGACAAATGAGAACCGTACCCCCGCTGAAATCGAGCGCGAGATCGAGCACGAACGTGCCGGTCTGACCGACACGCTTGACAATCTGCAAGACAAATTTTCGGTCGAAACGATCGCCCGGCAGCTTTCCGACCAGTTTCGCGAACATGGCGGTGACGTCGGGCGTTCGATTTCGGAGGCGGTCAAACGCAATCCGGTCGCGCTCGCGCTTACCGGGGTCGGGCTTGCCTGGCTGATGATGGGCGACAGGACCGAGAGGAGTATCGAAGACAGGTCTGTCGGCATGGACCAAGACCGGCGCTCCGACCGGGGAAATCGCACATCTTACCGGCCTGAATTGGCGCAAGATCGTGTGCTTGGGCCACAGCCGGGTAATTCGACGCGTCCTTATTATTCCGGGCGCTCGCTGAATCAGGATGATGGGCCATCGTGGGCACGAAGCAATGAAGATGCGTCCGACTCTCCGGGCATGGGCCGAAAGATGCGCGAAGCTGCAGGCAGTGCAAGCCACCACGTGTCAAGTGCTGCGTCATCGACCATGGACGCGACTCAGAAGGCGGGCGCGACCGTCGCCGACACGGCCAAGGGCGCCGCAGGCGCAATTTCCGGGGCAGCCAGATCGGTTGCAGATAGTGCGCAAAGCTTTGGCGCCGCGACGTCCGAACAGGCTGCCGCGCTGCGCGATCGGTTGGCCGAAGGCACAGAAACCTTTAGCGAAGAAGCTCGCAACGCCGTGGTTGCCGCACGCGAACGCGCGATCCACGCACGCGATGCAGCTTATGACTACGGGCGTCAGGGACGTGACAAGGCTGTCGATCTGTTCGAGGATCACCCGATGATCGCCGGTGCGCTTGCTCTTGCCGTTGGATCGGCCATCGCTGCCGCGCTGCCACGCAGCCGGACCGAGGATGCCTACCTCGGCGAGGAAAGCGACCGCTTGATGCACGAGGCAGAGCGCATCTTTGCCGACGAAAAGGCCAAGTTGTCAAAGGTCGCTCATGCCGCGACAGACGAGGCCAAGAAGGTCGCTAGGGAGGTTGGTGACAACGTCGGTGGCCAGGCCAAAGCGCTTGCCGACAAAGCCAAGGCGTCGGGCGATCGGATCGCGGATGCGGCCAAGACCGAAGCGAAAAAGCAGGATCTCGGCAAGGTCGATAATGCCTGATCCTTCCTGAAACTCTTGCCAGCCCGCATCAATGGTGCGGGCTGACGCATTGCAGGGGGGGTCATGGACCGAAACTCCGACGCAACATCGCCAATAGAAATCGAACCCAGGCGCTGGGCCGACATTGTTCTGGGCGTCAAGGATCAGATCGGCGCTGACCATGTGGGGCTCATCGCGGCAGGCGTTGCCTTTTACGCCCTGCTGGCGATCTTTCCGGCCATGACCGCGCTGATGGCACTGGCCGGGTTGATTCTGACCCCGGCAGACGTTGCAAACCAGCTGCAGGCAGTTACGGCGTTGATCCCCCCGGCGGCGTCGCAGATCATACTGGATCAGGCCGTCGGCGTCACCGGATCGGCGCGATCGGGGCTGGGGTTCGCCTTTGGCTTTGGTCTGGTTCTGGCGATCTATTCCGCCTCCAAAGGCATGGGAAGCCTGGTCGAAGGGCTGAACGTCATCAATGGTGTCGAAGAAGGGCGTGGGTTTTTCAGAAAGACTCTTATCACGCTGGCCCTGACATTGTTTCTGATCGTCGGGATGGTAGCGGGTTTATTGGCAACGCTTGTGGTGCCAGCCGCGCTGCATCTGATCGACCTACCAGATGGCATCAAGATGGTGCTGGGTCTGTCGCGCTGGATCATTCTGGCATTGCTGGCAGTTTTCGGCTTGGCGGTGATCTACCAGTTCGGCCCGGCGCGACCTGCCGCCAAATTGCGTTGGCTGACCCCGGGTGCCGTCGCCGCCTGTCTGATCTGGATCGCCGCCTCGGTCGGGTTTACGGTCTACGTCACCAATTTCGGTAGTTACAACCAGAGTTTCGGCAGTATGGCGGGCGTTGTCGTCCTGCTGCTATGGCTGTGGATCTCGGCCTTCATTGTCCTTTTGGGGGCAGAACTGAACGCGGCGCTCGAAGCCAACCGCCCGGTCGAGGGCTGACCGGGTTTCATGTCGGAACGTTTGTCGCCGCCATGCTGTCGCGCTGCATAAACACGGTATGCCAGGCCGCCAGAGTATCGTTGCCGGTGCGCCAACCGCGCCCGTCATGCCGCAGGTCGAGGTAAGACAGGGCGCAGGCTACATCGATCTGGCCGATGTCCAGCGGTCCGTTCAGGTGGCTCATCCAACGGTCGTTGAGCGCAGTAACGGCGCGACTGACCTTGCCCCATTGCGCATCCATCCAGACAGGCGATTGCTGCGCGGGTTCGCGGAACCGCAATTCGTAGGTTATCCCCACCGCCACATCCATGATCGCATCCGCCGTCGCCTCGATCGTCAGGACGTCCCACAGGCGGGCGGTGGGATAGAGGTTGGCGTGGGCGCGGTCGTTCAGGAACCGGGTGATCACCCGGCTGTCATACAGCGCGGGAGCGTCATCGCGGACCAACGCGGGGATCTTCCCCAGCGGGTTGGCCGCAGCGACAGACGCGTCGGTGGCCAGCGGGGTGGTCGTGACCGCGACCTCCTCGATCTTGCCCAGCAGGCCAGTCTCGCGCAGCACCACGCGGCATTTGCGGGCGTAGGGGGACGCAGGGGACATCAGTAGTTTCATGGTGTTTCCTTTCGCGGCGGGGTCATCATCAGGGCGGCCAGCAGCGCCGTTTCGCTACCTTGCCCATAGGATTTGACGTGATCGGCGGCGCGCAGGCGCACGGTGTCAGGTTTGTTCTGGTCCAGTTTCCACGTGCCGCCGACGCCCGTTATCGCCATCCGATACGGCACGATCTGGCGCATCATCTTGTGCAGCACCTCAGGCGTCATCTTGGTCGTGGTCCAGCGCGGTTTGGGGTCCAGCGTCGCCTCGGAATGCGCTGACTGACGGTCCAGCATGTCGCGCATGGTGTCCTGCGCCAGCAGTTCCAGTGTGCCACGCAGGTGGACGGCGATGTAGTTCCACGTCGGCACCTGATCGGGAGCACCGTAAAAATCGGGCGAAATATAGCTGTCGGGGCCGCTGACGGCGATGGTCGCCTGCTGTGGCGTCGCCAGCGCCCGTGCGATCGGGTTCGAGCGGACAAGGTGCAGGTCAATCGTCACGCCGTCATTGGCCAGCAGGAACGGGATGTGCGCCAGAATCGGTCCATCGGGCCCGTTGATCGCCAGCACGCCAAACGCGCGGTCGCGGGCATAGGCGAGGTTGCGGTCGGGCGCTGTCTGCCGATAGATCGGATTTGGGTGCATCTGTCGGACCCTCCGGGGGGAGTTGTTATGGCAAAGTGAAACCTAGGCGGTCAGGCTATTTCCGACAGTCCCGGTGATTTTTACGGCGACGATTTGGCCTTCCGCTCGGTCGTTGGCGAATATGACTTCGGCGAATTGTTCGGTGCGCCCCATGTGTGGGGATTCCATCAGAATCCGGTGGGTCTGGCCGATCTGCGCGGTCAGGTGGCGGGCGACGGCGATCTCTCCAGACTGTCGCAGGGCGGCGGCGCGGGTTTTGATTATCGCGCCGTTGACCGCCGGCATCCGCGCCGCCGGGGTGCCGGGGCGGGCCGAATAGGGGAACACGTGCAGCCACGTCAGGGCGCAATCGTCGATCAGTTTCAGTGAATTGGCGAACATCGCGCCGGTTTCGGTCGGAAACCCGGCGATGATATCGGCCCCGAACGTCATCTCGGGGCGCAGTTTGCGCGCGTCCTCGGTGAACCGGATCGCGTCATCGCGCAGGTGGCGGCGTTTCATCCGTTTCAGGATCATGTCGTCGCCGTGCTGAAGGCTGAGGTGCAGATGCGGCATCAGGCGCGGTTCGGTGGCGATGGCCTGCATGAGGGCGTCGTCAACCTCGATACTGTCGATGCTGCTGATCCGCAGGCGCGGCAGGTCGGGCACCAACCGCAGGATCCGCAGCACCAGATCGCCAAGACGTGGCAAGGCGGGCAGGTCGGCGCCCCACGACGTCAGATCGACGCCGGTCAGCACCACCTCGTTGAAGCCCTTGCCGACCAGCCGTTTGATCTGTTCTACCACGACACCCGCCGGAACCGACCGCGAATTGCCCCGCCCGAACGGGATGATGCAGAACGTACAGCGGTGATCACAGCCGTTCTGGACTTGCACATAGGCGCGGTGCCGCCCGAACCCGTCGATCAGGTGGCCGGCGGTTTCGGTGACTGACATGATGTCGTTGACCTGCACGGGTTCGGTGGCGCCGATGAGGCTGGTCCATGTGGCGGGGGCCATCTTTTCGGTATTGCCGATGACCACATCGACCTCGGGCATCCCGGCGAACGTCTCGGGTTCGGTCTGCGCGGCGCAGCCAGTGACGATGATCCGCGCGGTCGGGTTGGCCTTGCGCAGTTTGCGGATGTCCTGGCGGGCCTTGCGCACAGCCTCGGACGTGACGGCGCAAGTGTTGACGATGACGGCGTTTTGCAGACCCGCCAGCGTGGCCAGTTCCTTCATCGCCTCGGTTTCATAGGCATTCAGGCGGCAGCCGTGGGTGCTGAAAACAGGCGCGTTCATGGATGCCACACGCCATCAAACACATGCGCCGTCGGCCCTGTCATCCAGACCCCGTCGTCGCGCCAGTCGACCGCGATATCGCCGCCGTCCAGCGTGATAGTCACCGCCCGCCCGGTCAGCCCGCGCCGATGGGCGGCGACAGCGACAGCGCAGGAGGACGAACCCGATGCGAGGGTGATCCCGACGCCGCGTTCCCAGACCCGCATGCGCAGGTGGTCGGGGGCGATCAGGCTGGCCCATTGGACATTGGTGCGTTGCGGAAACAGCGGGTGGTATTCGTATGTCGCGCCAAGGGTCAGATCGACGTTTTCGGCGTCATCAACAAAAAACGTGCAATGCGGGTTTCCCATGCCGGTGGCGGTGGGCCCGCCGTCCATGGGCAAATCGAGCGTGTCCATCGCGTATGCCAGCGGAATCGCGGCCCAGTCCAGTTGCGGCTGGCCCATGTTGACCGCCGTCAGGCCGTTGCCGACGTCGCGGGCATACAGCGTGCCGCGGTCGGTGGTGATGGTCAGCGCGTCGCGCCCCAGTGTGTCCATCAGGTGCCGCGCGATGCAGCGAGTAGCGTTGCCGCAGGCCGCCGACAAAGTGCCATCGGCGTTCCAGAACGTCAGATGGACGTCGGAGCCAGGCCGGTCCGACAGCACCGCCAACTGGTCGAATCCGACACCGCGATGCCGATCCGCCATCGCCCGCGCAAGGCTTGCATCGACGCGCGGGGCGACCCCCCGTTCGTCGATCACGACAAAGTCGTTGCCCAGCCCGTGCATCTTGGCAAATAGCAGGCCCTGTTCGTGTTCCTTGCGCATGGGGCGTCCTATAATCAAAGGCGGCTGCTGAATCCAGAGGCCGCGCATTTGTGGGGTTGACCCTGCGGGGGTGGCTTTCTAAGTAGCGCGGCAGTGGGCCGGTAGCTCAGTTGGTAGAGCAACTGACTTTTAATCAGTAGGTCTCGGGTTCGGATCCCGACCGGCTCACCACTTAAATCAATCTCTTGCATGGGTTCTTGGATACTATTTCCAGGTCTTGGATCGCGCCAATGGCACTGTGGTGGCACATGATAGACATCGGTTGCTGTCATCCTTCGAGCACTTTGCAGCGCGCACTCCCGACAAAGCCATGCCTTCGCCTGATTGCCATTCGACTGCGCCAAGATCAGTTCACCTTGCAACCTAGCAACTCTGGTTCTCACAGTTGAAACGCCCAATAATTTGCGGCGTTCCTTGCAAGTTCGAGCAGCCCGAGTGCAAGCGCCAGAACCGGCTGCGCGGTCTGAAAGATTGTCGGACCTGAAAAAGTGCCGCGATCACCGGCACTCATGTGAGACTTCAATGCGGTTCTCACGACATCTCGGATTGCGGCGTCGCGATTGTGTGGCCAGAAGGCATGGTCATAAGCGCTGCTGCAATTGCTTTGGGCACAAGAGCCTTGCTCAAAACCCTTTTGGTCCAGACGCCTGAGCCCGATTCAGTTCAATGCTTGAGAATGTCCGTTGCCCCGGTGATGCGGTCCGCCGATGGCGGCCTTGGTCCCTTAAAGCGCAAATACATGGACCAACGTGTCGATCTTGCCTTTGAAATAGGGCCTTTCGCCTTGCGGTGTGATGTACAAAGCCTTGCCCGTCAAAGGCACGCGCATGCCGTCGCGGGTTTGATAGTTCGACGTGCGGCATTCCCACGGCATCAGCACCGTGATTTCGCCTACCGTTGTCGCACGACCTTCGACGTAGATGGAATTTATCAGATCGTCTGTTCCAAAGCGGAACAGCATCGCCACACTGATCGGTCCATCGGTCATTGTGGCCTCGGCGGATGTGTCGTCCACCCCCTCCCAGACGATACCCTGATTGGGCAGAAGGGCGGTCGGAAACCACACGCTTTCGGCGAAATGGCGCAGTAATTCGCCGCGCGCGATTTCACCTTTGCCTTGCATCGTGCCCATCGCATACAGTCCGAGGATCGTGGGCCGCAACAGACCTTCGCCCGCGATAAAAGCATCCACCACGCGCACTGGCACACCAGGTAACATCGTGATGTTTGCGTTCCACACAAAGCCAGGGCGCGTGGTCGTAAAGTGTTGGGTCGCGGTAAACGGTTTCCATTTACCAGCGGTGGCACTCATGTTGAACAGGCCGCTTTGGGTCAGCGTCACTGCTGTAACAATCGGCTGGCCATCGGTCAGAACTGCGCGAAAAATAGCGCTGGACGGGAGCAGGCATGTCCGTCAGTTCGCTTTCGTGATAGCTTCTCGTGGCGGGTGCCAGCTGGCTCGAATCCAGTTGCGCCAGCATATCGCGGATACTGCCCGACCAGCGCCACGCGCCAAGGGTTAGCGCGGTGGCATAGGCCAGGCCAAGGCCGGCGACGACGACAATTGCCCATGTCATGATCTGCATTGGTACTCCTTTCGGGTTCCTCTTTGGAACTTATCTGCGCGACAAAACGACGATAGATCCGCGGACCATCCGCCTGACCGGTCTGGCGTTCATTTGACCGGCGATCTTTGAGATGGGGTCAATGCTCCTCCGGGTGCGCTGTCCCGATCAAGAGCCAACATC
Organism: Rhodobacterales bacterium; assembly: GCA_038251315.1. Lineage (GTDB taxonomy): Bacteria > Pseudomonadota > Alphaproteobacteria > Rhodobacterales > Rhodobacteraceae > JBBKXP01. Next base: position 7,665 of record JBBSBK010000044.1, on the reverse strand, counting down.
ATCGCCGGAGGTGACCAAAGAATGCCAGCAGATACCGGCCCGGATATAGTCGCCATGTGAGGCAACGGGTCTACCAGCACCGCACCAACACGGCGGCGCGACGATGTCATGTCACTGCGCCGCTCGGCGCGTTCCAAGCAGCACCGCGGCCAGAAGCGCACCTGCGACAGGCATCGCCAGACCCTCGGGGATTCCAAGCTGGAGTTCTGCGGCCAATCCGATCAGCGACCACAGGATCGGGATGACCGACAGCCAGATCACCCAGCGTCCGCGGGCAATGAGCAGCATACCGATGGTGGATATCTTGGTGGGGCACGGTGCGACCCCAAACATCGGCCCGTTCATTAATCCATGCCCGGCCCATATTCTCAAGACGGGATAGATCGCCGGCGCATAGACGCGTGTTGCAAGTCCCGCGATGGAGCGGAAGTCCCGCCCAAGTCGCAGTTGGAGGTCGCCGGGTCGGGCCGCACTTGCCAGAAACAAGACAGCCTGGAGGACAAAGAACCCGGCAAAGACCGGTGTAATCGGATTGATCGTGGCGAAAAACATCAGGTGATACCCGATGCCGGTGACCGCCCACAGGATCGCCAATGCCACGAAGCCAAGCCGCACCAACCCGTCGTGCGCCTTGAAAGCGGCCCAGAGGGCTAAGAGGGCGAGGCCATAAGCGACGATCTGAAAGGCCAGATCGCGGCATTGTAGGCGGCGAATACCGCGAGAAATTCGTCGATGGTGAACGGAAGTTTCATATCATGACCTCATCGACCGGACGTCGGGCGGAAAACGGCAGCGCCGCGCCGCGACCAAAGCGCATCACCAGATCCGGTCTGCGCCCCGGCATTCCGATGAGGGCGGCCAAGTCCGGACGCAGGCTGGCCGCTTCGACAGACTGGTTGAGGAACGCATGTTCCAGGCCCATTGCGGTGGCCTGCAGGGCGAAGCGCTGGCACGCACGCCCAACCTGCACCCAGCTTGCCGCGTTATCGTCGGCACCCACGAAGACTGCTAATCCGGCAGAGGATGCGATTTTGGCGGCTGTATTCTTGTTATCGCTTTTCGCAGTAAACACCCAGTCCAGCACCATCGGCCCCAACCAACCGGGCATCGTCGGGTTGCCTGAGGTAGCACTGAATAATCCGTCACCGGTAGCCGCCGCACGGCGCGGGCTGAACCGCATCCAGTGTTTCAGCTCGGCCATGAAGGCGGGGTCGGCCAACTGCGCAGTGTTGCCAGCGGCAATGAGATCGCCGACTTGGCCCATTTGCACCCGGTCCGTGATCAGTATCAGATCGACACCCGGAACGCGCGCAGCACCGGCCAGACTGCCGAGGTCAGCCGTGTTCAGGGTCGATCCATCGAACACGCCTCGCGTCGATTGTCGCAGCGGGATAGCGTCCGACAGGTTGGTATCCTTGACAGCCCCGGTGGTGCGGGTAAAGCTGATCTCGCCACTGGCGGGATCAAAGCGCACCTCGCCCGGCATTCCGCGTGACGCTCCGGCAACCGACAGATTCTCGGACGCTCAGCCCAGACTGATGAACATTTGATGATCGTCAGGGTCCACCACTGGCGTGGCGCGAGAACGATCTGGCAGGATGTCGATCCTGTCGCCGTCCGACCGGAATTGCCAAGCTTGGGTGTTGTGGCTGTTCGCTGCCAGCGCAGCAAAGCGGACCAGATCACGCGCATCCGGGTTGGCGGGCAGTGGCGTGCGCAGGGGATCAATCGCGGCGGTGTAGTCCGCCATCGTGCCCATGCGCCGAACCTCGGACCCGACAGCGCCTGTGAGGGCCACGGCTCCACTGATGAAGAGGGTGCGTCGGGTGACCATCATACGGCCTCCTTGTAAAAAGGATGATGGTGTTCAGGCCACATCGTTGTCACGACGCAACAAAAGCCCGCGGGGCAAAGTAAAGGCCGCCAGCGTGCCGATCCCCATCAGGGTCAGGGCCAGCAGCGATCGCTGCCGCAATCGTCACGCGCCGCCCGGCCAAATGCGCTGATCCTGCAACTGGCGCCGCGACAACCACCCTGTTCCCGGCCATGAACAGGTCGACGACCGCCGGGCCGTCGAACCGAGCAGACTCGCCAGCCTCATAGCGGTCTTGGGCGATGGTCAGAACGGCGGTCTCGGCAAATACCGGGGCGGCCAGCAGGCAAAACGCCAGAATCAGGATACGCGACATGGTATGTTTCCCGTGAGGGAATGACCCTGACCGTGCCCGATCATGGACGGTCCGTTCTTGATCGAGATCAGTATGGGACCGAACCGAAGCTGCAAACCTGCGAAAAAGGGACCGACGGCCGCGCCCATGTGGGTAACGTTGACAGCACACCCGCCCCAATCAAAACGCGCTGCGCATGTTCGACCACCACGTCCCGTCAAAAAACGGCGGATTACCTGACACAGATCAATGTCGCCCAGTCTGGAAGGGCTTAATTTGACTCTCGGTGGCTTGAACTCACAAACGAGCAACGAACCGCGTGATCAACACAGTCAGGGACTTATCATGGAATCCAAGAAGATCGTAGTTCTGGGGGCGGGGCTTGGTGGAATTTCGATGGTTTTTGATCTCAAGGCTGTGTTGGGTGAACGTCATGAGATTGTCCTGATCAGCAAGACACCCTATTTTCAGTTCACCCCATCCAACCCGTGGGTTGGTGTCGGTTGGCGCAAGAAGGGTGACATCACAATTGATCTCGCGCCGTTGATGGCGAAAAAGAAAATCGGTTTCGTGAATCAAACCGCCAAGCGTCTCCGACCGGAAGATAATCAGGTTGAAATGGAAGATGGCAGTTCCATTTCCTATGATTATCTTGTAATTGCGACCGGCCCGGAACTCGCCTTTGATGAGGTCGAGGGATTGGGACCGGATGCCAATACTCATTCCGTTTGCACCGTCGATCATGCCATCACGGCAAACGCGTCCTTTCAGGCATTTTGCGCCAATCCAGGGCCAATCGTCGTTGGCGCTGCGCAGGGCGCGTCCTGCTATGGACCGGCTTATGAGTACGCGATGATGCTTGACAAGGAATTGCGCAGCCGGAAAATCCGCGACCGGGTGCCGATGACATTCGTCACCGCAGAGCCCTATGTCGGGCATCTTGGCTTGGGTGGCGTCGGTGATACCAAAGGCATGCTCGAGCATGAAATGCGCCAGCGCAGCATCAAATGGATCACCAATGCGAAGGTTGACCGGGTCGAACCTGACATGATGTCGGTCACCGAACTGGATGAGGATGGCAACGACAAGAAAAAGCATGAACTGCCGTTCAAATATGCAATGATGCTGCCGGCCTTTCGTGGCATATCCGCCATTCGCGACATTGAAGGTCTTGTCAATCCGCGCGGCTTTGTGATCGTCGACAAGCATCAACGTAATACAAGATACCCCAACGTCTTCGGCGTTGGCGTTGCGATCGCCATTGCGCCGCTCGAAAAGACACCGGTACCAACCGGGGTTCCCAAAACCGGTTATATGATCGAGAGCATGGTTGCTGCGACAGCCAGCAATATCGAAGCATTGTTGGCCGGACGCGAACCTGAGAGCGAAGCGACCTGGAATGCGTTCTGCCTCGCGGATTTTGGTGATTCAGGCGTGGCCTTTCTGGCGAAACCGCAGAATCCACCCCGGAATGTCAACTGGGCCAGTGAGGGCAAGTGGGTGCATTTTGCAAAGATCGCGTTTGAGAAATATTTTCTTCACAAAGTCCGTAGTGGTGTTTCAGAGACGTTTTATGAGACCGCAGCGATGCGTCTGTTTGACATTAGGAAACTTAAAGCATCGATAGATTGAATGGGGTTTTGTGAAGAAATCTTTGGATGGTCGGATTGCGGAGCGTGACGCAATGGCGTCCGGTGCGCTTGCGATTCTTTCGGGCGGTTGTGCCGTGTTTCTCCGGCCAATGCTTTGGGCCCCAAAGGAAAGTGTCGTTCCGTCTGTGATGTGGCTCAGTTCCTTCTCTTGTTTGCCGTACATTGCAGGATTGCGCGCCGAAACCCGCGGCCATTGGTGGTTTTGGAGCTGACAAAGCCGGTGTAACGGCGGGTCGTTGGCGTGTGACGTTGCAGGGAGACATGACATTGGCGGACTCACTGGCACCCAAGATTGCTGTTGCGGCACCGACGGTTGCGACAACCGCCCTTGTGGCCCAGCCAGCGGCGTCTGCCGCTGCCCCCAAGGCCAGTCCGCGATCGTGGAAACGGTTTGCCATTGTGGCGGCCGTCGCGTTGGGACTGGGCGCGTTGGCCTGGTGGCAGCCTTGGGTGGCCCCGGTGCCACAGGTCATCGTTGAAACCGTCACTGCTGGGCCAGTCAGCCGCGTCCTGGCGGTGAATGGCCGGATCGCCGCCTTGCAATCGGTCGATGTCAGGTCTTCAGTTCCGGGGCAAATGGCCGTTGTCCTTGTGGCGGTGGGTGACAGTGTCGTCGCCGGCGATGTGATCGCCCGTCTGACCAACACCCAGCCCGGCGCGCAAGTGGCGCAATCCTTTGCGGCCTTTGACGCAGGTCTGGTGCATTTGCAGCAGGCGCAGGCCGATGCCGAACGTGATCGCGCCCTTGGGGGCAATATCCCGCGCAAGACGTTGGACGCCGCTGACCTTGCAGTCACCGCCGCAGTCGCCGAAGTCGAGCGTTTGCAGGCCCTTTTGGATCAGTCGCAGGACCAGTTGGAACAATTCAACATCAAGGCCCCGATGTCCGGCACGGTTCTGGCCCGTGATGTTGAACCAGGGCAGGTGGTCGACGGGGCGGCGGTCCTTTTCACGGTCGCCGATGCGGCAGCACTGGTGGTCGAGGCCGATGTGGATGAAACCTATGCCACACGGATGCAACCCGGGCTGCGCGTGCAATTGCGGCTGACCGGCGACGCGGCGGTTCTGCCCGGACGCGTCACCTACGTCGCCCCCGTTGTTGACCCAGATACGGGCGGGCTGATGATCAAGATGACGCCAGATGCGCCATATGCGGCCCCGATCGGACTGACCGTTACCGCTAATATCGTCATGGATTCCAAACCTTCGGGCATCACAGTGCCGCGCAGCGCGATTTTAAGCGAGGCGGAAAATTCGGTGCTGTTCGTCATGATTGAAGGCAAGGCCGAGCAGCGGGTCGTGACCATCATCCCCTGGCCAGCCGTCCGGCTGGAAGTGACAGATGGCCTCGCTGCGGGTGAGGTGTTGATCGTCGATCCGATGGGTCTGACCGATGGCCAGCCCGTCAAGATCAAGCAGCCCTAGATGTTGTATGGTTTCAAGATCGCCCTGCGCTATTTGACCGCCAGCAAGGGGCAAACCGCGCTGCTCTTGGCCGGCGTCGGCGTTGGCGTTTTCATCTTTATCTTCATGAGCGCGCTGATTGGCGGGCTGGCGCAATTCATCACCTCGCACACTGCGGGCGATCTGTCCCATATCAGCATCGTGGCTGAAGACGTGCTGCCTGCGCAGCTTGACCCCGCAGCATCAGGCGTCCTGTTGGCCCAGGAACCGGGCCAAAGCCATACTGATCAGCTGAGTACCGCTGCTGCATTTGTCCCAGAGATCGAAGCGCTGACGGGCGTGAGGGCAGTTTCGCCGCAGGTCGCGGGCTCGGGCTTTTTGCGGCGCGGCGCCAAGGTGGCGCAGGTCAGCATCATCGGGCTGGAACCGGGGCGCGAATCCGCCATCGTCAACTTGCGCGGCTATCTGGTGGCCGGCATCGCCGATCTGGGGGCGGGGTCGATCCTGATGGGGGTGACCGGGGCTGACAAACTGGGGCTGAGCGTTGGCCAATCGGTGCATCTGCAATCGTCGGAAGGCATCGACACCATTCTGACGCTGACTGGCACGTTCGACATGGGGTCGAGCGGTTTTGACCTTGGCCTGACCTATGTGTCCATCGCGACGGCACGGATATTATTCCGCAAACCGCAAGGCTTTTCAAGGATCGAGATCAAACTTGATGATATCTTTACCGCCAACGCCATCACTGCGCGGGTCGAGGCGTTGACGGGGCTGGATGCCACATCCTGGAGCGAAAGCTATCCACAACTTATGGATGGGCTGGCCGCACAGGCGCAGGTCGGACTGGTCCTGAAGACATTTGCACTGATCACCATCGTGATCGGTGTCGCGTCTGCCATGATGCTGTCGTCGTATCGCCGTCGCCCGGAAATCGGGATCATGCGGGCGATGGGGGCAGGGCGGATGTTTGTGGTCTATATCTTCGTGCTGCAAGGCGCGCTGATCGGGATTTTGGGCGCCTTGCTGGGCGCCGGATTTGGCTACGGTGTGCTGGCATTCTTTCCGGCGGTCGAGGATGCCAAACCCGGATCGCTGCCGATCGACGTGCGGCAGGGTGCTTACGGAATGGCTGTCCTGCTGACCACGATCGGGGCCATTGTCGCGTCGATCCTGCCCGCGCGCGGGGCGGCACGGTTGGACCCTGTGCAGGCCATCGGGCAATGACCGTGCTGCTCGAGGTGCATGATCTGGTCAAGACCTTTGGCACAGCGGAAAACGCAACCCCGGTTCTCAAAAACCTGAACCTGACGTTGCAAACCGGCGAGATGGCGGCCCTGTTGGGGGCGTCGGGGTCGGGCAAAAGCACCCTGCTGACAATCTTGGGCACGCTGATGCGGCCGACCAGCGGAGTGCACGTCATGCTGGGGATTGATTTGAATACCGCCGCGGACGCCGCCCTCACCGCCTTTCGCAACCTGCATATCGGCTTTGTATTTCAGTTCCACAACCTGCTGCCGAACTTTACAGCGCTGGAAAACGTGATCTTTCCCACCGCCCTGCGTGACGGCCGCGAAACCGAGGCCGCGCGAACCCGCGGTCGTGAATTGCTCGTGCGGGTCGGCTTGCAGGATCGGATTGATTTTCCGGTCCCCAATCTGTCGGGCGGGCAGAAACAGCGCGTGGCCGTGGCGCGGGCGCTGATGAACCAGCCCGAACTGGTGCTTGCAGATGAACCAACGGGCAACCTTGATACGGTTTCAGCCGGGCAGGTGATGGAGCTTATCGCCGAAATCAACCGCGAAGAGGGGACGACCTTTCTTATTTCCACACATGATGCCAAGATTGCGGCACTATGCCGACGCCAGATCAGCATTCAGAATGGGGTCGCCAGCGGATGAAAGACCCAGATGCCGCCCTTTGGATTGACGAAGGCCCCAGTTTGATGCCGAAATCATCACCCCGACTTGCATCCCGGTGTGTCGCATGACGAATGACTGGATTTCGAAGTTTGCAGGTTTATCCAGGCTCGAGCCTGAGGTGAGGGACATCCTGACCGGCAAATGCGCTATTTTATCAGTGCCCGAAGGGACGGTGATCTTTGGCCCGGGCAAGGCGGCGGAAAACCTGCTGCTGTTGCTGGACGGCCGGGTGCGGGTGCAACAGCTGTCCGAGGCCGGGCGCGAGATTGTGCTGTACCGGGTCGAGGCCGGGCAAAGCTGCGTGATGACCACGGCCTGCATGCTGGCACATGAGGATTATTCCGCCGAAGGTATTGCCGAAACCGACGTGCGTGCGGTCGCCATCCCGCGTGCGGTGTTCGACGAACTTGTTTCAAGCTCGATTACGTTCCGCAACTTCATCTTCACCGCCTATTCCCGGCGCATCACCGACTTGTTCCGGGTGATCGAGGACATCGCCTTTCAACGGGTCGATATTCG
>JBBSBK010000043.1:0-25815 GCA_038251315.1 Rhodobacterales bacterium | reverse complement strand
TGACATTCGCCACCCGGTCGAACACCGAATTGCGGTAAAGCGCTGCGAGGATGCCCAGCCCGACCGAAATCGGCACCGCGATGAGCGCCGTCACCCCGGCCAGAAACATCGTATTGGCAAAACGCGGCGCGATCTGTTGCAGCACCGTCTTGGCCCCCGACGTGGTGCCGGTAAAGGATGCAAAGTTGGCGTTGGCAAAACTGCTGCCCAGATCGCCCCGTGCCGCATCGGCCAGCCACGTGAAATAGCGCACGACCATTGGCTGATCGAGGCCCAGATCACGGCGGATCGATGCAACAGCCTCGGGTGTCGCACCTTGACCGAGAATCGCCTCGGCAAAATCGCCGGGCAGCAAGTTGACGGCGACGAAAATGACAATGGAAACGATCAACAGGGTCAGCAAGCCAAGCGCAAGACGTTGCAGAATGATTCTGACAACCGAATTCACGCGCTGATTACCCCCCCGTTTATTGACTGGAAGGTTAACAAAAATGCCGCACCTGTAAAGGCTGCAGATTTATTCGGCCAATTCGCCGGGCAAACGGTCCATCGTGCGCACCAGTTCGGCGCTGATCCCCGGTTCGGACAGGGCATGCCCGGCACGCGCGATCAATTCCAGCCGCGCCTTTGGCCATGCAGCGGCCAGATTGTAAGCCGCGACAGGCGGGCAGATCATGTCGTAACGCCCCTGCACGATGACGCCGGGGATATCGGCAATCCGGTCCATCCGGGCCATGATTTGCTGATCGTGCGACAAAAACCCGCCATGCACGAAATAGTGGTTTTCGATCCGGGCAAAGGCGCGGGCGTAATCCGCCGGGCCATCACCCGACATCCCGTCAGACATGATCGACGCCAGCGCGTTTTCCCACGCCGCCCAAACCCGCGCATGCCGGACTTCGATGGCGTTATCGCCGCAAAACAGGCGACGGTGATAGGCAGCAATCATGTCGCTGCGTTCTTCTTCGGGAATCGGTGCGGTGAATTTGGCCCACAGGTCTGGCCAGAACCGGCCCGCGCCGCCGCCATAGAACCAGTTCAACTCGGTCTGGGTCATCAGAAACACCCCGCGCAGGATCAGCGCCAGTGTGCGGTCGGGGTGTTCCTGCCCATAGATCAGTGCCAGCGTCGCCCCCCAACTGCCGCCAAACACGACCCAATCGTCGATGCCGAGCATGGTGCGGATCAATTCGATATCGGCAACCAGATGCCATGTCGTGTTCGCCGCGACCGACGCATGCGGGCGCGAACGGCCACAGCCGCGTTGATCGAACAGGATGATGCGATATACTGCGGGATCGAAATAGCGACGCATCGCTGGGCTACACCCGCCGCCGGGCCCACCGTGCAGGACAATCACGGGGATACCATCGGCCCGCCCGCATTGTTCGACATAAATGCGATGCCCATCGCCCACATCCAGCATCCGCTGATCGAACGGGTCGATCGCCGGATACAGGTGCGCCCCTGTGTTATTTTGACCTGCGACCTTGTCCATGACCGCCCTATATAGTTTGTGGTAACCTGACACGGCCAAGGATCACCTGCAATGCAGACCACCATCGACCCGACCGAGATTGCCAAGTTCGAGGCGATGGCTGCCGAATGGTGGGACCTCGAGGGCAAGTTCAAACCGCTGCACATGCTCAACCCCTGTCGGCTGGATTACATCACCCGGCAGATCGCCGGGGAATTTCCGCGGGATTTGTCCACGAACGCACCATTTGAGGGCTTGCGCATCCTCGATATCGGCTGTGGCGGCGGGTTGCTTTGCGAACCGATGGCGCGGTTGGGGGCTACGGTTGTCGGGGTAGATGCGGCCCCGCGCAACATTCCTGTGGCGCAACGTCATGCTGAACAATCAGGACTAACGATCGACTACCGCGTCGGCACGGCCGAAGACATGGCGGCAGCCGGCGAACAGTTCGACGTGGTGCTGAATATGGAGGTGGTCGAACACGTCGCCGATCCGCTGACTTATCTGACCGCCTGCCAGCAACTGCTGAAACCCGGCGGGTTGCACATCTGTTCGACTCTGAACCGCAACCCTAAAAGTTTTGCGATGGCGATCGTCGGCGCAGAATGGGTCATGCGCTGGCTGCCAAAGGGCACGCACGATTGGGCCAAGTTCATCACGCCAGACGAATTGTTCGCGCTGCTGGGAAAGGCCGGACTGACCCCGGTTGACCGCAAGGGATTCCAGTTCAACCCGATCCGTTGGGACTGGCGGATTTCGGAACGCGACCTGAGCTGTAACTACGTGACGGCCAGCATCAAACCCTAGTCATCTGTCAGATTGACCCGCAACTCGCGCAGCACGGGCAGTGCGCCGCGCACCTTGTCGACACCGATCTTTTCCACCACCCGCCCGATCACCGGAATGATCGCCGCCAGCGCCGCATCGCGTGCCCGCAACCCTGCCGGGCTGATCGCGACCATCTTGCGCCGCGCATCCTCCCAATCGGGGCGGATGTGGATCCAGCCATTCCATTCCAGCTTGCCCAGCGTATTGGTCATCGCCCCGCGGGTCAGATGAAACGTCTTAGCCAGTTGCGCCGGCGACTTTTCGACACCCGCATGGGCGAGGTGGTTCAAAACGGAAAAATGCGATAGCTCCATCCCCTTGGGCATTGCGCGGGCGACCGACATGCGGGCCAGTTGGTCGACCATCACGATCTCGGAAAACAGGGATACGGCCAGATTGTCGGTCGGGTTTGTCACCGCGGGCCTGCGAACGGGCGGTCATGGGTCAGGGCGGGGATGCGGCGGCGGGCTTCGGCCACTTGCGACAGGTTCAGATCGGCTATGACGATCCCAGGATCGGTGCCACCATCCGCCAAGACCTCGCCCCAAGGCGCGATAACCATGCTGTGCCCGTAGGTCTGGCGCGGTTTGCCAGTGCTGACCGGGTGATTGCCGGTCTGCGCCGTCGCCAACACGAAACACCCGGTCTCGATGGCGCGGGCGCGCAGCAGGGGTTCCCAATGCGCCGCCCCTGTGACGGGCGAAAATGCCGCCGGGATCAGCAGGATATCGGCGCCCGCCTGCGCCAGCGCCCGATGCAGATAGGCGAATCGCAGATCATAGCATACGGTCAGGCCGATTTTGGCAAACGGAGTCTCGGCCACTACGGCCCTCTCACCGGGGCGGAATCCGGCAGATTCGCGGAACGTTTCGGTGGCTGTGACATCGACGTCGAACATGTGAATCTTGTCATACCGCGCGACGATTCCGCCCTTTGGGTCGATGAGGAATGATCGGTTGGCAAACCGCCCGTCAGGATCGTCGGTTTTCAAGGCGAGTGATCCGATTGCCAGCCAGACACCCAGTTGCGCCGCCCCAGTCCGCAATCCGGCAAGGGTGATATCCTCGGCCTCGGTCTGCAACACATCGCGCTGATGATCTCGCGACTGCGAGACGCAATTGGTCACTTCGGGTGTCAGGACAAGCCCCGCCTCCTGCGCCGCCGCATCACGCATCATCGCAAGCGTCACCGCCAGATTGGCGACCGGGTCATCACCCGACGTCATTTGCAGCAATGCTGCCTTCATGCCTTCAGCAGCGCGTCTAGCCGCCCGGTATCGTCCAGCGCATACAGATCGTCACATCCGCCGATATGTTTATCGTCGATGAAGATCTGCGGCACGGTGCGGCTGCCGTTCGCCCGTTTGACCATCTCGGGGCGTTTGGCGGGTTCGGTGATCACGTTGGTTTCGCTAAAGCTGACCCCCTTGGCGGTAAGCAGTCGCTTTGCGGCATGGCAGTATCCGCAAGTCGGCGATGTGTAGATTTCGACTTTTGCCATGATCGGGGCCTTTCAGGAACGGTTTCACCGAACCTAAGCCTCTTTTGCGACGCGGGCCAGTGCGACGACGCAAATGCGCGTGGCGCCGGCAGCGCGACATGCCTCGGACGCGGCGGCAAAGGTGGCACCCGATGTCATCACGTCATCGACCAGCAACACGGACTTGCCCGAAATCAACGCCCCCCGTTTGGGATGCACCCCAATTGCATCCTGCAAGGCCTTGAACCGCGCCTCGCGCCCGTGACCGTCCAGCGGCAAGGTGCGCCTTCTACGAACCAAAGCGTCGGGGACACAGGGCCGGTCAACCGCCCTCGCCAAGGATTGGGCCAACAGCGCCGCCTGATTGTAGCGACGGCGCAGCAGCCGGGTCCAGTGCAGCGGCACAGGCACGACGACCGTATCGGCATCGACCAAAGGCCCCGCCGCCCGCGCCAGCCAGCGCCCCGCGGCCTGCGCCAGATCGGTCCGATCGCCGTGTTTCAGCCCCAGGACCAGCCGTCGCCCCGTTGCCGCATAGCCAAACGCCGCACGACCCCGCGACCAGGGCCGCGCCACTACAATGCAATCATCGCACAGCACCGCATCACCGCCTTCTTCGCCGGGCAACGGCGTGCCGCAGGCGTCGCAGACCAGCCCGGAGATAAACGGCGTATCGCGCCAGCAGGCAGCGCACAGGCCAAATTCAGCCTCGGTCAGTTGATCGCAGGCGATGCACTGCGCTGGATAGATCGCCCTGATGACGCTTTTCAATCCCACCGCGACCCCCTAAATCATCGCTGACATGACCAGCCCGCCCATCCTGACCGACCGCATCGCGCTGGCCCGCAACCGCGCACGCGCAACGGTGATGTTCTTGCAAGCGGCAGTGGCCGATGAGGTGCAGGAAAGACTGAACGAGGTTAACAGAACGTTTACAGCACCCGCCGTGGTGACAGGTTTTCCCGATTTCTGGGCCAAACGGATGCCACAGGCGAGGATCGTCCCCGATGCCGAAATGCTGAGCCTGACAGCGGGGGCGCATGATCTGGTGATCCACGCGCTATCCCTGCATTGGGCCAACGATCCCGTGGGGCAGTTGGTGCAGGCGCGGCTGGCGCTGCAACCGGATGGGCTGTTGATCGCGACCCTGTTCGGCGGCGACACGCTGGGCGACCTGCGCCGTGCCCTTGCCCAAGCCGAATCAGCCGTAACGGGCGGCCTGTCGCCTCGTGTTGCGCCAATGGGCGAGGTACGCGATCTGGGCGCACTGCTGCAACGGGCCGGGTTGGCGCTGCCCGTGGCGGACTCGACCGATTACCCGGTCAGCTATGCCAACCCAACGGCCTTGATGCGCGACTTGCGGGCGATGGGCGAAGGCAACGCGCTGAACGACAGGCTGCGCCGCCCGACACGGCGAGGCGTCCTTGCCCAAACTGCCCGGCTCTACCCGACAATCGATGGACGCACCCCCGCGCTGTTTCAGGTCATCACCCTGACCGGCTGGGCCCCCGCCGCGACCCAGCAACAGCCGCTACGACCCGGTTCGGCCAGACAGCGGTTGGCCGACGCGCTGCGGACCGAAGAAACGCCACTGCCCGCCAAAGACGATTGACCGCCCGGACAGGACAGCTATGTGACCCGGATGCAAAACCCATCCAACAACCTGCCCGCCGACCACCCTGTCGTAAAACCGGTGCGGATCGGCATCCTGCTGGCCAATCTTGGCACGCCGGACGGAACGACCTATTGGCCGATGCGGCGGTATCTGTCTGAATTCCTGTCGGACAAACGGGTCGTCGATTATTCGGCATGGCTGTGGCAGCCGTTGCTGCAACTGGTGATCCTGTCGCGCCGCCCCTTCAAATCGGGGGCTGCCTATCGGTCGATCTGGAATACGGACGCCAATGAAAGCCCGCTACTGACGATTACCAAAAATCAGACGACGGCGATCGCAGCGCAGATGCAGGTGCAGTTCGGCGACAGCGTGATGGTCGATTTCTGTATGCGCTATGGCAATCCGTCGACCTTTGACAAGGTCGCGGCGATGACGGCGGCGGGCTGCACCAGGATCCTGTTCTTCCCGCTTTACCCGCATTATGCCGGGGCGACGTCAGCATCGGCCTGCGACCAGTTCTTTCGGGCACTGATGCGCGAAAAATGGCAACCGGCGGTGCGCGTGGTGCCGCCCTATTTCGACGAATCGGCCTATATCGAAGCACTGGCACAATCTATCGAACGGACCTATGCGGCAGCAGCGACCCCGCCCGACATGCTGGTGTGTTCCTACCACGGCGTGCCCGAACGCTATCTGCGCGAAGGCGACCCTTATCATTGCCAATGCCAGAAAACGACGCGGCTGCTGCGCGAACGGCTGGGCTGGGACAAAACCCAGATCATTACCACCTTCCAGTCGAAATTCGGCCCTGAAGAATGGCTGCAACCCTATACGGTTGAAGAGGTCGCGCGGCTGGCCCAGCGCGGGATCAGGAACATCGCCGTCTGCGCCCCGGCGTTTTCCGCCGACTGCATCGAAACGCTGGAAGAGATCAACGAAGAGATCAGGGAAAGTTTCGAACACGCAGGCGGCGAAAATTTCACCTATATCCCCTGTCTGAACGATGACGCGGCGCATATCGCGGCGCTGTCCGGGGTGATCGCCGCCAACCTGCGCGGCTGGATCGACGTCTGACCGCCGGAAATGACGAAGGGCGCAGAGTTTCCCCTACGCCCTTCACAATCCGAAGATCGGAAAGCTTAGTTCGAAGCCGCAGCAGCGATGACCGCGATCAGGATCAGCGGGATCAGGATGCCGGCCGAAGACGACGCAGCTTTGGTTTCTGCGACGATAACGGCCGGAGCCATTTCCATCACAGGCTCGGACATGCCGCCGGCAAAGGCGGTCGAAGCGGCGCCAACGAAGGCAGCGGCGAGTGCGATTTTTTTCATTTTTGACTTCTCCAGTTTTTTGCCCACCACCTTTTTGGTTGAGGATGGCAGCAGGCACCCAAGACTTACCTCGTAACCTTGCTAAACCAGTATTCGTTTCCAAATGCAAAGGCTTCAATCGCCGATAAGCGATCAGACGCCCGAAATGTCGTCAAATAAGCAACACTTGGGTACCCACATTTGCCAGCGCGAAAAGTTCCGTAATGTGTTCATTATAAAGGCCAATGCATCCGTTCGACGACCGGCGTCCGATCTTGCGCGTGTCGTGGGTGCCGTGGATGCGGTAATACTGCCAGGACAGATACAGGGCGAGCGGTCCAAGCGGGTTTCCCGGATCGCCACCGGGCACCACTTCGGGCCATTCGGGGTTGCGTTCGCGCATGCTGGGCGTGGGTCGCCAGGTCGGTGCCACGACCTTTTCCACCACTGACGTGCTGCCGCGCCGGGTCAGATCCTCGGTCAGCGGAACCGAGGTCGGATAAAGCTTGTAGGTATTCCCATCTTCGGACCAGTAATGCAGCGCCCGGCTCTGGATATCAACCAGAATGGCGCCCTTGTTCAGGTTGGTGAAATAGGGCTGCCAGTCAAGCGAGCGAAAGCTGGAAATGTTGTGCCGAATCGACTGCGACACATCACCTTCAATCTCGGTCGAGTTGGCCTGCTGGGCGATAGCCGCCCCGGTACTCACTGTGCCCACCGTCGCCGCGGCAGCGGCAACAAAGGCGCGGCGTGTCAGTCCGGCGATTTTCGGTGTGTGGCGTGTCATGCTGCTGCTCCTTGGGGTCCGCGACCCTGTTTTTTAGCCTTTTACGGCGGTTTTCGTCAGGTCGCAATTCAAACTCGCGTCAGATCGGCGCCGGACCGCCAATGCGGGTTTGAAGTGCAACGCTCAACCCGCTAAGGAACCCCGGCAAACAAATGGGTATGAACATGAATCGTCGTACGTTGCTGGCCGGTCTGGGCCTGATTTCACTGTCGGCCTGTGCGTCGCCGTCCAATACGCGACTGGGTGGCGATGGTCTGCCCCCGCCGCAACTTTACCGGATCGCGCCCGGCGATACTGCCGACATCACGTTCCGTCTTGTCGATGGGGTCAATTCGCTGCGCAGCGCTGCTGGCCGCTCGCCGCTACAGATCAACGCGCAACTGAACGCCGCTGCCGCAACCCATTCCCACGATATGTCGGTACAGAACCGGCCCTGGCATTTCGGGTCTGACGGTTCATCGCCACTCGAACGGGCAAGGCGTGTCGGTTATTCCGGGCGGCTGTTGGGCGAAAACATTTCGGAGACCTACGAAACCGAACTGGAGACCCTGGCCGCATGGATGCAGCAGCCCGATACCCGCAACGTGATCCTTGACCCGAACGCCCGCGCGTTGGGTTTTTCGTGGTTTCAGGAACCGGCAGGCAAGATCTGGTGGACGCTGGTGACAGGCACCTGACGGTTGGATGACTAAGCGTAGATAAAGATCGGCGTGCCGTCTGTCACCATCGCATAAATCTCTTCGATTTCAGGGTTGGTGACGGCGATACAGCCAGCGGTCCAGTCTGGCGAACCCAATTTGGCCTGTGGCGTGCCGTGGATGAAGATGTCGCCGCCCGGCGGCATCCCCAGCGCCCGCGCCACTTCGCGGTCGCGGTCGTTGGGATAGGAAATCCCGATCGACAGATGATACTGACTGTTGGGGTTCCGCCGGTTGATTCGATAGGCGCCTTCGGGCGTGCGTCCGTCGCGTTCGACCTGCTTGTGCCCGGCCGGGGCAAAGCCCAGTTGAAAGTTATAGGTTTTCAGCGCCGTGGTGTCGTGCATCATGAACATCCGCCGCTCACTCTTGTAGAGCAGGACGCTGGTCACCGTGGGGCCGTCATAGGTCAGGAATTTTGACTGCGGCTTGGCACATCCGGCCAGCGCAAGGCCCAGCCCCACGAGTGTCATTCGTCTGGAAATCTGCATCATGTCCTGCCCCGTCACGCCTTTTTGGCCTTTTGTCGTGTCTTACACCAGAATCCTCGGTTCGCAAAGCACTGCGTCACGTTGCAGTCATCTCAATCGCGTGAGAACCCAGCGGCTATTTCGACATGGGTGGACCAACGGAATTGATCGACCACCGTGACGGGGCCAATGCGATAGCCACCGTCGATCAGTGTCTTGGCGTCGCGGGCGAATGTGACCGGATTGCACGACACCATTGCGATTTTTGGAATGTCGGATTGCGCCAATGTCGCCATCTGCGCAACCGCCCCGGCACGTGGCGGGTCGATCACGGCGGCGTCAAAGGGTTTGAGTTCATCAGGTTCCAGCGGGCGGCGAAACAGATCGCGCGTCACTGCCTGCACCCGTTTCAGCCCCGGCGTATCGCGCCAACCCCGGTCAAGCGCGGCCATCATCGCTGCGTCGCCCTCGACCGCCAGCACCTCGGCCGCTTTGGCTAGGGAGAACGTAAACGTCCCGCACCCCGCGAACAGATCGACAATACGCCGCGCCCCTTGGGTGATGTCAGTGACAGCCGACAGCAGCGCCGCTTCACCATGCGCGGTCGCCTGCAAGAACGCGCCGGGCGGCGGGGTGACGGTGGCAGTGCCGAACCTTTGTGCAGGCGGATTTAGCGTCACGATGACCTCGTCCTGCCAGACCAGTCGCGCCAGTTGGTATTCTTGGGCAAAGGTGGCTAATTTCATTCGCAATTCTTCGGTCAGCGCCCGGTCGGTGCCCACCATCACGTCCAGCCCGTTCAGCGTGTCGGTGATGGTCAGCGCGACCTCGGTCTTGCGGGATGCGGCCAGCACCGTCAGCCGTTCGAGCATCGGGAATCCGGCCATCAGCGCGGACGTCAGCAGCTGGCAATCGGGCACCGCCACCAGGTGATCCGACCCGCGCCCGTGAAACCCGACCTGCGCCCCCTTTTTGGTGCGCTGCCCCGCCAGTTTGGCACGACGACGGGACGCGGGCGGCGAAGTGAGGGTTTGGCCTACCAGCCCGTCGATTCCCTGCCCGATCAGCGCCTGTTGAACGATCTGACGTTTCCAATCGGCCACAAAAATATCAGACGCATGCTGCATCGCGCAGCCGCCACAGGTCTTGAAATGGCGGCAGGGGGCGGCGACGCGAACCGGCGACGGCAGCAGAATCCGCGCCGACCCATCCGCCAGAACCTCGATCTCCTCACCCGGCAAAACCCGTGGCACCAGCGTGCCATCGGTCAGCCGCCCCATCCCGTGATGGGTCAGGCTTTCAACCATAACCATGTGCTATTCCGCCGCCTTGATCCCGATGAACCCGCCCGATTGCAGGTTCCAATAGGTGGCATACAACCCGCCCAGCGCCAGCAACTGATCATGCGTGCCTTGTTCGGCGATCTGCCCGGCGTCCAGCACCACGATCCGGTCCATGAAGGCGATGGTCGACAGGCGGTGCGCGATGGCGACAACGGTTTTGCCCCGCATCGCGACCTCAAGCGCGGCTTGAATTGACGCTTCGACCTCGGAATCCAGCGCACTCGTCGCCTCGTCCAGCACCAAGATCGGCGCGTCCTTGATCATCGCGCGGGCCAACGCGATGCGCTGCCGCTGGCCGCCCGACAGCTTGACACCGCGTTCACCCAAAAACGCGTCATACCCCTCGCGCCCTTTGAAGTCGCGCAAGGCACCAATAAACTCATGCGCCTCGGCCTGCTCGGCGGCCTGCACCACGTCCGCCTCGGTGGCGTCGGGGCGGCCATAGCGGATGTTGTCGCGGGCGGTGCGGTTGAACATCGCGGTATCTTGGGTGACCATGCCGATATTGCGGCGCAGGCTTTCCTGCGTGACATGGCGCAGATCCTGCCCGTCGATCCGGATCGCCCCGCTTTCCACATCGTGCAAGCGCAACAGAATGCTGACGAGCGTCGTTTTGCCCGCACCGGATGCGCCGACCAGCCCCAGCTTTTCGCCGGGCCGGATCGTCAGGTTGACGCCGCGCACACCGCCCGCGCGTTCGCCGTAGGCAAACGTCACATTGTCGAACACGATCTCGCCACGCGGCACCTGCAATTCGGCGGCACCCGGTTCGTCGGTCAATCCGTGCGGCGGGGTCAGCGTAATCATCCCATCCTCGACCTCGCCGATATGGGCATAGATCGCCATCAGTGTGAAGCTGACCCAGCCGGTCATCTGCGCAATCCGCAGCGAAATTGCACCCGCCGCCGTGATGTCGCCTGCCGTTGCCTGCCCTTTTGTCCACAACACCAATGACCCGCCAATCATGATGATCGGCAGCAGCCCCGCCAGCCACATCAGCGCCAGCCGGAACCACGCATTCAGCGTCCCCATCTCGACCGCGCGCAGGCGAAATGCCTCCATCGCTCCCAGCGCCGCGCGGTCTTCGTAATCGGCGTGGGCGAACAATTTGACCGTCTTGATGTTGGTGATCGTATCGACCACCTGCCCGGTCAGGTTGGCGCGAGCATTGGCGCGGTCCTTGGCCCGCAGACGGATACGGGGCAGAAACCAGCGGATCATGTACAGATACCCGATGGCCCACAACGAAAGGCCCACGGCGATGCGCCAGTCGATCACCAGCACCAGCACCGCCGACCCGATGACCGACGCCAGCGCGAAACAGATGGTGTTAATGAATTCGCTCGTCACCTCGGTCACGCCGCCCGACACCTGCATCTGCTTTTGCGCGATCCGCCCGGCGAAATCATTATCGAAAAACCGCACCGAATGGCCCATCGTCCAGCGGTGCAGTTTCGACAGCACAAGCGGCGCCAGATTGGGCTGCAACAGGATCGTGTTGATCGCCGATGACACGGTGAACGTCAGCGGACGCACCCCCAGAAACAGCGCCACAGCGCCGACCATTAGCCAAAAGTTTTCGGACCAGAACGACGCCTGATCGCTGTTCAGCGCCGCATCGACGACCCAGCCCAGCATCAGCGCCGCGAAAACCTCGGTGACACCCGCCAAGGCTGACAGCACAGAGGCAATCAACAGTAACCAGCCCGACCCCTTGAGGCACCACGCGAAAAATGGCCACAGCCGGGTTGGCGGCGGGCCTTCGGCGGCGCGGAACGGGTCGATCAGGTCAAGTGTGGTCATTCCGCAGCCTCGTCGGCTTCGCTAAGGAAGCCGCCAGATTGCCGCGCCCAGAAACGACTGTAAAGACCGCCCCGGCGCAACAATTCGTCATGGCTGCCGTCCTCGACAATACGCCCTGCGTCCAGCACCACGATCCGGTCCATCCGGGCAATGGTGGACAGACGGTGGGCGATAGCGATGACGGTTTTCCCCTCCATCATGCCATACAGCGTTGACTGAATCGCCGCCTCGACTTCGGAATCCAGCGCACTCGTCGCCTCGTCCAACAACAGGATCGGCGCGTCTTTCAGGATCACGCGGGCCAGCGCAATCCGCTGCCTCTGCCCGCCTGACAGCTTGACGCCACGCTCGCCGACTTTGGCGTCATAGCCCCGGTTGCCGCTGTTATCCTCGAGGGTCAGAACAAACTCATGCGCCTCGGCCTTTTGCGCCGCCGCAATCATCTGCGCGTCGGTCGCGTCGGGGCTGCCATACAGGATATTCTCGCGCACCGACCGGTGCAGCAACGCCGAGTCCTGCTGCACCATGCCGATCATCTGGCGCAGGCTGTCTTGGGTGACGCCCGCAATATCCTGACCGTCGATCAGCACCTGCCCGCCGTCGGCGTCATAGAACCGCAACAGCAGTTTGACGAGGGTGGATTTGCCAGCGCCCGACCGACCGACAAGGCCGACCTTTTCACCCGGTCGCACGACCAGATCAATGCGGTCCAACCCACCACTGTCCTTACCATAATGGTGAGACAGCGCTTTGAGTTCAATCGCCCCCGGCCCAGACACAAGCGGCACCGCACCCGGACGGTCAACCAGCGTGATCGGCTGCGCAATCGTCTGCATCCCCTCGGCCACAACGCCCAGATTGCGGAAAAAGTTCGACACCGCCCACATGATCCAGCCCGACATCGCGTTCAGGCGCAGCGCCATCGCGGTCGCGGCGCCGACGACACCCACGGTAGCCAAACCGCCGAACCACAGCCACATCGCAAAGCCGACCACGCCGACGATCAGGACGCCGTTCAGCAGCATCAGGCTCAGGTCCATGATGGTATACAGGCGCTGTTCGGCGAAAAACTTGACCCGCGCCTCTTCGATGACCTCTTTGCCATAGGCCAGTTCGCTGTCGTGATGCGCGAACATCTTGACCGAATGGATATTGGTATAACTGTCCACAACGCGGCCCGTGACAGCACTGCGGGCGTTCGATGCCGCCTCGGACGCGGGGCCGATTTTCTTGACGGTCCAGCGCAGCAACACCATGTAGGGTAACAGCCACGCCATCATCGGGATGATCAGGCGTACATCCGCGTCGCCCAGCAGGATCATCGCGCCGATAAGGTAAGCAATGGCAAACGTGATCGCATCGAACAGTTGAAACACGACCTCGCCCGCCGCAGGGGGGGCCTGCATGATCCGGTTGGCGATCCGCCCGGCAAAGTCATTCTCGAACCAGCCGACCGACTGGCGCAGCACGTGTTTATGCGCCCGCCAGCGGACCAGCGTGCCAAAGTTGGGGACGATGGTGTTGTTCAGCAGCGCCACCTGCGCGATGTGCAGCGCGGGCCGCAGTGTCAGCACGAACAGCGCGACCAGCAGCAATTCGACGCCATACAGCGACCAGACTTGCGCCGGGGTGCTGTCGGTCAACATGTCGATGATCCGGCCCATGTAGGCAATCAGCCACACCTCGACCCCGGCGATGATGACCGACAGGATGCCGGTGACCCAGAATACCGATTGGAACGGACGGGCATAGTCGCGCAGGAACGGCCACAGCTTTGTGGGGGGCGTGTTGTTGTCGGGGTGATCGACGTAAGGGTCGACTAGATTTTCAAAGAATCGGAACATGGGGCGCACCTTGCGGTGAAAGGGTGAAAACGATGATTGGCGGTGACTGAACTGTCAGGCCGCCCGAACGGGTCCGGTCCTGTCAGCAGTCAGGAATGGTAAACCCGTGTCGCATCGTCGCCCTCCATGTTGGTGTCGCTCCGATAGCGCAATCGAGGCCGGCTGTCATCCCGAATTTAGAGGTCTTGCAAAAGCTCGGCGCGGGTCAGCGCAAAGCCGGATGCCATCCATTTTTCTTCGGCACGTTTCAGGGCAGCGCCCAGCGCCGGACCCTGCAAGGCTGGCATCAGATCAGCGGCATTCAGAGGAAACACCTGCGCCGCACCTTGTTCGGCTTGCATAGGGTCAGCTTTTTCCATCATTACGCCGCTTGCAGCCGCCCGAATGGCCAGCACGGACAGCGCCATTTCCAGCCCGTAAAGATACCCCAGCACCCCAGCAGTCTGGCCATCAGCGGTTTGCAGCGTTTCCAACTGCCGCGCTTCGGCATTTGTCAGGCGCAATCGGTCCGTTTCGCCCCCCAGCATCGCCAATCGGCGTAGCCAGTCAGGGGCTAGCCCCGCCACCTGTTCCACATGAACCAGCACTGCCAAGAACGCCGCATTCGCCCCCGGCAAAACCTGCGCCAGCGCCCCGCAAGCCGCCATTGACGCGACAGCCGGGGCCGGATCGGGGGCGGCGAGTAGTCTGCGCATTTCGTGGCCGATGCGTTCACGCGACAGGTGCGCAAGGCCCTCGATATGATCGGCGCAGGCCGCCAGCCCTTCGGCGTCGATCCCGGCATCGGGGTCGCCATACCACGCATGAAAGCGGAAAAACCGCAAAATGCGCAGATAATCCTCGCGGATACGCTGCCCCGCATCATTGATGAAACGGACCCGTCGCGCGTGCAAATCGGGCAATCCGCCCAGCGGATCAGCGATCGTGCCATCGGGTGCCGCATAAAGCGCATTCATCGTGAAGTCGCGCCGCCGCGCATCGGTGTCCATGTCGCCGGCAAAGGCCACCACAGCATGGCGACCATCGGTGGCGACATCATGGCGGAACGTTGTCACCTCGAACGGTTTGCCGCCCGAAATGGCCGTCACCGTGCCGTGGTCGATGCCCGTCGGGACCACGCGCAAACCCGCCGCCTCGGCCAGCGCCATCACCGTTTCTGGGTGCGCATCAGTGCAAAGGTCCAGATCGGCCACCGTCGCACCCAGCAGCGCATTGCGCACACAGCCACCAACGAACCACGCCTGATGCCCGGCATCGGTCAGCAAGGCGCAGACAGCCTGTGCATCGGGGTCACGCAGCCAGTCGGCGTCGATCTTCATTGCTGCATCCGTTCAGCAAGCGCGCGAAGTATCCGGGCCGTCGCGCCCCAGACGTAGTAAGGGCCATAGGGGACGACGTAATAGCGCCGCAGCCGACCCTGCCACAGACGCGATTCGACACGGAACATTGCCGGATCGGTCAGGTGCGACAGCGGCACGGTGAACACTTCGTCCACCTCACCCACTTCAGCACGCGGGGTGAAGTCGCCCGAAACCAGAGCCAACACAGGCGTTACATCGAAATTCGTAACAGTCTCATGGGTCGGCAAACAACCCAGAACCTGCACCTGCCCGCGCGGCAGCCCGATCTCTTCCTCGGCCTCGCGCAGGGCGGCATCGACCGGGGTCGCATCGCCCGGATCCTGCTTGCCGCCCGGCAACGCGATCTGGCCCGGATGGTGCTGCAAATGCGCCGACCGTTTGGTCAGCAGCACGTCGCCCGCAGCCGTCACTGCAATCAGCACGGCGGCGGGGCGCAGGACGCGGCTTGCGGGCAGGGTCAAATCGGGGTTCAGGTCAAAATCAGACGAATCGCTACCCGGCCGGGCCAGCGCGGCCAGCAACCGGGCGTGCAGATCAGGCGTCACCCTTTGCCTCGAACCCCAATGTTGCGGGGTCAAATTCGTAATGCGCCCCACAAAACTGGCAATCGGCAGTGACGGTGCCCGCATCGGTGGTCATGGTCGCAATGTCTTTGGCCGAATAGATCGACAGGCTTTGGCGCACCTTGTCGTCGGAACACGAACAACCAAACACGACGGGTTGGGCGTCGAACACGCGCGGCCCTTCTTGATGAAACAAGCGCACCAGCAGGTCGGTCGGCTGCACGGTCGGACCGATCAACTCGATCTCTTCGACCGTATCCAGCAGGATATTGGCACGGTTCCAGTTTTCGCCCTCGGTCGCGTCCAGAATATCGGCGGCCTTCAGTAATCCACCCTCGCCAGTCCCGCCCTCACTCGCGACAAACGGCGACGCCTTGGGCATCGTCTGCAACATCACACCGCCGGCCCGCCAACGCTCTCCCGCTCCAGCCATCTGCGAGCGGCCAAAGGTCAGGCTGAACCGGGTCGGGAGTTGTTCGGACTGGGCGAAATAGGTCTCTGCACAGACAGAAAGCGAATCCCCGGCAATCGGTGTTATCCCCTGATAGGGGGTGTTCCCCTCGCCCTGATCAATCAGAATGGCGAAATACCCCTTGCCGATCTGCGAAAACGGCACCGCCAACAGATCGAGCCGTTCGGCATCGTAACTGGCATAGGCGCGGATGCGGGCGGGGCTGCCATCCTCGCCGGGGCCATAATAATCGGTCGCGATCAGGCGCGCCGGACCATCGCCGCGCACCTGCAACGACAGTTTCCAACGCAGTTTGATCGTCTGCCCGATCAGCGCGGTCAGCAGACACATCTCGGCCACCAGCGCCTCGATCAGTGGCGGGTAATCGTGCTGGGCCAGCACACGATCCAGCACACCGTCCAGACGGGCGACACGGCCGCGAATATCGGCATTATCAAGCTGGAATGGCAGGACGGTATCGTCCCACGCGATTTGGCTGCCAAGGGTCATGGGCTTTCCTAACGTGTCGGATTTGGGCATACCGCGCCTATATAGGCGGGGCAAGCGGGCGACCAAGAGGGCAAGCCATGATCAGACGGTATGGCGACACGCCGCAAACCGGGCAGCACTACAGGTTTCGCCCCGGCGTTTACGCGATATTACCGCAAAACGGGCAACTCCTGCTGACCTATCAGGACGCGCCGCATTTCGAATATCAGCTTCCCGGTGGTGGGATCGACGCCGGCGAAACGCCATTGCAGGCGCTGCACCGCGAGGTGTTCGAGGAGACGGGGTGGCGCATCGCCAACCCCCGCCGTATTGGCGCATTTCGGCGGTTTGTTTTCATGCCGGAATACGGGATTCATGCGGAAAAGCTGTGCCACATCTACCGCGCCGATCCGGTGCGCCCGCATGGGCCGCCGCGCGAGGAAGGGCATTCAGCGGTCTGGATGTCGGTCGAGGATGCGATGCTGTCAGTGGCGGTGGACGGCGACGCGGCGTTCATCGCAAGGTTTCAGACCAGATCCCGCCCTTCGACCAGATGACCATAAAGGGTCGTCAGGATGCTGACGCCGACCATCATCGTGACCCATGTGACACCCACTTCGGCCACCATGCCCAGAACGCCTGATAGCGCGCCCAATTGCCCCGCAGCATAGGACGCCAGAAGGTTCAGCGCCGAAATGATGATGGTGACGCCGAATATCGTCCCCGACAGCGGCGCGGTCGCCGACCACGATTCGCCAATTTTCATCGGCTTGCCGACCGCCGTGGCAGGCAGGCAGATGGCGAACCGCAACCAGAAATAACTGAAGACGATACCGATCAGCAGGCCCAGAATGATACCTCCGATCAGCGGAGCGGCCATCAGGATCGGGCCCAAGGCAAGGCTGACCAGCAGCAGCAGCGGGATCATCACGAGCAGCAGGACCATGGCCACCAGCAACGTCTTGCCCAGATAGGGCAGGACCGGACGACCGTTGAAGGCGGGCAGAAGGCCGGGATATTCTTCCAGCAGTACAAAGCGATGCCAGGCGACGGCGACCCAGGCAAAGACCAGCAGATAGGTCAGCAGGATGATCATGACCGGAACGAAAGCACGTTGCGCCATTTCGGGCTGGCCCTGCAGCATGTCAAAGGTATTGCCTGGCAGATCGAACAGCCGTGAAACGCCGAAATACACCGCAGCAAGGATCAGCGCCGGCCCGACCGACACCTTGACCGCCTCGGTCAGGTTGCCGAACACCATCTGAAACGCATGCCGTACAATAAGCCAACTCATTCGCCTGCCCCTTTTCCCGCTTTTGGTGTTGGTCGCATTGGCGGGCCAAGCGGTCAATGACCGATCCTTGCCCACCGCCCGGAAACCCGCTATCGGCCTTGGCCGAAACCCCTGCCTGAAAGGCTGCCCATGTCCGCCCCCAAGCAATCTGCGCCCAAAAAAGTCGTCCTTGCCTATTCCGGCGGTCTGGACACCTCGATCATCCTGAAATGGCTGCAGACCGAATATGGCTGCGAGGTGGTGACGTTTACCGCCGATCTGGGGCAGGGCGAAGAGTTGGAACCGGCCCGCAAGAAGGCCGAGATGATGGGCGCCAAATCAATCTACATCGAAGACCTGCGCGAAGAATTCGTGCGCGATTTCGTGTTTCCGATGTTTCGAGCCAATGCGCTCTACGAGGGACTATATTTGCTGGGCACTTCCATTGCGCGGCCTCTGATTTCCAAACGGCTGGTCGAAATCGCGGCGATCGAAGGGGCCGACGCGGTGGCGCATGGGGCCACGGGCAAAGGCAACGATCAGGTCCGATTCGAACTGGCGGCCTATGCGCTGAACCCTGAAATCAAGGTGATCGCGCCGTGGCGTGAATGGGATCTGACCAGCCGCACAAGGCTGCTGGAATTTGCCGAGGCCAACCAGATTCCGGTGGCACGCGACAAACGTGGCGATGCGCCATTTTCGGTCGATGCCAACCTGCTGCACACCTCGTCCGAAGGCAAAGTGCTTGAAGATCCGCGTCAGGAGGCCCCCGATTTCGTCTATCAGCGCACCGTCGATCCGATGGACGCGCCCGACCAGCCCG
This sequence comes from Rhodobacterales bacterium, assembly GCA_038251315.1. Taxonomy (GTDB): domain Bacteria; phylum Pseudomonadota; class Alphaproteobacteria; order Rhodobacterales; family Rhodobacteraceae; genus JBBKXP01. Next base: position 7,201 of record JBBSBK010000043.1, on the reverse strand, counting down.
AAGTGATCGAAGTTACATTTGAACGTGGCGACGCTGTGGCGATTGATGGGGTCGCGATGTCACCCGCGACGATCCTGACCCGGCTGAACGAGATGGGCGGGCGACATGGTGTCGGGCGGCTGGACCTTGTCGAAAACCGCTTTGTGGGTATGAAATCGCGGGGCATCTACGAAACCCCCGGTGGCACGATTTTGATCGAGGCGCATCGCGGGATCGAACAGATCACGCTGGATTCCGGGTCGGGGCATCTGAAGGATTCGATCATGCCGCGGTATGCCGAACTGATCTATAACGGCTTCTGGTTCAGCCCCGAACGCGAGATGTTACAGGCGCTGATCGACAAATCGCAGGAACATGTGACCGGGACCGTACGCCTGAAACTTTACAAGGGATCGGTACGCACGATTGCCCGCTGGTCGGATCATTCCTTGTATTCCGAGGCGCATGTGACGTTCGAGGAAGATGCCGGGGCTTATGACCAGAAAGATGCGCAAGGGTTCATCCAGTTGAACGCGCTGCGCCTGAAACTGATCGCGGCGCGGAACCGGCGGGTAAAGTAGGGGGCGCTGCCCGCTCGCCCTTGCGGGCTCACCCCCGGAGTTTTCTGGACCAGAGAAGCTGTCAAAGTTTCAGGGCCGAGAGCCGTTCGTAATTCGGCAACGCCCCGGCAACCAGATCGGCGTCGCGCCCTGTCAACTCCGGCAGTGGCCCTTCGGCCCCGGCAAATCTGGAGCTTTTGTGGATCGCGCCATACCAATGCGCCGCCCAAACGCCATCGTCGGGGTGCCCGCCCGCAGGCCAGTGCAGCATCGCAGGATCAAACGGCAGACCGATGGCCGCGCAAAGTTTGTGCAGCATTCCATCGGGATCGGCGCGGATATCGGCGCTGTCGATCACCACGCCGCCGACTTGTTCAAAGATTGCGACCTGCTGGCGAAACCCGATATCGTCCTGCGTCACCGCATCGCGTTTGGCACCATAGCTTGCGACGACCCGGGCAGGGTGGCGGATCAGATGGACGTTGACGCAATCGCTGGCCCAACCCATCGGGAAACCGGGCAACATGTGCAGGGCCATATGCTTCATATAAAAATGCCGTTTTTGGCGCGGAACAGAGCCTGCACAGGCTCGCGCGACACTTTCTGGGTCGGTGTCATGCGCTGCAATGATGTCGCTGCGCATTGGATGGTCAATGCCAGTCGTCGCCAGATACGGCGCATAAAACGGCTCGTCCCACACGGCGAAATCGGGGCGCGCCCCGAAGGCATACATCATCGCAGTCGACAGATTCCGCGGCCCCGACCACATCGCGATTTTCATGCGGCAATCAGCGCCTTGTAAAGATCGCGCAACCGCTGCGTCATCGGCCCGATCTGCCCGGTCCCGATCTGCCGCCCGTCTATCATGCCGACTGGGGTTTGCGCCCCGAAGGTGCCGCTCAGGAAAGCTTCGTCAGCGCCGTAAGTATCGACGAGGCTGAAATTGCGCTCGAAAACCGGGATGTCGTTGACGCGGCAGAGGTCGATCACCTTTTGACGGGTGATCCCGTTCATGCAGTAATCGCCCGTCGAGGTCCAAACCGCGCCCTTGCGGACGATGAAAAAGTTACAGGCATTGGTCGTGTTCACGAAGCCATGCACGTCGAGCATCAGCGCCTCGTCCGCGCCCGCCTTTTGCGCGGCGATGCAGGCAAGAATACAGTTGAGCTTGGAATGACTGTTCAGCTTGGGGTCTTGGGTCATCGGCAGACCGCGCATGTGCGGGACTGTTGCCAGGGTGATGGGCCGAGGAATTTTCGGCTGCGAATGTTCCATGATGATGACGAAGGTCGGCCCGGACTGCGACAGGTTGGGGTGCTGGAATGGACGCACCTTGACGCCCCGCGTGACCATCAGTCGGGCATGGGCATCGGTCGTCATCAGATTGGCCGATTGTGTGTCTGTTAAAGCCTGAATAACCTTCCAACGATCCATTCCGATATCCAGATCAATCGCCTTTGCGGCCTCGAACAGGCGGTCGATATGGTCGTCCAGAAAGGCCCAGCGTCCGTCATATAGGCGCACCCCCTCCCATATACCGTCACCCAGCATGAATCCGGAGTCATAAACGCTGACGACCGCCTGCGCCTTGGGCACGATGCGCCCGTCGACGTAGATCAGGATATCGTCGTTGCGGGCGTCCTCGGCGGCTTGGTGCGTCGTCACATGGTTGGTCATGGCATCTCCCCGCGGCACGCTAGAACCGCCGTGGAAATGTTCCAAGGGGTAAACAGCGCGTGACCTCACGGCGGGGTGAATTGCGTGACTGGCTGTAACAAAGTCACACTCGGCGCAAAGGAGACCAGCCATGTCAATCAAATCAAATCTGTCCCGCCTGTCCGTCTTTGGCCTTGCCATCGCAGGCGGGTTCCTGCTTCAGACCCACCGCGCCGAAGCCCGCGATGTTCAGGAAATCGTCGTCGCCGGCGGCTGTTTCTGGTGCGTCGAATCCGATTTCGAATCGGTGCCCGGTGTATCCGAAGTGGTGTCGGGCTATGCCGGCGGCACTGCGGCAAACCCGACTTACGACAATCATCCGGGCTACACCGAGGCTGTGACGATCACCTATGACGCCGATCGGATCGACACTGGCAGACTGCTCGGCATGTTCTTTCGGTCAATCGACCCGACCGATGCAGGCGGGCAGTTCTGCGACCGGGGTGACAGCTATACGACGGCGGTTTTCGTGACGACTCAGGCCCAACAGGCTGCTGCCGAGGCCGCCAAGGCTGAAGCCCAGGCCGCCTTGGGCCAGAACATCGTGACGCCCATCCGCGGCAATCCGAACTTTACCGAGGCCGAGGCCTATCATCAGAACTACTATAAAAGCACCAACACCCGGTTCGTGCGCAGCGTCGGTATCAATCTGACCGACGCGGAAGCCTACAAGCGGTATCGCGAAGGGTGTGGGCGCGATGCGCGCGTCCGGCAGTTGTGGGGCAACGCCGCGCCTTTCGTCAACCATTAGGGCCTGAACGCCCGAACCTCGGCCAGATCGGGATCACATCGGCAGTGCCGCGGCGGGTGACCATCAGAATGTCCCGCACCGTCGATGGCACCATCAGCACATTAGCCGGGCAGGTGAGGAGCGGGTAGTGTTCGCGAGTCACTTTTGTCATAGTCATCTGCGAACTCTCCCCGGTCAGTCTGACATAGCGGGGATGGGCGGACGGGGGAATGCGTTTTCGGCGTAACCGTTTCGCCGGGCTGGCTCGTGCGTTTCAGGTTTTCATTTCAACAAAGATATCGGAAATCGCGTTCGAACGAAGCGAGAGGCAGTTAATTCCGATTCAACTGGGACCTGAAACGATCTAGGGTCGCGCCGGGGGACGGATGAGCGACGCAGGCAGCACGGTCACACCGATGATGGAGCAATATCTGGGCCTCAAGGCCGGGTATCCCGATGCGCTGCTGTTCTACCGGATGGGCGATTTTTACGAGATGTTCTTCGACGATGCCGTCGCCGCCGCCGAGGCGCTGGATATCGCGCTGACCAGACGGGGCAAACATCTGGAGGCTGACATTCCAATGTGCGGCGTCCCGGTTCATGCCGCCGAAGGGTATCTGCTGACTCTGATCCGCAAAGGGTTTCGGGTGGCCGTCTGTGAACAGATGGAAGACCCGGCCGAGGCGAAGAAACGGGGCTACAAAGCGGTCGTGAAGCGTGATGTGGTGCGGCTTGTGACGCCCGGCACCCTGACCGAGGAATCACTGCTGGATGCGCGGCGGCACAATTATCTGGCCGCCTTTGCACAGGTGCGCGACGAAAGTGCGCTGTCGTGGGTCGATATATCAACCGGAGCGTTTCATGTGATGCCCTGCGACCGGAGTCGGTTGGGGCCGGAACTGGCGCGACTGGTTCCGCAAGAGGTACTGCTCGGAGACCAAAGCGACCCTGTTTTGACCTGTTTAGTATCTGATTCTGGTGCCGCCGTGACAAATCTTGGCCGGGCGGCGTTCGACAGCACCGGCGGCGAAAGGCGGCTGTGTCGGCTCTATGATATCGTCTCCTTGGACGCGTACGGGAGCTTTGGGCGAGCCGAAGTTGCGGCGATGGCGGCTGTGGTGGAGTACCTCGAGATCACACAAAAAGGCCATCTGCCGCTATTGCGCCCGCCGGTGCAAGAGGGGCAGACAAGCACGATGCAGATCGACGCCTCGACACGCCGATCGTTGGAGCTGACTCATGCTTTAGGTGGCGGGCGGGCCGGTTCGCTGTTGGCTTGTATTGACAGGACGGCGACGGCGGGCGGCGGGCGTCTGCTGGAACGGCGGCTGGCGAGCCCGTCTTGCACAGTGGCGACAATTGTGGCGCGCCAGCAAGCCGTCGGGTTTTTCGTAGACCAGGCGCGATTGGTTTCCGACCTGCGCGACCGGTTGCGGGCGGTTCCCGATATCGACCGGGCCTTATCCCGGCTGGCGCTGGACCGGGGCGGACCGCGTGACCTGACCGCGATCCGCACTGCGCTGGGCGAAGCGGTGCAGATTGCGCGGCTGCTTGGAGGTGCGGATATGCCCGCGCTGTTGGCTGAGGGGATGAACGACCTGATCGGGCATGACGCACTGCTAGACCTGCTTGATCAGGCCCTTGTCGCCGATCCGCCGCTGCTGGCCCGCGATGGCGGGTTCATCGCGCCGGGATATGACGCCGATCTGGACGACGCGCGGACACTGCGCGACGAGGGGCGGTCGGTGATCGCGGCGATGCAGGTGGATTTCATCGCGCTGTCAGGGATACAATTGCTCAAGATCAAGCATAATAATGTGCTGGGCTATTTCATCGAAACTACCGCAACGCACGGCGAAAAGATGCTGGCGCCGCCGCTGAACGAAACCTTCATCCATCGCCAGACCACCGCCAATCAAGTGCGGTTCACCACCCTGGCTCTGAGCGAGGTCGAGACGCGGATCCTGAACGCTGGCGGGCGGGCGCTCGAGATTGAAAAACGGATTTATACAGACCTGAGCGGGACGATCGTCACCCAGGCCGGGCCGTTGGCGGCCCTCGCCAGGATCATTGCAGAACTCGATCTGGCAGCGGCCCTGGCGCATATCGGCAAGGCGGAAAACTGGTGCCGCCCCCAGATCGACGACAGCCGCGCATTTGACATCGTGGCGGGGCGGCATCCGGTGGTGGAACAGGCGCTGAAAAAGGCAGGCACGTCGTTCGTCGCCAATGACTGCGGCTTAACCGACGCGCCGATCTGGCTTCTGACGGGGCCGAACATGGCGGGGAAATCGACGTTTCTGCGCCAGAATGCCTTGATCGCCATTCTGGCGCAGATGGGGAGTTTCGTACCCGCCGACAGTGCCCATATCGGGATCGTCAGTCAGGTATTCAGCCGGGTCGGCGCGGCGGACGATCTGGCGCGGGGGCGGTCGACATTCATGGTCGAGATGGTGGAAACCGCCGCGATCCTCAATCAGGCCGATGACCGGGCGCTTGTCATTCTCGATGAGATCGGCCGGGGGACCGCGACCTATGACGGGCTGTCGATCGCCTGGGCGACGCTGGAACACCTGCATGACGTCAACCGCGCCCGTGCCCTGTTCGCGACGCACTACCACGAAATGGCAGCGCTTTCGGCCAAGCTGCACGGTGTCGAGAACGCGACGGTGACGGTCAGGGAGTGGGAGGGGGATGTGATCTTTCTCCACGAGGTCCGCAAGGGCACCGCTGATCGCAGCTATGGGGTGCAGGTGGCGCGGCTGGCGGGGTTGCCACCTGCGGTGGTTGCCCGTGCCAAAGTCGTGCTGGAGGCGCTGGAAAAGGGTGAACGGGAAGGGGGCGGTGCGCGCAAAGCGCTGATCGAAGAACTGCCGTTGTTTGCGGCCAAGCCGACACCTGCGCCGGCCAGAGCGTCAGCCGTTGAGGCGCGATTGCGGGACGTGTCGCCTGACGAGATTACGGCCAAGGAGGCGCTGGCGCTGATTTATGAATTGCGGGGGTTGTTGGAGGGATAGCGGTGCGTGATTTCACGCACCGCCGTTAAGAAGCAGGCGTCGACGACACGCCAACCTGCGCGGGACGCAGCAGACGGTCGTGCAGAAAGAACCCTTCGGTCATGATCTGAATGATATCGCCGGCACGGGTACCGGGGACGGGCGCCTCAAACATCGCCTGATGATTCTGCGGATCGAACTTGTCGCCAATTTCCGGCACGATGGCGTCGATGCCATGTTTCTTGAACACGGAAATCAGCTCGCGCATCGTCAGTTCGATGCCTTCGATCAGGCCCTTTGCGACCTCTTGCGGTTCGTCCGCAGCGGCCTGCAGCGCACGGCGCAGGTTGTCGTAGACCGGCAGCAGATCACGGGCCAGTTTTGATCCGCCGTAATTTTCGGCCTCGCGGCGGTCACGATCAGCACGCTTGCGGGTGTTTTCGGCATCGGCCAGCGCGCGCATGAACTTGTCGCGGAATTGATCACGTTCGATCATCAGGGCAGCCATTGGATCGTCAGCCAGCGCCGCCTCGATCTCGGCAGCGATGGTATCGGCCTCGGCAGCCATCTCGTCCAGGGTTTGCGGTTCTGATTTGGGGTCGGCCATCTTTGTTTTTCTCCTTCAGGTCCGGTCGGACAGCAGTTTGCCGACCAACTGGGCTGTATAATTCACGATGGGCACAATGCGCCCGTAGTTGAGGCGGGTAGGGCCGATGACGCCCACCGCGCCAATGATCTTGCGGTCGGCGTTCATATAGGGAGAAACGACGAGAGAGGAACCCGAAAGTGAGAAAAGTTTGTTTTCCGACCCGATAAAGATGCGCACGCCGTCGCCACCTTCGGCAAGTTCCAGAAACCGGGCGATATCACGCTTGCGTTCAAGATCATCGAACAGGGTCCGGATGCGATCCATATCGGCGGCGTCCTGATCGGCGAGCAGATTGCCGCGACCGCGCACGATCAGGCGTTCGGTCGATTCGCCGCGATCGGACCAGACGGCAAGGCCGCTGGTCACGAGATCCTGGGCGAGTTTGTCGATCTCCTGCCGCCGTTTGCCGATTTCGGCAGCGATGACAGTCCCAAGATCGGACAGGGTGCGCCCCTCGGCGAGCGCATTCACGAAATTGGCAGCCTCGCGCATGGACGACGGGGTTTGGCCGGGAGGCGGCGTGAACAGGCGGTTTTCGACATGTCCGTCGACAAAGACCAACACGACAAGG
>JBBSBK010000042.1:0-26105 GCA_038251315.1 Rhodobacterales bacterium | reverse complement strand
TCACATGGTCGAAAAGGTGGGGGCCGACGAAGAAGCCGTTCTCATACCCCTGAAGGCCGAAGCCGCGCCCGTCCACCACGAGCGTCGCACCCGCGTCCACCCCCGATTGCACGAGGCGTTCGATATTGGCCTTGGCGGCGGCAGTCACGACGGGGCCGTAATCGACGTCCTTGCCCGATGTATATGGCCCCACCTTCAGCTTTTCGATCCGCGGCACCAGCCGTTCGATCAGTGCATCCGCCGTCGCGTCGCCGACCGGCACGGCCACCGAAATTGCCATGCAGCGTTCGCCTGCGGCCCCGAAACCGGCCCCGATCAGCGCGTCGGCGGCCTGATCCAGATCGGCGTCGGGCATGATGATCATGTGATTCTTGGCACCGCCGAAACACTGGACCCGCTTGCCGTTGGAACAGCCGCGCCCATAGATGTATTCGGCAATCGGGGTGGATCCGACAAAACCGATCGACTCGATGCCAGGGTGGTCGATGATGGCGTCCACGGCCTCTTTATCGCCATTCACAACCTGCAGGATGCCTTTGGGCAGGCCCGCTTCCTCCATTAGTTCAGCCAGCATCAGCGGCACGGACGGGTCGCGTTCGGAGGGTTTCAGGATGAACGCGTTGCCACAGGCAATCGCGGGCGCGAACATCCACATCGGGATCATCGCCGGAAAGTTGAACGGGGTGATCCCGGCGCACACACCCAAGGCCTGACGCATCGAATACATGTCGATTCCGGGGCCAGCCCCATCGGTATAGTCGCCCTTGAGCAGTTCGGGCGCGCCGATGCAGTATTCCACCACCTCAAGCCCGCGCTGCACGTCGCCGGCGGCGTCGGGCAGGGTCTTGCCGTGTTCGCGGCTCAATGCCTCGGCCAGTTTGTCCATGTCTCGGTTCAGCAGGCCGACAAAGGCCATCATCACGCGCGCACGACGCTGCGGGTTGACGGCGGCCCATTTCACCTGGGCGGCTGCCGCGACCTGCACCGCGTGATCCATTTCGGCGGCGTTGGCCAAAGGCACGCGCGCCTGCACCTCGCCCGTGGCCGGGTTGAACACGTCGGCGAAACGCCCCGATGTGCCTTTGACATGGGCGCCGTCGATATAGTGGGTCAGGTCGTGCATGGGGATCCTCCGCGAAATTGTACGTATCCTATCGTCCGGCGTGTGCCTGTTACAGAGGCAGTTTGCAAGCCGACCCGGTCACAGGCCGCTTGACACAGGGCCCGTTCGGGGGGGACGCTGGACTTATCGGCAACCCGCCATCAAGGAGTCCGCAATGCTGGTTCATCAGATCCTGAAATCCAAGGACGATTTCGGCGTCTTGTCGCTGAAGCCCGACGCCAAGGTGTCCGAGGCTGTCGCCATGCTGTCGGAAAAGCGGATCGGCACGGTCGTCATTTCAAAGGATGGCAGCCACCCCGACGGAATCCTGTCGGAGCGTGACATCGTGCGCGAATTGGGCAAGCGGGGCGCGGCCTGTCTGTCGGAGCCTGTCAGCAGCATGATGACCGCCAAGATCGTGACCTGCACCGAAGACGAAAGTGCCGATGCGATCCTCGTGACGATGACGATTGGCCGGTTTCGCCACATCCCTGTGGTGAGGGACGGCAAGATGATCGGCCTCGTGTCCATCGGCGACGTGGTCAAGGCGCGGCTGTCCGAGCTGTCGATGGAGCGTGATGCGCTGACCGGCATGATATCGGGCTACTAGCCGACCCTTGCAATCCGCCCCGCGTTCATGTTGCGTGCCGACAAAGCATGACCCGAAAAGGTGCCAATATGCGCACAGGCCTGTATCCCGGCACGTTCGATCCCGTCACCCACGGCCACATCGACATCATCCGCCGGGCGGCGACGCTGGTGGATCGGCTGGTCATTGGCGTGGCGATCAACCGTGACAAGGGCCCGTTGTTCAGTCTGGAGGAGCGGGTGGCGATGGTGCAGGCCGAATGCGTGCCGCTGGGGACTGCCACGGGAACAGAGATTGTGGTGCATCCGTTCGAAAACCTGCTGATCCACTGCGCCCGCGATGTGGGCGCGACCGTCATCATCCGTGGCCTGCGGGCGGTCGCCGATTTCGAATATGAATTCCAGATGGTCGGGATGAACCGGTCGATGGATAACGGCATCGAAACGGTGTTCCTGATGGCGGACGCCAAGAATCAAGCGATCGCGTCGAAACTGGTCAAGGAAATCGCGCGGCTGGGCGGAGATATCAGCAAATTCGTTCCCGCGTCGGTCAAAGCGGCGCTGCAGGACAAATTCGCTGCGATCTGAGTGGTGCGGAACCAACGGCCCAATTCGGCGTTATTCCGCCAGAGGCAAAAAATTGCCGGGCAGCAGGTATCAGCATGAACATTACGAAAATCGCAGGTATGGCTTGCGTCGGGCTGTTGCCCTTTGGAGCCGCAGCACAGACCGCAGCCGACGCCACCCCCATCGAGAACGTGCTTGACGTGCCAGATGCGCTGATTCCGCTCATCGACCCGGCACCCCAGCCGATCACCCCGGCGAGCATCGCCGCCGCCACCTTCGATGGGGCCGCGCTATCCGCAGATCGCGATCCTCTGACCGTCAAGCTGCAGATCCTGCTGGACCGCGCCGACATATCTCCGGGCATTATCGACGGCATTGCCGGCGGCATGTCAACCAGTGCCGTCGCCGCCTTTGAAACCCGCGAAGGGTTCGTGGCCGATGGAGTTCTCGATGCCGAAGTCTGGGCTGCCCTGGGCGGCGACAGCGCGGCAGAATTGACCACCAGCTATACGATCACCGATACTGATCTGGCGCAGGTGACGGGCCCGACCCCTCAGGACTATGCCGAAAAGGCAGCGCTGTCCCTCTTGGGCTATGCCCGCAATTCCGAAGCCTTGGCCGAGACCTTCCACATGGACGAGGATTTTCTGACGATGCTGAACCCCGGCGCGGCGTTCGTCCCGGGCGAACAGATCACTGTGGCCGTCACCTATGCCGCCGCGCAAACCCCCGTCGCGTCGATCGAAATCGTCCGCAGCGCGCAGCGTCTGGTTGCGCGCGCTGCCGACGGCAGCATCGTCGCCAATTATCCGGTCGCCGTCGGGTCGGCGTCGACCCCGTCACCAAGTGGGAGTTATACCGTCGAAGGCGTCGCGTTCGATCCGACCTATACTTACGACCCGGATGTCAATTTTCAGCAGGGCGACAACACCGAGGTGCTGACCATCCCGCCGGGCCCGAACGGGCCGGTCGGAACAGTCTGGATCGACCTCAGCAAACCGACCTACGGCATACACGGGACACCAGAACCCGCGTCGCTGTTCAGCGCCCAAAGTCATGGTTGTGTCCGGATGACGAACTGGGACGCGCAGGAACTGGCGGCGCTGGTCAGCCATGGCGTGACGGTCGATTTTGTCGAATGATCCGTTACGGCTTGTTTGGCGCCCTGTTGATCCTGTTCGGTTCAACGGCGATGGCCCAGGACAGCGCCCCCGAAACGTCACCCCAACCACAGTTGCGCCCCGACGCCGCAGAACCTGCTGCAACGGCGCAGAAACCCACGGCGACGGCGACCGAACCCGATCCCGAGCCTGTTGCGGTTGATGTGCGCGAGACGCTGACGGAATCCCCGGCCGCCTTGGCGCTATGCCTTGCGGCGTTGGATCGCGCCGGCGCGACCTACACGCGCATCGATCCGATCGCGGTCGACGACGAAACCGGTTGCGGCGTCGCCAACCCGCTGGAACTGACCGCGGTCGCGACGGGGGTCGCTCTAACTCCGGCTTCCGCCATGCGCTGCGATACCGCCTTGGCACTGGCGACGTGGGTGCGCACCTTTGTGCAGCCCGCCGCCGCCCTGATGGGTGATCGGGGCGCCCTGACCGGCATGACGATCAGCACAAGCACGCAGTGTCGAACTCGCAATAACGCGCCCGATGGCGAGCCGTCCGAACACGGCTTTGGCAATGCCGTCGATATCATGGCCTTCACATTTTCAGCGGGCGATCCGATCGGTGTGCAAGCGCGCGAACGCGAGGGCACGATGGCCGAGTCGTTTCAGCGCGCCGTGCGTGCCGGGGCTTGTCTGACATTCAGCACCGTGTTGGGGCCGGGGTCGGACGCCGCCCACGACAACCACTTGCATCTGGACATCAAGGCCCGGTCCGGCGACTTTCGTCTTTGCCAATAGCCGCTGTCAGCCGTAGACTGCCTTGAACGCGATCCGCCCGGCGTCGCCGCGATAGATGTCGAGGTCAAGTGCCACATCGAGCGGCAAATTCTCAAGGGTTCGTTTTGTGGCGAGGTATTGCATCCGTTTGGCAACGGCGTTGCGAACTTGCGAGAGCACAGTCATGGCACGTTCCTTTCGTGGTAATCCGTTTCTGTTGCTTGGAACCTAATCATGCTGCGGCGCGGCGCAAGACACAGTTACCGCTAACTGCCATGCAGAAAATGCATGCCGAAGGACACAAAAAAGCCGCCTTTTTCGAGGCGGCTTTTGCTGCACGGTGTCCGGTTGTTCAGATCAGCTTGCCCATCGCCACGGCGGTATCGGCCATCCGGTTGGAAAAGCCCCATTCATTATCGTACCACGTCAGGATCCGCACAAGCTTGCCCGGCAGCACTTTGGTCTGATCAGGCGCAAAGGTGGACGAGGCCGGGTTGTGGTTGAAATCGGAGCTGACCAACGGGCGGGGTTCATAGCCAAGGATACCCTTCATCCGGCCATTTTCCGACGCCGCCTTCATCGCGCTGTTGATCTGTTCCACCGTCACGTCCTTTTCCAGGACCACGCACAGGTCGACGCAACTGACGTTCGGCGTCGGTACCCGGATCGAGGAACCGTCCAGCTTGCCCTTCAGTTCAGGCAACACCAGCCCCAGCGCCTTGGCCGCCCCGGTCGAAGTCGGTATCATGCTAAGTGCCGCCGCTCGCGCCCGGTAAAGATCCTTGTGCATCGTATCCAGCGTCGGCTGATCGCCGGTATAGCTGTGGATCGTGGTCATGAACCCGGTGACGATGCCGAATTCGTCGTTCAGGATCTTGGCGACCGGGGCCAGACAGTTGGTGGTGCAGGATCCGTTCGACACGATCAGATGTTCGCCTGTCAGCACCTCGTCGTTCACGCCCATGACGATGGTCGCATCCGCGCCGTTCGACGGGGCCGAAACCAGCACGCGCGACGCACCGTTTTTCAGGTGGATCGCAGCCTTGTCGCGGTCGGTAAAGATGCCGGTGCATTCCAGCACGATGTCGATGTGATCCCAAGGCAGGTCGTCGGGGTTGCGCATTGCACTGACCTTGATCGGGCCGCGACCGACGTCAATAGTGTCGGTCGTCGTGGTCACTTCCGCCGGAAACCGCCCGTGAACCGAATCGAATTGCAGCAGGTGGGCGTTGGTTTCCACCGGACCCAGATCGTTGATTGCCACGACCTCGATATCGGTTCGCCCGGATTCGATGATCGCCCGCAGCACGTTGCGCCCGATCCGGCCAAATCCGTTGATTGCCACTTTGACGGCCATGATGCTTCCTTTGCCACAGACGGCCATGCGGGCCGATTTCGCCGACACCATTGCGATTTATCGCCAAAGGTCAACCTTCGGGCATCTCTAGCGCCAGAAGGCCGTCCATTCAATCAGGTCGGCGAGTTTGCGCAACATGAACAGGGTGCCACCCCAGCCGAAATATGTGTCGGCGACAAGAGCGGCGACGACGATAAGGAACACCCAGACGGCGAGACGGTTGGTCATGGCGGCAACCTAGCGGCGCACTCGGACCAATGCCAGAGGTTGCGAAGCGGACGCGGTCCGCTATGTGACGTGTGACCAGGGGGTAAAAGATGAGCGGTTTGCTGGCCTTGCTGGATGATGTCGCGGCGATTGCAAAGGTCGCGGCGACCTCGGTCGATGATGTGGTTGCGCAGGCGACTAAGGCTGGGGCGCAGGCCGCCGGGGCCTTGATCGACGATGCTGCTGTGACGCCCAAGTATGTCCACGGCTTTGACCCCAGCCGCGAATTGCCGATCGTCGGCCGTATTGCTCTGGGGTCGATCCGCAACAAACTGCTGATCCTGCTGCCCGCAGGGCTTGCCCTGTCGGCCTTTGCCCCCTGGGCAATTTCACCGCTTTTGATGCTGGGCGGGGCGTATCTGTGTTTCGAGGGGGCCGAGAAGGTTTTTCACAAGCTGTTTCCCCATGCCGATGCTAAGGTCGAAGCCGACATGACAACCGCCAACCCTGCGAAGCTGGAAGAAACCCGCGTTGCCGGGGCGATCAAGACCGACTTCATTCTCAGCGCCGAGATCATGACCATCGCCCTTGCCGCGATCCCGCCGGGCAGCATCTGGTTGCAGGCGGCCACCCTTGCTGTCGTCGCCATCGGGATCACCGCCTTGGTTTATGGCGCGGTTGCGTTGATCGTCAAGGCGGACGATCTGGGCTTGTTGATGGCCCGTGCGGGGCGATTGCGGATCACCCGGATCGTCGGGCGGGGCATCGTCGCAGGGATGCCGGGGATGTTGGCCGTTTTGCTGACGGTGGGCACGGCGGCGATGTTGTGGGTCGGCGGGAATATCGTCATCCACGGCGCGGATGGGTTGGGATTTTCGCTGGTCTACGACTGGATCCATGACCGGGCTGAGGATGCCGTGCATTTGGTCGGCCGCGCCGAAGGGGCGGTGCGTTGGACCGTCACAGCGGCGCTGGACGGGGTGTTCGGGCTGGCCTTAGGTATTTTGCTGATCCCTCTGGTGACGCGGGTGATCGGACCGGTTTGGGGCTGGGTTTCTGGCGGCAAGGCATGAGGGGGCAGGACGCCATCCTGCTTGTCGCACGTGTGTTGATCGCGGCGCTGTTTGTCGCCGGCGCGGCGCAGAAGATAGTCAGTCCCGCCGATGCCGAAGGCCTGCTGACAGGGCTTGGGTTGCCTGCGGTTCTGGTCTTGCCGGCGATGGGGTTCGATACACTGGCGGGGCTGGCGTTGATTATCGGGGTTTGGGTGCGACCGGTGGCGCTGCTGATGGCGGTCTACTGTGGGTTTACCAGCATTTTTCACTTTATCCCGGCAGACCCTTGGCAAATGACGATTTTCGTCAAAAACTGGGCGATTGCAGGGGGCTGTCTGGCGCTGGCGGTCGCCGGATCGGGGCGGTTGGCGTTAAGGCCGGATTGACCGTAATCGGGGTAGGGTGGGGGCATGAACATGATGCCAATCCAGCTTAGCCCCGATCAGTGGCTTTACAGTATTTTCGCGAGCAAGTCGGCGATTGGTGGTGGGGTCGTCAGGCGCGCAGTGCGCGATGTCGAACGCCTTGTCGGACTCGCGGCCTTCGAAACCGAATTGCGACGCCGTGGATTTCACGCTGTCGAAAACGCGGGGCAATTCGTCATCTTCTGCAATGATGCGCCGGTCCGCGTGGTCTGTTAGCAAAACCCTTCGAAGGGTTTTGGGAAGACTTTTCGGAAAGTCTTCCCAGCGTCAGGTCAGCAACGCCTTGACCTTGTCCGCCACGTCCTGCGCCGTGATCCCGAACTTTTCATACAAGACCTCTGCCGGGGCGGACGCTCCGAATCCTTCCATCCCGACGAACCCAGCCTTGGCCTCGCGGCCACGTTCGCCCAGCAACCACTGATCCCAGGGCTGTCGCACCGCCGCCTCGACCGCGACGCGCACGGCACCACCTGGCAGTACTCGCTTGCGATAGGCCGCGTCCTGCGCGGCAAACAACTCCATGCACGGCATCGACACGACGCGGGTCCCGATCCCTTCGGCCTGCAACAGATCGCGGGCCGCCAGCGCCACCTCGACCTCGGACCCCGAGGCCATCAGGATCGCCTGTCGCTTTCCCTCTGCCTCGGCCAACACATAGGCGCCTTTCGACACGAGGTTGGCCGATTTGTGGTCGGTGCGCACCGTCGGCAGGTTCTGACGTGACAGGGCCAGCACCGACGGCGTCTTGTCGGCGAGCAAGGCACATTCCCAGGCTTCGGCGGTTTCGACGGTGTCGGCAGGGCGAAAGACGTTGATATTCGGCGTCGCCCGCAACATCGCCAGATGTTCGACCGGTTGGTGAGTCGGTCCATCCTCGCCCAAACCTATCGAATCGTGGGTCATCACATAGATAACCGGTGCGCCCATCAGCGCCGACAGCCGCATCGCGCCGCGGGCGTAGTCGGTGAAGCATAAGAACGTGCCGCCGTAGGGCCGCACCCCGCCGTGGAGCACCATACCGTTCATCGCCGCCGCCATGCCGTGTTCGCGGATGCCGTAATAGACATAGCGGCCCTTGCGGTCGGCCGGGCTGAAAACGCCCAGATCGGCGGTCTTGGTATTGTTCGACCCGGTCAGGTCAGCCGACCCGCCGATGGTTTCCGGCATCACCGGGTTGATGACCTCAAGGACCATTTCAGACGATTTCCGGGTGGCGACTTCTGGCTTGCTGTCGCACGCCTGCTGTTTCAGGGCGCGGATCACGCCTGACAGCCTTTTCGGTGCCTGATTGCCAAAGATGCGCAGCAGGTCGGCCTGTTTGGCGGCCGACAATTTCGATACCCGTGTGGTCCATTCGGCATTGGCGACGGCACCGCGCGTGCCCATTGCCTCCCACTGCTTCTTGACGTCGGCGGGCACTTCAAAGGGGCCGCCCTTCCAGCCGTAGGCGTCTTTCGTCGCCTGCAACTGGGCCGGATCGGTCAGCGCACCGTGCCCTTTGGATGTGTCCTGCGCCGCATGGCCCAGCGCGATATGAGTCTTGCAGGCGATCATCGAGGGGCGCGGATCAGCCTTGGCCGCCGTGATCGCCGCGTCGATTGCCACCGGATCATGGCCGTCGATCGCCTGAACGTGCCAGCCGGACGCGGCAAAGCGGGCGCACTGGTCGGTCTTGTCGCTCAGTTCGACCTTGCCGTCGATCGTGATGTCGTTGTTGTCCCAGAACAGGACCAGATGACCCAGTTCCTGCATCCCAGCGAGGGTCAGCGCCTCTTGGCTGATGCCTTCCATCAGGCAACCGTCGCCCGCCATCACATAGGTATGATGATCAAAGATGGCCGCGCCATAGCGGGCACGCAGCGATTCCTCGGCGATGGCGAACCCGACCGAATTGGCGATCCCCTGACCCAATGGGCCGGTCGTCGTCTCGATCCCTTCGGCGTGGCCGTATTCGGGATGGCCTGCGGTTTTCGATCCCCATTGGCGGAAATTCTTGATTTCGTCCAAAGTGATGTCGGCATAGCCGGTCAGGTAAAGGACGGAATAAAGCAGCATCGACCCGTGCCCGGCGGACAGGATGAACCGGTCACGGTCGGGCCAATGGGGTGCTGCGGGATCGAACCGCAAGTGCTTTTCGTACAGCACGGCAGCCACATCGGCCATGCCCATCGGCATCCCCGAATGGCCGGAATTTGCGGCGGCCACGGCGTCCAGCGTCAGAGTGCGGATGGCGGCGGCGCGCATCCAGTGGTCGGGGTGGGCTTTGCGCAAAGCTGCAATTTCCAAGTTCAGAATCCTTATCGGCGGGAATGATTGGCTGCCCGCGTCATAACAGGGCAGCGGCCAAGATCAAGCGCGTGGTCTAAGCTGTTGTTCGCCAAAGGATCAGCGCATTTGCCGGGGCGCGAGCGATGACATAGGCTGATGGAAAGCAGTCACGATTCGCCAACCTGGTGGATGCGTCGGCAAGAGGATGATGCAGATGAGCGAGATTTCCGACCTGGAAAGCAGAATCACCGCAGCGCTTGACCGGATCAGGGCCGGGGTCGGAGCAATGGCGGCGGCTCCGATCAGAGACGCGCCGCGCGACGACGACCCGCAGGTTGCCGGACTGCTGGCCCAACTGGCGGAGGAAAAGACGGTGACAGCGCAACTCGAGGAACGGGTGAGCGCCCTGAAGCAACGTCAGGATGGCCAGTTGGCTGATCTGAAATTGCGCGACGAACAGGGTCGCACACGGTTGGCCAGCGTCGATCGCGATATCCAGAAACTGCGCCAGGCCAACGCCGACCTGCGTGCCAGCAACGCCAAACTGCGCGAAGCGCTGACCGAGGGCGTCGCCGAACCGCATCTCATCAACAAGGCGATGCTGGCCGAACTGGACGCCCTGCGTGCAGTCCGTGCTGCCGACGCCGCCGAGGTCGATCTGGTAATCGACGCCCTGACGCCGATCATCGAGGAGGCCCGCTGATGCCACAGGTCGACATCATGATCGGCGGGCGCACCTTCGAAGTGGCCTGTCAGGACGGAGAAGAACCCTTTCTGCACGCCGCCGCCACTATGCTCGATACCGAGGCGGGCGCCCTTGCCGGTGCCGTCGGCCGGTTACCCGAGGCCAAAATGCTGCTGATGGCCGGGCTGATGCTTGCCGACAAGACCGCCGCGCTCGAGGACAAGTTGCGCACCGCCGAGGACCGTCTGGCCGACATCGCCGCACGCGGCACGCCGGCCCCCGAACGCATAGAGGTGCCGGTGGTGCCCGCCGAGGTGACCGAAACGCTCGCCGAACTGGCGGCGCGTGCCGAGGCGCTCGCTGATGAAATCGAGAATCGGAGCACTAGCTGATGCGCTGTATCCTGCCTGTTCTGACGCTGATCTGCCTGCCGCTGGCGGCGGTGGCATCGCTTGAGATCAACCAGCAGACCTTTACCTGCGAGCGCGGCCTGCAGGTGCCGGTCGTTTATCTGACCGAAAGATCGGATGACCCGGATGCCGGGGCGGTCGCAGTACTGATGCTGGACGGGCGGCAGATGACGCTGATGCAAGAGGCCGCCGAGTCCGGCGTCCGCTATGGCTTTCCGTCGGACGGATCGCATTACATCTGGTGGACCGATGGCGACGCCGCCACATTGTACTGGCACGATGGAACCGACGGCAGCGAAGCAGTCGTGTTGCAGGACTGCGCCGCCGGTGACTAGGTGTCAGCCGTTGCTTTCGCGGATCTTGTCGGCGGCGGCCTTGTCGTAGGTGACGCCCTTGGTGTCGAACAGCGCATCCAGTTCGCCCGACAGCGTCATCTCGGTGATGATGTCACAGCCGCCGACGAATTCACCCATGACGTAAAGCTGCGGGATCGTCGGCCAGTCGGAATATTCCTTGATGCCCTGACGGACCTCATCGTCGGCCAGCACGTTCACATCGGCGAATTCGACGCCCATGTAGTTCAGCACGCCTGCCACGCGGGACGAAAACCCGCATTGTGGCATCGTCTTGGTGCCTTTCATGAACAGCACCACGTCGTTGGCGGTCACGGCAGCTTTGATCTTGGCTTCGGCAGACATTTGAGAAATCCTTGAAAGTTATTGGGTGATCTTATTCGGGGGCCTTGGTCGTCAGCGCGAGCGCGTGCAATTCTCCGGCGCTGCCATCCATCTTGCCTTTGAGGGCTGCATAGACGGCGCGCTGCTGCTGCACCCGGTTCTGGCCGCGAAAGCTTTCGTCGATGACCTCGGCGGCGAAATGTGCGCCGTCGTCCCCTTGGACGCTGACCTTTGCGGCCGGAAAGGCGGCGCGGATCAGGTCTTCGATGTCTTGCGCTGTCATCGCCATCGGCGATCCTCCCCGGTGTCGTTGCGCTCAAGGTAAGCGGTTGGCGGCGAGGCTTCAAGGCGGGGTGTTAGCCGACAGCTGCGGCAAAGGCCGTGCGGTAGATCGTCAGCAGGTCGGCGAAGGGGGCCATTGCCTTGCCGCTGATAAAGGATTTGCCGCCGAAGTGTCCAACCTGGGCCGCGGGAACGTCTGCTGACTTGGCGGCAGCCAGCAAGGCGGCGGCGTGTTCGGGCGTGCAGGCGATCAGATAGCGGGCCTGATCTTCGCCAAACAATGTCGCGGTGTCATCCGAGTCGAGGGTAACGCCAATGTTCCCGGCGGCAGCCAGATCGAACGCGGCCAGCGCCAACCCCCCATCTGACAGGTCGGTGCAGGCACGAATACGGGCATGATTGGCGCGGATGAAATCGCCATGCGCCTTTTCCGCAATCAGATCGACGGGGGGCGCGTCGCCCTCGGCCCGCCCGAACGCCTCGGCCAGCAGCGCCGATTGGCCAAGGTGGCCGTGGGTCGTGCCGATCAGGATGGCGGTATCGCCATCCTGTGCGGCGCCGCCGATCAACAGGTCGATGTGCGCGATCAGCCCGACCGCGCCAATCGTGGGCGTTGGCAGGATGCCGGTACCATCGGTTTCGTTGTACAGTGACACGTTGCCCGACACGATGGGCATGTCCAAGGCGGCGACAGCCTCGCCGATGCCTTGGATCGCGCCGACGAATTGCCCCATGATCGCGGGCTTTTCGGGGTTGCCGAAGTTCAGGTTGTCGGTGCTGGCCAGTGGGATCGCGCCCACGGCGGTCAGGTTGCGATAAGCCTCGGCTACGGCCTGTTTGCCGCCCATCACCGGATTGGCAAAGACGTAGCGCGGGGTCACATCGGACGTGAAAGCCAGCAATTTGTCGGTGCCATGCACCCGGATCACGCCCGCGCCAAGGCCGGGGGTGCGCACTGTGTCGCCCATGACTTGCGCGTCGTATTGTTCATAGACCCATGTTTTTGCGCCGTAATTGGGTGACCCGATCAGCGCGCGCAGGCCCGCGATGGGGTCGATTTGTGGCACGTTGGTCAAAGGCGCGGGGGCGGGGGTCGGCACCCACGCGCGGTCGTATTCGGGCGCCGACCCTGACAGGTTCGCCAGCGGCAGATCGGCCATGACCTGCCCTTTGTGCATCACGATGAACCGATCATCAGCAATGGTTTCACCGACGATGGCAAAGTCCAAGTCCCATTTGTCGAACACGGCGCGCGCCTCGGCCTCGAGTTCGGGGCGCAGAACCATCAGCATGCGTTCCTGCGATTCCGACAGCATCATCTCGTAAGCGGTCATGTCGGCTTCGCGTTGCGGCACGGCGTCAAGGATCAGGCGCACACCCAGACCGCCCTTGTCGCCCATTTCGACCGCCGAACAGGTTAACCCTGCCGCACCCATGTCCTGAATGGAAATGACCGCACCTGTGGCCATCAGTTCCAGACAGGCCTCCATCAGCCGCTTTTCGGTAAAGGGGTCGCCAACCTGGACGGTGGGGCGCTTGTCCTCGATCGTGTCGTCGAATTCGGCGCTTGCCATTGTGGCCCCGCCAACACCGTCGCGGCCCGTCTTGGCCCCAAGGTAGACAACCGGCATGCCGACGCCCGACGCGGCGGAATAGAAAATCTTGTCAGCATCCGCCAGCCCTGCGGCAAAGGCGTTAACCAGACAGTTGCCGTTATAAGCGTGATGAAACCGGACCTCGCCGCCTACGGTCGGGACGCCGAAACAATTGCCGTAGCCACCGATTCCCGCAACAACTCCTGCTACCAGCTGGCGGGTTTTCGGATGATCCGGGCTGCCGAACGACAGCGAATTCATTGCCGCGATGGGTCGGGCCCCCATCGTGAACACATCGCGCAGGATGCCACCAACGCCCGTTGCTGCCCCTTGATACGGTTCGATATAGCTGGGGTGATTATGACTTTCCATCTTGAAAACAACGGCTTGGCCGTCGCCGATATCGACGACGCCCGCGTTTTCACCGGGGCCGCAGATGACCTGCGGGCCGGTGGTGGGCAGGGTGCGCAGCCATTTCTTGGATGATTTGTAGGAACAATGTTCGTTCCACATGGCCGAGAAGATGCCTAGTTCGGTGAACGTCGGTTCGCGCCCGATGATCCCCAGCAGGCGATCGTATTCGTCGGGCTTCAGCCCATGCGCCGCGATCAGTTCGGGGGTGATGGCGGGGTTCTGCATGATTGTCCTTCCGGCTGCTGCGACCCCATTAGGGCAAGGGCGAAGGACGGAAAAGGGTCGGGGCGGGTGTCGCCGACAAAAAATCGCCGGGCACGAGGCCCGGCGAAGTCCAACAGGGAGGTGAAGATGATGAGCGATTACGCATCATCCGCTTCACTTGATGAGATAGGTGGCGGGTTCTGTGCGATCAAGACAAAACGTTGCCCGTTAGCGCAAACCTGCCATGCATCGCTTGCATGGCTTCGAGGCCTCCTGCTAAGCCTCTGAGGCGATGGCCATATCGCGGATATTGCGGCGGTGTGTGATGATCTCGTCCTGCACGAAATCGCGAAAGGCCATGACCCGCTTGGATTGTCGCAGTTCCTCGGGGTAGGCCAGAAACACTGGCACCTCGGCCGATTCCACATCCGGCAGGACGCGCACCAGATCTGGGAAGTCCTCGGTCACGTAATCGGGCAGCATGCCGACGCCAAGACCGGACAGCACCGCCTGCAAGGCGCCGAAATAGTTGTTCACTGTCAGCATCGATGGAATGTCGTAGCCCAAAAGATATTGCACCAGCGTGGCACCCGCCGCGACCTGCGCCGAATTGGGGCTTTGGCAGATCAGACGGTGCTGGCTGATATCTTCGACGAAGTTGAGCGCGGGTCGCCCGGCCAGATAGGCCCGGGTGGCGTATAGCCGCATCCGCACCGTCATCAATTTTTTGCGGATCAGATCGGCTTGGCTGGGTTCCTTCATCCGGATCGCCACATCGGCCTCGCGCATCGGCAGGTCGAGCACCCGTTCTTCCAGCATCAGGTCGATTTTGAGATCGGGGTATTTCTCGAACAATTTGGGCAGGCGCGGGGCAAGCCAGAGTGAGCCAAAGGCGGTGGTCGTCGTCACCTTCAGTTCGCCAAAGACCTCTTCTTCGCTGTCGCGGATCCTGGCAGCGGCCGTTTCCAGCCGCTTGTTCATCGACCGAGTCGCATCGAACAGCAATTCGCCCTGTTCAGTCAGAATCAGGCCGCGGGCGTGGCGGTGGAAAAGGGTAGTGTTCAGGGATTCTTCCAATGCGCGAATCTGTCGGCTGACCGCCGATTGCGACAGGTGCAGTGTGTCGCCAGCATGGGTCAGAGACCCGGCATCGGCGACTGCGTGAAATATTCTTAGTTTGTCCCAGTCCATAATCCGCCCAAATCCGACTTTGTTACCGCTCACACCGCAATTTGCTTAGCGTGATCTCTATGCCGCATAGAAACCGCTGTGTCAGTCATTTATCGTTTGGTAGGTCAGCCAAGTTGACCTATAATGATGGAAAGCGAGGACCATACCATGATCCATCAGGACGTCAGCCTGTCAGACCGCTATGACCTATCCAAATCGCAAGTGTTGTTGAACGGCACGCAGGCGTTGGTGCGCCTGATGCTGATGCAGCGCGCCCGGGATGCGGCGGTGGGGTTGAATACAGCGGGATATGTGACGGGCTATCGCGGGTCGCCCCTTGGTGCGGTCGACCAGCAGATGCAAAAGGCCGCCGCCGAACTGACGGCGGCGCAGGTCACGTTCCTGCCGGGGCTGAACGAAGATCTGGCTGCGACGGCCCTCTGGGGCAGTCAGCAGGCCGAGTTGCGTGGCGAGGGGCGTTACGCGGGCGTCTTCGGCCTTTGGTATGGCAAGGGTCCGGGGATCGATCGGTCGGGCGACGTGATGCGCCACGCCAACATGGCCGGGACATCGCCCCATGGCGGCGTCATCATGGCGATGGGCGATGACCACACCGGCGAATCTTCGACCACGCTGCACCAGTCCGACTGGGCGATGGTCGATGCCTACATGCCGATCGTGTCGCCCGCCGGGGTGCAGGAAATCCTTGATTTCGGGCTGTATGCCTGGGCGCTGTCGCGGTTCGCCGGGGTCTGGGTGGGCCTGAAGACGATGAAGGACACGATCGAGGTAACGTCGGTCGTCGACGGATCGCCCGACCGGATGCAGTTCGTCACCCCCGATTTTGCGATGCCTGCCGATGGGCTGAACATCCGCCTGATCGACACGCCCGTCGCCCAAGAGGCGCGGATGATCGACCATAAACGCTTTGCTGCAGAGGCATTTTCACGCGCCAACGGCATGGATAAACGGGTCTGGGGCCAGCGCGGCGCCCGAATCGGGTTCGTCGCGGCGGGCAAGAACTGGCTTGATCTGGTCCATGCATTGTCGCTGCTTGGCATCGACGAGGCCGGGTCCGTGGCGCTGGGGATCACGACCTACAAGGTCGGACAAGTTTGGCCGCTCGATATGGCGGGCTTCCATGACTGGGCCGACGGCCTGGATCTGGTCGTGGTAGTCGAGGAAAAGCGCAAACTGATCGAGGTGCAGGTCAAGGAGGCGCTGTTCGATGACACCCGCACGCGCGTTTATGGCTGGCACAAGGGCGACGAACATTCGCAAGGGCGGCGCGAAGAAGTGTTTCCGACACGCTATGCCCTCAACCCCATCTGGATTGCCGACAAGATCGGCGGTATCCTGATCGAGGAAGGTTGCGATAACAGTGGGATAAGAGCTGGACTTGAGGCGTTGGCCGCAGCGAGAAACGCCGACAATGCGCCGGAACTGGCGGCGCGGTTACCCTATTTCTGTTCCGGCTGCCCGCACAATTCGTCGACCAAGCTGCCCGAGGGGTCACGCGCCTACGCCGGGATCGGCTGTCACTACATGGTGCAGTGGATGGACCGCGATACCGTCGGGTTCACCCAGATGGGCGGCGAAGGTGCAAACTGGGTCGGGGAGGCGCCATTTTCTACCCGTGACCACGTGTTCCAGAACCTTGGCGACGGCACCTATAACCATTCGGGTGTGCAGGCGATCCGGTTCGCGCTGAGTGCCGGCACCAACATCACCTACAAGATCCTGTTCAACGACGCCGTAGCGATGACCGGCGGGCAGCACAATGACGGCGATTTGAAGGCCGATCAGATCTGCCGGGAATTGTTGGCGATGGGCGTAAAGAACGTGGCGCTTGTCTATGATGAAAAAGAAGAAATAGATCTGGCAGCGTTTCCACGCGGGATTACCCGGCATGAACGTGCCGATCTGCCAACGGTTCAGGAATCGATGAGTAAGGTCAAGGGCGTATCGGCCATTGTTTATGTCCAGACCTGCGCTGCCGAAAAACGTCGTCGGCGCAAGCGTGGCGAGTTTCCCGACCCCAACAAGCGTGTGTTCATCAACACCGACGTCTGCGAGGGATGCGGCGATTGCGGCGTGCAATCCAATTGCGTATCGATCGTTCCGGTAGACACCGAACTCGGTCGCAAGCGGGCCATCGACCAGTCGTCGTGCAACAAGGATTACAGTTGCATCAATGGGTTCTGCCCCTCATTCGTCACCATCGAGGGGGCAGAATTGAAGAAGTACGCGACAAGGGAAATCACACTTCCCGATCTCCCGATGCCGATCCTGCCGGTCATCCATGGCACCCACAACGTCGTCATTACCGGCGTCGGTGGGACCGGGGTTGTGACCATCGGCGCGGTCATGGCGATGGCCGCACATCTGGACGGCAAAGGCGCCGGCATGATGGAGATGGCGGGCCTCGCCCAAAAGGGCGGCGCGGTGCATATCCATTGCCGCCTGGCCAACAAGCCAAGCGAGATCAGCGCGATACGGGTCGCGACGGGTGAATGCGACACACTGATCGGCGGCGATCTGGTGGTGTCTGCGGGGGCCAAGACATTGGGCCTGATGGTTGCTGGACGCACCAAAGGTGTCGTCAACAGTCACCAGATCATGACTGGCGATTTCACTCGCGACACCGAATTCCGGTTGCCTGCCGAACAACTCACGCTCTCGCTGCAATCGCGGTTGCGTGACAATCTGGCGATGTTCGATGCGTCCGACCTTGCGAAGGCGCTGTTGGGCGACAGCATCTATTCCAACATGATGGTGTTCGGGGCCGCGTGGCAGATGGGCGCGGTGCCGCTGAGTTTTGATGCGATCACGCGGGCCATCGAGATGAACGGGGCGGCGGTGAAACGCAATCTGCTGGCGTTTGACTATGGTCGCTGGGCGGTGCTTTTCCCGGTCGAAGCGGCGGCCGTTCTGGCCCCGGAAACGGCCGACACGCCGCGCACACCGGCCGGAACGGTCGAGTTCCGCGCCGATCATCTGATCGCCTATCAAAATGCTGCGCTGGCCGCGACATACCGCGCGATGGTGGCGCGATTCGATGACCCGGAACTGGCCGAGGCGGTCGCCAAGGGCTATCACAAGCTGCTGTCCTACAAGGACGAATACGAGGTGGCGCGGCTTTTGACCCAAACTCGTGCCAAGGCGAAGGCTGCCTTCGACGGCGATCTGACCCTGACCTACCATCTGGCCCCGCCGGTCCTTTCGGGAACGGATGCCAACGGGCGACCGAAAAAGCGCGGCTTTGGACCGCTGATGGAACGCGCCTTTCCGCTGTTAGCCCGATTCAAAGGCCTGCGTGGCACAGCGTTCGATCCGTTCGGGCGTAGCGCCGAGCGGCAGATGGAACGCGCACTGATCGCGCAATATGAGGCCGATATGGAGACCGTGCTGGATCATCTGTCCGAACACACCCGAGACGTTGCCATTGCGATTGCCGAACTGCCGTTGCAAATCCGCGGGTTCGGGCCGGTCAAGCTGGCAAACGCCGCCAAAGCGGAAAAGCGGCGCGAGGAATTGCTGGCCGCCTTGCAGGCCCCCCCGACCCGTGCCGCTGCCGAGTAACGATATCGTCGTTTCATCGTCATATTTTCGGGTTATGCTGCCTGTATGACTGACCGCCAGATCGCGCGCGACATCTCCTATGCTCACGCCGCCGCGACGCGCGGTGGCAGGGCGATCATCCGGGTCATGGAAAATGCGACGGGGCGGCTGAAACTGATCCGAAAGGCGCGCGGCTATGACGCCGAGGTCGCGCAGGGCGGCGATTTCTGGCAGGTGCTGGTCGACCGCTATGGCCTTAGCCTCGATATTGTCGGGGGCAGTCTGGATCACATCCCGCGCGCCGGTCCGCTGATCGTAGTTGCCAACCACCCATACGGTATCCTCGACGGGTTGATGATGGGCCGTATCCTGTCAGAGCGGCGGGGCGGCGATTTCCGGATCCTCGCGAACGACGTGTTTTCCCGCTCTCCCGATCTGAAGCGGGTGATTCTGCCGATTTCGTTCGACGACACCAAAGCCGCGGCAAAACTGAACCTTGAAACAAGGGCCGAGGCGTTGCGCTATCTGTCCGCCGGTGGTGCGGTAGGCGTGTTTCCAGGCGGCACCGTGTCGACCGGGGCGCGACCCTTCGACCCACCAATGGACCCAAGCTGGCGGACCTTTACCGCCAAGATGATCGCAAAATCGGGCGCGACGGTGGTGCCGATCTATTTCGAAGGGCGCAACAGCCGCCTGTTTCAGCTTGCCAGCCACCTGCATGCCACATTGCGCGTCGGCATGCTGATCCGCGAATTCCGCGCCCGTGTCGGCACGCCGGTACGGGTCGTCGTCGGTCAGCCGATCGATCGTGCTGCGCTGGCAGCATTGAAAACCGATTCCAAAGCGTGCATGGATTTCCTGCGCAAAGCCACATATGAGCTAAGCCCAAGGCCGCTGGACCCGAACCGGCTCGGCCATGAATTCGAGGCCAGACATAAGGCGCGCGCAGATGGCGGTGGGAATATTCGATAGCGGACTTGGCGGTTTGACCGTGCTGGAAGCGGTGCAGAAACGACTGCCCGATGTGCCGTTGGTCTATTTCGGTGACAACGCCAACACGCCTTACGGTACGCGCACGCCCGATGACATTTATCGCCTGACGACAGCAGGGGTGCAGCGGTTGTTTGATGCTGGCTGCGATCTGGTGATCCTTGCCTGCAACACGGCGTCGGCTGCGGCGCTGCGCCGGATGCAAGAGGGCTGGGTGCCCAAGGGCAAACGCGTGTTGGGGGTTTTCGTGCCCCTGATCGAGGCGCTGACCGAACGCCAGTGGGGCGACAATTCGCCCCCGCGCGAGGTTGCGGTAAAACACGTCGCCCTGTTCGCGACGCCGGCGACCGTGTCATCCCGCGCGTTCCAGCGCGAACTGGCGTTCCGTGCCATCGGAGTCGATGTCGAAGGGCAGGCCTGCGGCGGCGTCGTCGATGCCATCGAAGATGGCGATCTGATCCTGGCCGAGGCGCTGGTGCGCTCCCATGTCGAGGCGTTGAAACGCAAGATGCCGGTACCTGATGCGGCGGTGCTCGGCTGCACCCATTATCCGCTGATGATGGATGCGTTTCAGGCGGCGCTGGGGCCCGACGTGCGCGTGTTCAGCCAGCCCGAACTGGTCGCTGCCAGCCTCGCCGACTATCTCGGCCGCCGTCCCGAACTGGTCGGCGGGGGCGAGGGAACGGTCTGTCTGACGACCGGCAAACCGGCCTCGGTCAGCGATCGCGCCACGCTGTTCCTGCGCCGCAAGGTGGCGTTCACGGCTGCTTGATTGCACATCGCCGCGCTGCCCCCTATTTTGACCCTTTGACGGGAGACACCCATGACCCACAACGTCGCGATCCTTGGCGCGTCTGGCTATACCGGCGCAGAACTCGTTCGCATCATTGCCACCCATCCGGGGCTGCGCATCGCCGCGCTATCGGCGGATCGCAAGGCGGGGCTGGCGATGAGCGATGTCTATCCGCAGTTGCGCCACCTTGATCTGCCGCAGCTTTGCACGATTGACGATATCGATTTCAGCGGCATCGACCTGGTTTTTGCTGCGTTGCCGCACGGGCTGTCGCAGGCTTTGGTCCGCGATTTGACGGACTCCGTCAAGGTTGTCGATCTGGGTGCCGATTTCCGGCTCCGCGATCCGGCGGCCTATGAAAAGTGGTATGGTGCGCCGCATGTCGCCGTAGAATTGCAGAAGACCGCCGTTTACGGACTGACCGAATTTTACCGGGACGAGATTCGCACGGCCCGGCTGGTCGCCGGAACCGGTTGCAATGCGGCGACGGTGCAATTCGCGTTGCGGCCACTGATTTTGGCGGGGTTGATCGACCTTGATAACATCATCTGCGATCTGAAAAACGGGATTTCCGGGGCTGGCCGCAGCCTTAAGGAAAACATGTTGTTTACCGAACGCGCCACCGACGTTCAGGGCTATTCCCAAGGCGGCAAGCACCGGCACTTGGGTGAATTCGATCAGGAATTCAGCCTGTTGGCAGGCCGCAAGGTCGAGATCATATTCACCCCGCACCTCGTGCCGATGTCGCGCGGCATCCTTGCATCTTGCTATGTGCAAGGCGACGCGCAGGCGATCCATGCGACGCTGGTCGCGCAGTATGCTGAAGAACCGTTCATCGTCGTCCTGCCGTTTGGCCAATTGCCGGGGACGGGTCACGTGGCAGGGTCGAATTTCTGCCATCTTGGCGTGACGGGCGACCGGGTCGGCGGTCGTGCGTTGGTCGTCAGCACGCTCGACAACCTCAACAAGGGATCGTCGGGGCAAGCAGTGCAGAACGCCAACCTCATGCTGGGGCTGGAAGAAACTGCCGGGCTGATGCTGGCGCCGATATTTCCATGAGCGGGCTCAAAGGTCTCAAGAAACGGCGCCGTGTGCAAGTCATCGGGATTGCGCTGGCGGCGATTGCGGTGGTGTTCGTGATCCTGGCTCTGCTGCCGAGGGAATCGTTTCAGTATTTCCGCGCGCCGAGTGAGGTTGCCGCCGCGCCACCAGGGCCGAACGAGTTGTTTCGCATCGGCGGACTGGTCGAGTCGGGGTCGATTCTGCGCGGTCAAGGCACCGAAGTATCGTTTCGGGTCACTGACGGCGGGGCATCTGTTCCCGTAGTCTTTACCGGAGTCCTGCCCGATCTTTTTGCCGAAAATCAGGGCATGATCGGCCTTGGCCGGTACGTGAACGGGACCTTTGAAGCGACTGAAATCCTTGCCAAACACGACGAGAGCTATATGCCGAAAGAAGTGATCGAGGCACTCAAGGCTCAGGGCGTTTACGTCGCACCGGACGCTGCAGCCGCAACCAATTAACCTTTACACCACAGCCTTGCCTGGTAATCGGACAAGAGGCTGCCCATGCAATCGGTTCACGACATCGCCCGCGCCATCGTTGCCCGCGAGGGCGGCTATGTGAATGATCCCGACGATCCGGGCGGGCCGACGAAATATGGCGTCACGCTGGGCACCATTCAGCGGCTGGGCCGCGATGTGAACCGCGACGGTCGCGTCGATATCGCTGATGTGCGGGGGCTGACCCGCGAACAGGCGACGGACATCTATATCAGGCACTATTTTCACGGTCCCGGAATCGCTGCGCTTCCGGTGGCGCTGCAGCCATCGGTTTTCGATATGCATGTCAACGCCGGCAGCAATGCTATCAAGATTTTACAACGCCTTTTCAAAATGATGCGGATCGATGTGACGGTTGATGGCGTGATCGGCCCGCAGACGATTGCGGCCGCCGCGACGGCCTATAGTGCCGCGCCGCGACACCTTGCCGATGCCTACGGGATCGAGCGGCGGAACTATTACTACGCTCTGGGTGACGCCCGCCCGGCCAGCCGCAAATATTGTCTGCGTCGCGACGGGACCAAAGGCGGCTGGATCCTCCGGGCTGAAGAATTCATCGCCCCGATGTATCACCTCAGTCACGCGGCGCATCGCGCACGGGTGGCGGCATGGGCGTGATGACACGGGTTTTCGACGTGTTGTTCGGCGATGGGCGCAACATAATCGCCGAAACCGCCGGGGTATTCCGCGAAAACGCCGAGAATGGCGCAGTGCGCGATGCGTCGGCAAAGCAACAGGCGCTTGCCCAGTTTGCGTCGGAATTCGGACAGCCGCGAAAGGGGCTGTTCGACCGCCTGATCGACGGGCTGAACCGATTACCTCGTCCAATGCTGGCTTTCGGCACGCTGGGGTTGATGGTCAGCGCGATGGTCAACCCGATCTGGTTTGCCAGCCGGATGCAGGGCATCGCCTTGGTGCCGGAACCGCTCTGGTGGCTGATGGGCGCCATCGTCAGCTTCTATTTCGGCGCAAGGCATCAGTCGATTTCTCAGGACTTTCAGCGCTCGATCGCCCAGACCGTCGGCATGGCGGGCCAGGTGACGCGCAATATCCAGGCTCTCGACGCGCTCGATTCGGGCGCTGGGCGGACAGACACCGATACCACTCCGACCGAGGCGAACCCGGCGCTGGACGCATGGCGGGATCAGGCCAATGGATGAATGGAGCCGCGGTGTCGACCGCCGCCTTGCCATTCTGGAAACCCGCAGCGCCGTAGACGACGTGCATCGCGGCAATGTTGAAAAGCGGCTGAGCGCGATCGAGGACACGTTGAAGTGGTTGGTGCGCCTGATCATCGGGGCCTTCGTAACCGCCCTGCTGGCGCTGGCGTTGAACAACGGCCTG
Organism: Rhodobacterales bacterium; assembly: GCA_038251315.1. GTDB lineage: Bacteria > Pseudomonadota > Alphaproteobacteria > Rhodobacterales > Rhodobacteraceae > JBBKXP01. The sequence goes on along the minus strand of JBBSBK010000042.1, from coordinate 2,961 downwards.
ATGTTCTGAACGCGGCGATCAGGCGCACCGGCATGTGATGGTAGCTTGGGCGCAGGTGCGCTAGATTGCCGGTCATGTTGACCGAGTTGGGACATTTCGCGCTGATTATGGCCTTTGGCATTGCCATTGTGCAGATGGTCGTCCCGATGATCGGGGCGCATTGGGGCTGGCGCGGCTGCATGGCGCTGGCGGAACCGGCGGCCACCAGTCAGGTGATCCTTGTCGGATTTTCGTTCGCCGCGTTGACCTGGGCATTTGTGACCTCGGATTTTTCGGTCCTGCTGGTCTATGAAAACTCGCACAGTGCCAAACCGCTGATCTACAAGATCGCCGGCGTCTGGGGCAATCACGAAGGGTCGATGCTGCTCTGGCTGCTGATCCTCTGCATCTATGGCGGGTCAGTTGCGGTGTTCGGCGGCAATTTGCCCGAAACTCTGCGGGCGCGCGTATTGGCGGTGCAGGCGTCGATCTCGGTCGCGTTCTACGCGTTCATTCTGTTCACCTCTAACCCGTTCATGCGCGTCGCGGTACCACCGTTCGACGGGCGCGACCTGAACCCGTTGTTGCAGGATCCCGGTTTGGCGTTCCATCCGCCGTTCCTGTATCTGGGCTATGTCGGCCTGAGCATGTCGTTCAGTTTCGCCGTCGCCGCGCTGATCGAGGGCCGGGTCGATGCGGCCTGGGCGCGGTGGGTCCGGCCCTGGACACTGGCCGCATGGATGTTCCTGACGGTGGGCATCGCGCTCGGGTCATGGTGGGCTTATTATGAGTTGGGCTGGGGCGGGTTCTGGTTCTGGGATCCGGTTGAAAACGCCAGCTTCATGCCCTGGCTGATCGCCGCCGCCCTGCTCCATTCCGCCATCGTCGTGGAAAAGCGCGAGGCGTTGAAAAGCTGGACGATCCTGCTGGCAATCCTTGCATTCGGGTTTTCGCTGCTGGGCACGTTCATCGTCCGATCGGGCGTGCTGACGTCGGTTCACGCCTTTGCCAACGATCCCGAACGGGGGGTATTCATCCTGATCATCCTCGCCGTTTTCATCGGTGGTGCTCTGACCCTTTATGCCGCCCGTGCCGGGGCGATGGTCGCCTCGGGCGCGTTTCAGACCGTCAGCCGGGAATCAGCGCTGGTCCTGAACAACATCCTGCTGGCGGTGGCTGCACTTGTGGTGTTCACCGGCACGATCTGGCCGCTGGTGGCTGAACTGCTGTTCGGGCGCACGGTGTCGGTCGGTCCGCCGTTTTTCAACGCTGCCTTCACCCCCTTCATGGTCGGCCTTGCGGTGATCCTGCCGGTTGGAGCGATGCTGGCGTGGAAAAGGGGCGATGTGTGGCGCGGTCTGCGTGGCCTCTGGGGTGTCCTCGCGCTGGCCCTCGCGTTGGCGGCATTGGCCTTTGCGCTGCAAACCGGGCGGTCCGCCCTGGGGCCGGTCGGCGTCTTGCTGGGGGTCTGGGTCGTCGTCGGCGCGGCGCGGGACATATGGGCGCGGACTGGGCGGGGTGCAGGACGCATCGCGCGACTGACCCGTTTGCCCCGCGCCGACTGGGGCAAGGCGCTGGCCCATGCCGGGATGGGGATCAGCGTTTTCGGCATCGCTGCCGTCACCGCCTGGGCGGTCGAGGATATCCGCGTCGCACAGGTCGGCGACCGGTTCCCGGTCGGTCAGTTCGAGGTCGAATTGCGCAGCGTGACCGACAGGCAGGGGCCCAACTATCTGACGACCATCGCCGAGATGGTGGTCTGGCAGAACGGGCGCGTCTATGCCGAACTGCACCCCGAGAAGCGCTATTACCCGGTTGCCCAGATGCCGACGACCGAGGCGGCGATCAGCAACGGCGTCCTGCGCGATGTCTATCTGGTGATCGGCGATGCCCAGACGGGGGGTGGCTATGCGGTGCGGACCTATGTGAAACCCTTTGCCAACTGGATCTGGGGCGGCGCAATCCTGATGGCGCTTGGCGGTCTGGTATCGCTGTCGGATCGCCGGTTGCGGGTTGCTGCCGGGGCGACGCGGCGTGCCTCGGCAGTGCCGGCAGAATGAAACGGCTGATCCTGCTGTTGGCCCTGCTGGCCGCGCCCGTCTTTGCGGTGCAACCCGATGAAATCCTGGCCGACCCGGCGATTGAAGCGCGCGCCCGCACGATTTCGCAGGGGCTGAAGTGTCTGATCTGCAGGAACGAATCCATCGACGAAAGCAATGCGACGCTGGCCCGCGACCTGCGCCTGTTGCTGCGTGAACGGTTGGTCGCGGGCGACACCGATCAACAGGCTGTTGACTATATTGTCGCCCGCTACGGTGAAGTCGTCCTGCTGCGTCCCAATGCCAGCGGGGCCAACTTGGTGCTGTGGCTAACCGGGCCGTTGCTGCTGCTCGCCGCGCTTGGCATCGGCTGGCGGACCGTCAGGGCGCGGGGTGTCACGCCGGGGCCGCTCAGCCCCGACGAACAGGCCCGGCTGGACGCGATTCTGCGTGACTGACATGTGGTGTATTTCCCTGCGGCTGGGACGAGTCAGCGTTGGGGCGCCACGCCAAAGGATCGCCCCTTGACCTGCCGCGCCTTCACCGTGTTGATCGTGAACCGGCCTGAGAGCCCTGGCGCGATTTCAGGTCTAAGAGTGCGGGCGTGCAAGGGCCAGATAGACCGAGTCAGACGAGATACCGTCGATGCAGAATGTGTTTTGGGCCGTGCCTGTCACGATGAAACCGAGCGATTGCAGCAGGTTGATCGACGCGACGTTGCGCGGATCGGCGTCGGCGGTCAGCCGGTCATGGGGCAGCACGGCGAACAGATAGGGAATGACTGCGCCCATCGCCTCGCGCACCAATCCTTTTCGGCGGCAGGCGTGATGCAGGATGAATCCAACCTCGTTGCCATGATGGGCTCCGGCGGTGCCGATCGCCCACCCATCCTTTTCGATCACGAAATAGATCAGCGGATCGGTCGCGCCGTCAATCATTCGTT
>JBBSBK010000041.1:0-27152 GCA_038251315.1 Rhodobacterales bacterium | reverse complement strand
CCGGTAGCGGGCCGACAGGCGGGCGAACAGATACATGAACGAGCCGTAAAAGAACGGATCGCCCTCGCACAGGCACACCACGTCGGTTCCAGCGTCCAGCGCCGCCGCGATGGCCCTGGCCCCCGCGTCATAGGCGGCCTGCGCTGGATTGCGGTCAGTGGTCATCGGCACGTCCATGACGATTTCCTGCACCCCTGCCGGGATCAGGTCGGCGGCGATGGAGCGTGCAAAACTTGGCGCCCCGGCAAGCGTCGGATAGGCGATGACTGTTGCCGCTCCGATCAGCCGTGCCGCCCGCAGGGTCATCAGATCAGGCGCACCGGGGCCGACGCCGACGCCATACAGCGTGCCGGTCATACTCGTCCCCCGGCTTCACTTTGCAATAACAACTCCCCCCGGAGGGTCCGCTGCTTCATCTTTTCACAAGGCTCCATTGGGTCACCGGCATCAGCGGTCGCCAGCCGGTCAACCGGCCAACGGGTTCGGCGCGGTTGACCGCCAGCTTGACCAACTGCCCGCCGTGTTCCTTGTGCAGCGCAAGCAGCACCGCCTCGGATTCCAGCGTCACCGCATTGATAACAAGCCGCCCCAAAGGGCGCAGCGCGGCCCAAGCGGCGGTAAAGGTTTCAACGCTCAGCCCGCCACCGATAAAGATGGCATCGGGCGCGGGCAGGCCCGCCAAAGCATCCGGCACCTGCCCGTCGATCAGTTCCAGCCGGGGTGTACCCAGCGCCAGCGCATTCGCTGCCGCCATTGCACGGCGGTCGGCGCGGGGTTCGATGCCGATGGCGCGGGCATACCGCGCCGCCCGCATCCATTCGATGGCGACCGAGCCCGAGCCGGTGCCGATATCCCACAACAACGCCCCGCGCATCGGCATGAGCTTGGCCAGAGTGACCGCGCGGACCTCTTGCTTGGTCATCGTCCCATCGGACTGGAACAGCGCATCGTCCAACCCCGGCACGCGGGGCAACAGGGCAGCGTCCGGGGCAGCGATGCAATCGACGGCAAGGGTGTTGAATGGCGGCACAGTATGATCCCACGTCGCGGCGATGCCGTCGAACCGCGCCTCGTCCTTGCCCCCCATTGCGGCCAGCACGGTCATTTTCGACTGGCCGAACCCGCGCGTCGTCAGAAATGCGGCGATCTGCGCCGGGGTATCCGCCCCGGTGGTCAGGATCAGCAGCTTTTGGTCGGGCTGGATGAACGCGACCATCTGCGCGACCGGTCGCCCATGCACCGTCAGCGTTTCGACATCGGGCAGCGACCAGCCCATCCGCGCCGCGGCAAGCTGAAAGGCAGACAGTTGCGGGTGATAGATGATTTCGTCTGGGTCAATGGCCCGCCCGATCCGCGCCCCGACCGAAAACCACAAGGGGTCGCCGGTGACGAGCACCACAGCGCGGCGACCTTTCAGCCCGCGAATGGTGTCGATCATTGCATCGAATGGCGATGGCCAGGCGAGCCGTTCGGCACTGACCCGCGCCGAAAGGTCGTGATGACGGTCGCCGCCCAGGATCACCTCGGCCGCCTCGACCACCGCGCGGGTTGCAGGCAGCAGGCCGTCAAGGCCATCTTCGCCGATGCCGACGATATGGAGCCAAGGGGTCGTCACAGCGCGGTCTCCAGCCCAGCCGCCAGCGCGTTGACCGCCGCCGACGCCATCGCCGACCCGCCCCTGCGGCCCTTGAGCGCTACGAACTGTACACCGCGCGGATCTGCCGCCAATTCGGCCTTGGATTCCGCCGCCCCGACGAAACCGACCGGAAAGCCTAGGATCACCGCCGGTTTCGGCCAGCCCGCATCAAGCAGCTCAAGCAAGTGAAACAGCGCTGTCGGCGCGTTGCCGATCGCCACGACGGCCCCAGCCAGATGGTCGTGCCACAGCTCGACCGCCGCTGCGGACCGCGTGTTGCCGATCCGGTCGGCGATCCCTGGCACGGCCGCATCGTTCAGTGTGACCAGCACCCGGTTGTCCGCTGGCAGATGCCGCCGGATCACCCCGGCCGCAACCATTTCGCAATCGCACAGCACCGCTGCGCCGCCCGCCAGCGCTGCCTGCCCAGCCACTACAGCATCGGGCGAAAACGCAAGCCTGTCAGCGATTTCGACCATCCCGCAGGCATGGATCAGCCGCGTCACCAGCGGCTGCATCGCAGGCGCGAAACGGTCCAGCCGCGCCTCGGCCCGCACTGTGGCGAAACTGGTGGCATAGATCGCTTGTGGGTTCTTTTCATAGGGTCTCAAACGATTGCCCTCGAGGCTGATGCCGGAGCCTCCGGCGGGGAAATTTCTGGCCAAAAGAAGCTAGTGAGAATGTTTTTTCGTCTTTCGCGCGCTTTCTGGCCCATGCGGGTGATCGGCGTGTGGATAGGTCGGATGGGCGTGATCGTGGGTATGCCCGTTATCATGTGCATGGTCGTGATCATGGTGATGCCCGTGGTCGTGGTCATGCGCATGGTCATCCTTCAGCCGGCACAGCCCCGTGCAAAATGTATCGCACAGCGCGCAATCGGCCACATTCGACCCCGGCGCAGATGCGCCCTGTCCCTCGACGTGGTGGTGATGACTTTCCTGCACCGCGCCCACTTCGGCCTCGAACCCCAGCACCTGCGTGCGGTATTTGCACATCGCGCAGTTCGACGGCGGCACCTCGCCCACCTGTTCGGTGATCCGTTCGGCAAAGGTTTCCAATACCTTGGGATGATCGCCGAGATAAGGCGCCTTGACCCACTGGATGCCCGGATAGGATTTCGCCACTTGATCCGTGAACCCGTAAATCCTGTCGATCAGGATGCCAGAGAACAGGAAATAGGGGAACACGATGACGCGCCGATAGGGCAACCGCGCGACGTGTTGCAGGCAGGGTTCGACGAGGGGGAAGGTGACGCCGGAATACCCGACCTCGAGCCAGCCGAACCCCATCCCTTCCTGCACCATCCGCGCCACCTTGGACACGTTGCCGTTGGCGTCGGGGTCGGAGGCACCCCGCCCGATGACGACAAGGCAGGTGTCATGCAGCGCAACGTCGCCCAAACGCGCGTTGGCGCTGTCTACCGCTTCTTTCACCCGACCAGCGGCCGCGGCGATCATTTTCGGATCGACGCCCAATTCGCGCCCGTAGTTCACCGTGATCCCATGCTGCGCCGCGTAAGTGTTCAGCACCGTCGGGATATCGTTCTTGGCGTGCATCGCGGCGAACAGCATCCCCGGGACCGCCAGAATCCGGTCGCACCCGGCGTTGCGCAACCGGTCCAGCCCGTCGCGTATCACCGGGTTTGCAAATTCGAGATAGCCATAATCGACCAGCCAGTCGTCGGGCAGGAACGCCGGCAGTTTTTCCGCCAGCACCGCGAATTCATCCACCGCCGACTGGCTGCGCGACCCATGGCCGCAGATCATCACGCCCGTTTTGATTGTGGTTTTCATGCCGATTCTTTTTCGGCTTCGGGCGCGGGTTTCGCGGCCTTCTTGCGCCCTTTGATCGCTTGCCAGATACCCAGCGCACCGGCCAGCCCAAGGGCGGCGCCGGCAACCCAGTGGTTATGTCCGGCAGCTTCGATCAGGTGGCCGGGGTGGGCGCTGGCGGCACTTGCGGCCAGCGTGGCGATCAGGGTCAGAAACAGGCGCATCGTGGTCTCTCCATCCGTCGTGAGCAGCGGCCAGAGACCCCTTGCGGGCGGCGACGATGTGGCGCCGTGGTCCCCATTCGGGTCAACCTTTGCGCCACCAACCTCTCTGGCCCGTTTCAGGGCTTCGTCTTCCTGACCTTTAACCGCGCGGCTGGACGGGTGCAAACGGATATGCGCCGCCCCGGTTCCCAATTGCGACCTGCGCCGATGCACAGGCGCTGCGCCTGTGGCGGGGTTTGCGGACTGCCGGGTCCGCCCTAGATCGAAAGCAAAGCAGAGGAGGCCAAGATGGGCCAGTTGATCGACGGCGTCTGGCATGACGTCTGGTACGACACCAAATCGCACGGCGGATCGTTCGTGCGCAAAGACGCCAGTTTCCGCAACTGGATTACGCCCGACGGTAGCGCCGGGCCATCGGGCGAGGGCGGGTTCAAGGCGGAAACCGGGCGCTATCACCTCTACGTCTCGCTCGCCTGCCCTTGGGCCCACCGCACGCTGATTTTCCGGGCGCTGAAGGGGCTTGAGGACCATATCGCGGTGTCCGTCGTCAACCCCGAGATGCTTTCGGAAGGCTGGACCTTTGCCACCGATTATCCGGGCGCGACGGGCGACACCCTGTTCGGCCTGCCCTTTGCCCGCGATATTTACCTGCGCGCCGCCCCCGATACGTCGGGCCGGGTGACGGTGCCGATCCTGTGGGACAAAGAGCGTGGCACGATCGTGAGCAACGAAAGCGCCGAGATCATCCGCATGTTCAACAGCGCCTTTGACGGCATCACCGGGAACACCGACGACTATTGGCCGACCGATCTGCGCGACGCCATCACCCCCGTGAACGCCCGCATCTACGACACACTCAACAACGGCGTTTACAAATGCGGGTTCGCTACGACCCAAGACGCCTATGACGCGGCCATCGGCCCGCTGTTCGACACGCTGGACTGGATCGAAGACCGGCTGGGCCAGAACCGTTATCTGATGGGCGATAAGCTGACCGAGGCCGACTGGCGGCTGTTCACCACCCTGATCCGGTTCGACGCGGTCTATCACGGACATTTCAAATGCAATCGGCGACGAATTGTCGATTATCCACACCTGTGGGGCTATACCCGCGAGCTGTATCAGTGGCCGGGCGTGGCGGACACGGTGAACATGGATCACATCACGCGCCATTATTATTACAGCCACGAAACCATCAATCCGCATCGCATCGTGCCGACCGGGCCGGTGCTTGATCTGGATACCCCACACGGGCGCGGATAGGCTTTTCTTTCCTTAGCCGTTGCGCCAGATAGGGCGGGTCTTTTACAGGAGCCGCCCGATGCCCGCCAAGATCCCCGCCACCATCGTCACCGGGTTCCTAGGGGCCGGAAAGACGACCCTGATCCGGCACATGCTGCAACACGCCCAAGGCAAGCGCATCGCGCTGATCATCAACGAATTCGGCGATCTGGGGGTCGATGGGGATATCCTCAAAGGTTGCGGGTCCGAGGTTTGCACCGAGGATGACATCGTCGAACTGTCGAACGGCTGCATCTGCTGCACAGTGGCCGAGGATTTCATTCCGACGCTGGAAAAGCTGTTGGCGCGTGATGTGAAACCAGACCATATCGTCATCGAAACCAGTGGTCTGGCTCTGCCGCAGCCGCTGGTCCGCGCGTTCAGCTGGCCCGGCATTTCGACCCGCGTGACGGTCGATGGCGTCGTCACTGTGGTCGATGGCAAGGCGGTGACCGAGGGGCGTTTTGCCCATGATGTTGCCGCCGTCGACGCGCAGCGCGCGCAGGACGACAACCTTGATCACGAAACGCCCCTGTCCGAGCTTTTCGACGATCAGATCGCCTGCGCCGATATGATCGTGGTCAACAAGACCGACCTGCTGACCGGGGCCGAGGTGGACGCCCTGACCGCGCGGCTGAAATCGGAAAGCCGCAAGGGTGTGCAGGTGGTCCGCACGACGATGGGCGCGCTCCCTGTCGATGTGCTGCTGGGGCAGGGGATCGGGGCAGAAAACGACATCGAGGCCCGGCACGAAGTCCATCACCACCACCATCACGATGATGATGACGATGACCACGAGGATGATCATGGGCATGACCACGGCCATGACGAATTTGAATCGTTCGTCGTATCGCGCGGTGAAATCGCCGATCCTGCGGCATTTGCCGCGCAGGTCGCCGATGTGATCCGCGCCCACGACATTTTGCGCCTCAAAGGCTTCGTTGCCGTCAGTGGTAAACCGATGCGCCTGACCCTTCAGGCGGTCGGCCCGCGCGTCGAAACCTATTTCGACCAACCGTTCAAGGGCCCGCGTGAAACCCGGCTGGTGGTGATCGGCGAGGCCGGTCTGGACCGCGCCGCGATCACGGCAGCCCTTGCCGCATGATTGTCGTCGCGCGCACCGATCCGCGCGACAGGCAAGCCACCGCGCTGTTGCAGGCCAGCCATGCGCTGATGCAGACGCTGTTTGCGCCCGAGGATAATCACTATCTGTCGATCGACGCGCTGTGCGGCGACGACGTGCATTTCTTTACGGCGCGTGAGGGTGCAACGATCCTTGGCACCGGGGCGATCAAGGTGAAAAAAGACATGGCCGAGGTCAAGTCGATGTTCGTCGCTCAAACCGCCCGTGGGCGCGGCGTGGCCGATGCGATCCTGCGCGCACTCGAAGACCGGGCGCGTGAATTGCGCCTGCACTGGATGCGGTTGGAAACCGGTGATGTGCTGCACGCGGCGCATCGATTGTATGCACGCCACGGGTTCGTCCCATGTGGCGTTTTCGGCGATTACACCGAAAATCCCAGCAGCATTTTCATGGAAAAGCGGCTGTGATCCACTCAGTTCTGATCGTCGCGCCCGCGCATGGGTTTGCCACCCGCCTCGTCGGTCGCCGTGTCGTCGGCCGGATCGGCGGGCTGGTCCAGACCCGGCGTGCCCGCAGCGGCTTGCGCTTTTTTCATTCGAGCCAGCAATTCCTCTTTGCTGGGTCGCTTGCCGAACGGGTTCTTGTCGGACCCCGGTTCGTTGTGTTCCTTGTGGCGCGGCGTGTTCTTGGCCATTTTCGCGGCTCCCGATTTTCCATAATCCATGATGGCACCCTTCCGGCTGACCTTTGCGCTGCTCTTGCCCGAAACCGCGCGGGCCTGCAAGGCGGGGTGGCCTGATGCACCTGCTTGCCGCCACGCCGGGAGCGATCGAAGACGGCAAAGACCCCGTCGATCTGGGGCAGACGCCTGCCGATCTGGTGGTCATTTCCGCCGCCGACACCGAACTGGCCACGCTGGCCGAGGCACGGGCCGTGATGGATGCGCCCCCCTCTCTGCGGCTGGCCAACATGCTGCATCTGATCCACCCGATGTCGGTCGATCTGCATCTGGACGATTGCGCGACCCGGTCGCGGCTTGTGGTGGCCCGCGTGCTGGGCGGCGTCGGTTATTGGCGCTATGGCGTCGAACAATACGCCGCGCGGCTGCATGCCGCCGGGGTGACGTTGGCCCTGTTGCCGGGCGACGACAAACCCGACTCCGAATTGCGCGAGTTATCCACCGTCGCCCCCGCCGATTACGACGCCCTTTGGGGCTATCTCGTCGAGGGCGGGCCGGGCAACGCCACCAATTTCCTGCACTATGCCCGCGCTATGCTGGACGGCGCCGACAAACCCGCAACTGCCGCGCCCTTGCTGCGGGCTGGGGTCTATTGGCCGGGGGCGGGAGTCGCAGGCCTGACCACCGCGCAGTTGGCATGGACCAAAGATGCGCCCATCGTCCCGATCACGTTCTACCGCGCCCTTGTTCAAGGCGGCGGGCTGGCCCCGATCAACCGACTAGTGAAATCGCTGTTGCGGCAGAGGCTGAACCCCCTCCCGATCTTCGTGGCCTCGCTGAAAGACCCGGTCAGCGTCGCAACGCTGGACCACCTGTTCACCGCCGCCCCCCCCGCCGTGATCTTGAACTGCACCGCCTTTGCTGTCGGCAGCCCGCACGACGGCGACGACAGCCCGGCGAACCCGCTGCTGGCCAATGACGCACCCATCTTTCAGGTCGTCCTGTCGGGCGGAACCGAGGTGGCGTGGGACGAAGGAACGCGCGGCCTGTCCGCCCGCGACATTGCGATGAACGTCGCCCTGCCCGAGGTGGACGGGCGGATCATGTCCCGCGCGATCAGCTTCAAGGGCGAAGCATTCTTTGACGACGCGACCCAATGCCCCATCGTGACCTATCAGCCACGCGGCGACCGGATCGATTTCGTCGCCGCACTGGCCGCGAACTGGGCCAAGCTGCGCCAAACCGACGCCAAGGATCGGCGCGTGGCGCTGGTGCTGGCGAATTACCCCAATAAGGACGGGCGGCTGGCCAACGGTGTTGGCCTCGATACCCCCGCCGCCACGATGCATGTACTGGGTCTGTTGGCCGATGCGGGCTATCGCCTGCACGACGCCCCCGCCGATGCCAAAGCGCTGATGGATCGGCTGATGGCCGGGCCGACGAACTGGCTGACCGACCGCGCCCACAAAGTTGGGGGCGTCGATCTGTCGATGGCCGATTACCAGATTGCCTATGGGCAACTGCCCTACGACGTCCGCGCCCAGATCGAAGATCGCTGGGGGGCGCCCGAGGCCGATCCTTTCTATGAGCCGGGCGAGGTCGACTGTGGCCGCTTCAAGCTGTCGGTCCTGCAATTCGGCAACGTCTGTGTCGGGTTGCAACCGGCGCGTGGCTACAACATCGACCCGACCGATACCTACCATTCGCCCGACCTTGTGCCGCCGCACAACTACCTCGCGTTCTATTTCTGGCTGCGGCATCAGTTCCGCGCCGATGCGATTGTCCACCTCGGCAAGCACGGCAATCTGGAATGGCTGCCGGGCAAGGCCGTTGCGCTGTCACAAACCTGCTGGCCCGAGGTGGCGCTGGGGCCGACCCCGCACATATATCCCTTCATCGTCAACGATCCGGGCGAGGGAAGCCAAGCCAAACGCCGCGCGTCGGCGGTCATCATCGACCACCTGACCCCACCACTGACCCGCGCCGAAACCTACGGGCCGCTGCGCGACCTCGAAGCGCTCGTGGACGAATACTACGAAGCCGCCGGGGTCGACCCGCGCCGCACGACGCATTTGCGGGCCGAGATTATGTCGCTGGCGCAAGCTACCGGGCTGGACGTCGATGCCGGGATGCAGGGGGCCGACGATCTGGGGCGGCTGGATGCCTATCTGTGCGAGTTGAAAGAGGCGCAGATCAGGGATGGGTTGCATGTGTTCGGGGTGTCGCCGACTGGCGTGCAGGAACGCGACCTTGCAATTGCGCTAGCGCGGGTGCCGCGTGGGGCGGGCAAGGACGGCGATGCGTCTTTGCTGCGGGCGTTGGCCCATGATCTGGGGCTGGGGTTCGATCCGCTTGCGGCGGATATGGCGGCGGTCTGGGATGGGCCGCGCCCGGATGTGCTGAGCGGCGACGACATCTGGCGGACGGCGGGGGATACGGTCGAACGGCTCGAACTGCTGTCGCAACGCTTGCTGGACGGAGTTCACGCGAACGCGGCCCCCGGCCCCGCCAGCGCCACCGTTCTGGACCAGATCACCCGGCACATCCGCCCCACCGTGGCCGACTGTGGGCCAGCCGAAGGCGCGGCGCTGCTGACCGCACTGGATGGCCGGTTCGTCGCCCCCGGCCCATCGGGCGCGCCGACGCGGGGCCGGATGGATGTGCTGCCAACCGGGCGCAATTTCTACTCGGTCGACAGCCGTGCGGTGCCGACGCCGACCGCTTGGGCGCTGGGTTGGAAATCGGCCAACCTGCTGATCGAAAAGCACCAGCAGGATCACGGCGACTGGCCCCGCACGATGCTGGTGACGGCCTGGGGGACTTCCAACATGCGCACGGGCGGCGACGACATCGCGCAGGCGCTGGCGCTGATGGGGGTCAAGCCGACATGGGACAGCGCCAACCGGCGCGTCACCGGGTTCGATGTTCTGCCGCAGGGGGTCCTTGGGCGGCCCCGCGTCGACGTGACGCTGCGGATCAGCGGATTTTTCCGCGATGCGTTTCCGCAACTGATCGACCTGTTCGACAGTGCGGCGCGGGCGGTTCAGGGCTTGGATGAAAGCGCCGACCAGAACCCAGCCGCCGCCCGCGCTCGCGTCGGGGAAGACACGGCCCGCGTCTTTGGCTCCAAACCGGGGGCTTACGGTGCCGGATTGCAGGCGCTGATCGACGAACGGATCTGGGCGGACAAGGCCGATCTGGGCGCGGCCTACCTTGAATGGGGCGGCTATGCCTATGGGGCCGGGGTCGAAGGGGTGCGGGACCGGAAAGGTTTTGAACAGCGCCTTGGGCAGGTCGAGGCCATCGTGCAGAATCAGGATAACCGCGAACACGATCTGTTGGACAGCGACGATTATTATCAGTTTCAGGGCGGCGCTGCGGCGGCAGTGGCGACCCTGCAGGGGCGCGACAGGCCGATCTATCACAACGACCACTCGCGCCCCGAACGGCCCGTCATACGCACGCTTGACGATGAAATCGGGCGGGTCGTGCGGTCGCGCGTCGTCAACCCCAAATGGATCGCCGGGGTCAAGCGGCACGGCTACAAGGGTGCGTTCGAGATGGCCGCGACGGTCGATTATCTGTTCGCCTTTGCGGCCACGACCGGGGCGGTGAAAAACCACCACTTCGATCTGGTCGAAGCGGCGTTTTTCGAAGACGACGCGGTGCGCGATTTCATCGCGACGCATAACGCCCCAGCCTTGGCCGAAATCGCCGCGCGGCTGCAAGAGGCGATCGACCGCGGGCTGTGGCAGCCGCGGAGCAATTCCGCGCGGGCGCGGATTGCGGGGCTGCTGGGGGGTGGTGCGTGAACCGGTCAGGACATCCCGCAACACTGCGACGCCTCGCCGCCAGCGACACTGTCGTGCCTAAGGTTCTGGCGCTGCTACAGACTGAATTTGCTTACATGGACGCCACGATCGACCCGCCATCTTCGTTGCATCGCCTGTCCCTTGCGGATGTGGCGGCGCAAATGGAAACGGGCGAGGTCTGGGTGATCGGCGACGTAGCGGCCTGCGTATTCCTGACGCCCAAACCCGATGTTCTGTATGTTGGCAAGCTGGCAGTGGCGGCACCGTCGCGGGGGCAGGGGCACGCGCGAACCCTGATCACCCTTGCAAGCCAAAGAGCGCGCGTTCGTGGTTTGCCCATGCTTGAATTGCAGGTCCGGATCGAATTGATCGGCAACCAAGCTGCATTTCAGGCGATGGGCTTTATCGAGGTCGCCCGGACTGCACATCCGGGGTATGACCGACCGACATCGATCACGTACCGCCGCCCCGTGCCGAAAGATCGCCCATGATCCTGCATCTGACCGCATTCCTGATCTTTCAACTCGCGGGGGAAGTCACTGCCCGCGCCCTTGGCTTGCCGCTGCCCGGCCCTGTGATCGGCATGGCGATGCTGTTTGCCGCACTGGTCGTGTCGCCCAAACTCGCCGCCGCGATCAATCCGACTGCCAAGGTCCTGCTGGCGCATCTGTCGCTGCTGTTCGTGCCTGCCGGGGTCGGTGTGGTGGGGCACCTGAACCGGCTGTCAACCGACGGCCCGGCGCTGGCAATTGCCATCGTTGGATCGACCGTGCTGGCCATCGTGGCCGGGGTACTGACGTTTGTGGCGGTGGCCCGGATCATGGGCACACCCGATGCATGACGTCGCTGATATCTGGACCTACCTCGCCACCGATCCGCTACTGTGGCTGACCCTGACGCTGATCGCCTACGGGATCGGTGACGCCGCATTCCGGGCGTCGGGGCGAAAACCCATCGCCAATCCGGTACTGATCGCCGTCGCGTTGCTTGCCGTGATCCTGCGGGCGACCGACACGCCCTATGCGACCTATTTCGAAGGCGCGCAGTTCGTCCATTTCATGCTGGGCCCGGCCACTGTGGCACTGGCTGTACCGCTTTACGCCAACATCGGGCGGATCCGTACGGCGCTGCTGCCGATGCTGGCGGCGCTTGCGGTCGGGTCGGTCACGGCAATGGCCAGCGCCATCGGCATCGCGGCGACCCTCGGCGTCACAGGCGAAACCCTGCTGTCGCTGGCCGCCAAATCCGCGACCGCCCCGGTGGCGCTGGGCGTGTCCGAGGCGATCGGCGGGTCGCCCACTCTGACGGCGGTGTTGGTCATCCTGACCGGGATCACCGGGGCCATCGTCGCCACACCACTGCTCAACCTGATGCGGGTGCGCGACTGGCGGGCGCGCGGTTTTGCCGTTGGCGTCGCAAGCCACGGCATTGGCACGGCACGGGCGTTTCAGGTCAACGAAACGGCGGGGGCCTTTGCCGGGGTGGGCATGGGGCTGAACGCGTTGCTGACGGCGCTGATCGCGCCGCTGCTGGCACCGTGGCTTATCGGGTTGTTTCAGTAGGCGACCCTTGCAACGCCCCGGTGTGTGGCGCAAAGTCGGGGGCCGCCCGAAAGGAAACCGCATGACTGACGACACCGACCGCCACACAATGAAAATGGTCAAGAAAAAGGCCGCCCGCGACAAGATCATGGCGACCAAGACCGACCAGAAGGGGCTCGTCATCGTCCACACCGGCAAGGGCAAGGGCAAATCCTCGGCTGCGTTCGGGATGATCTTTCGCTGCATCGCACATAACCTGCCCTGCGCCGTGGTGCAGTTCATCAAAGGCGGCATGTCGACGGGCGAGCGCGACCTGATTTTGCGTCAGTTCAGCGCCGAGTGTGCGTTTCACACGATGGGCGAGGGGTTTACCTGGGAAACCCAGGACAAGACCCGCGACACCGAAATGGCCCAAGCAGCGTGGGCCAAGGCGAAGGAGTTGATCCGCGACTCCACCAACCGGATGGTGCTGCTGGACGAGATCAACATTGCGATCCGGTATGATTATGTGGACATCGCCGAGGTGGTGGCCTTTTTGAAATCCGAAAAGCCTCCCATGACCCACGTCGTCCTGACCGGGCGCAACGCTCACCCCGACCTCATCGAGGCGGCCGATCTTGTGACCGAGATGGAGTTGGTCAAGCATCCGTTCCGGTCCGGCATCAAGGCCCAGATCGGCGTCGAATTCTGAAAGCGTCGCCGGGGGCGCTGCCCCCGCCCTTCGGGCTCCCCCGGAGTTCAAGGGACCAAAGAAGGCGCAATATCTTGTTAACCAAATCGGCCACACTTGCGGCGTGGCACGGGCTGGAGAGTACCGGCCATGACCTGAGAAGAACCCCTCGGGCTGCGTCGGACGACAGACACGGGGGGCGTACCAATTACAGCTTCTTTGGTCCCCCAAACTCTGGGGGGTGAATGCTGCAAGGCAGAGGGGGGCAAAGCCTCCCTGCAAGCTGTCCTATGTACGCAGCGCTGCGGCGCGTGCCCCGCTCAGGGTCTGCCCGGTCGATAGCGCCTCGGGGTCCACGATCACCTCGATCACCGCCACTGTCCCCGCCGCCTGCGCCCGCCCAAAGGCGGCGGCGAAATCGGCGGTCTTTTCCACCTTTTCGCCGTGCCCACCGTAAGCCCGCGCCAGTGCGGCAAAGTCGGGGTTGGCCAGCGCCGTTCCTGACACCCGCCCCGGATAATGCTTTTCCTGATGCATCCGGATCGTGCCGTAGCGCCCGTTGTTCATCACCACGACGATGGGCTTGGCCCCATGCTGGACCGCCGTCGACATCTCGTTCAGGGTCATCTGAAAACAGCCGTCTCCGGCCAGACAGACGACGGTTTTGTCAGGGTATTCGATGGACGCCGAGACTGCGGCGGGAAATCCGTAGCCCATCGACCCCGACGTCGGGGCGAGTTGGGTGCGAAACCCTTTGTAGGTGAAGTAGCGGTGCAGCCATGCTGCGTAGTTCCCCGCGCCATTTGTGACGATGGCATCTTCGGGCAGGTTGTCCGACAGCCATGCGATGATCGCTTCTTGCTTGGCGTCACCGGGGCTTTCCTGCGGTGTCGCCCACCAGTCATAATCCGCCCGCGCCGCGCGCGTCCAACCGGCCCAATCTGCCGCACAGGCGGGCAACCGCGACAGGGCGCGCACGAACGAAACCGCGTCCGCCGTGACGCAGAGATCGGGGCGATAGACCCGGCCCAATTCGTTCGGGTCGGCATGCACATGCAGGATCGCCGGGGCGGGCGCGTCAGGATCGACCAGCGTGTAGCCTTGGGTTTCGATGTCGCCAAACCGCGATCCGACGATGAGCAGCGCATCGGCGTCGCGCATCCGCTGCGCAAGGCGCGGATTCACCCCGACGTTCAGGTCGCCGACATAGTTCGGGTGCCGGTTGTCAAGGTAATCCTGACGGCGGAACCCCAGTGCCACAGGCAGATTCTGAACCTCGGCAAAGGTCGCCAGATCCCGCGCCGTCTGCGCCGACCAATGCGGCCCGCCGACGATCATCAAGGGGCGTTTGAATCCGCTCAGCCATTCCAGCGCATCAGCCGCGACGCCCGCATAGGTCGGGGTCAATTCGACGAGTGGTGGACCGCAATCGGGTACATCGGCGACGCTGCTTAACATATCCTCGGGCAGGGCCAGCACCACCGGGCCGGGGCGGCCTGCGGTGGCGGTGGCAAAGGCGCGGGCGATGTATTCGGGCAACCGTTCGATCTGATCGACCTCGGTCGCCCATTTGGCCAACCCGCCAAAGACGCGCCGGTATTCCACCTCTTGAAAAGCCTCGCGGTCACGGTGGCTGCGGTCGATCTGGCCGACGAACAGGATCATCGGGGTGCTGTCCTGCATCGCAATATGCACCCCAGCGGCGGCATTTGTTGCCCCCGGCCCGCGGGTGACGAATGCGATTCCCGGCTGGCCGGTCATCTTGCCATGAGCCTCGGCCATCATCGCCGCGCCGCCCTCGTGACGGCAGACGACGTTCTGGATGTCGCTGTCGTAAAGACCATCGAGCGCGGCCAGAAAGCTTTCCCCCGGCACCGAAAACACCCGCCGCACGCCGTGAATGGCCAGTTGATCGCTCAGAATCTTTCCGCCGTGTCGCAACATCTGCCCGCCCCCTGATTTGCGCCGCACCATGTGCCACGCGCAAGTCAGGCGCAAGATCGTGGATGTCGTCACATGCGCGGCCAGGTGCGGGTTCAGAGCAACGGAGCGTCGTCGGAGCGGGATCGCATCAGGCCGTTCTTTTGGCTAAAATTATCCTCGCCGAAGGCATAAAAGTTCGTCAACCCGCCACTGCCCGAAACCCCGCCGGAATCCGGACGACCCCATCCAGCACCAGATCGGCCATGACCTCGCCCACCAGTGGAGCCATGCCGAACCCGATCTTGAACCCACCGTTGGCGATGAACGCGCCCGGTCGGGCCGGATGCGCCCCAAGGATCGGCGCACGGCTGGCCGCACGTGGCCGGACCCCGGCCCAGCGTTCCAGCACCTCGGCTCCGCGCAGGACCGGAAAGGCCAGCGTGGCACGGTCGATCAGGTCGTCAAGCTGGGTATCGGTCGCCGCCGGATCGTCCCAACTCCGTTCTGACGTTGACCCGATCGCCAGTGTGCCGTCGCCATGCGGCACGATGTGGAAACTGTTAGCGAACAGTTGCGGGCGGTCAATGCAATCGAACCGCAGCAAGGCAGCCTGCCCTTTGACACCGTTCCCGCCGACCTCGGCCAGCCCTTGCCAGCCGGTTGCCCAGATCACCGGGCCGCGCGCCGGACCTTCGGCGAGAACCTCGCCACCCAAGGCGACCACTGCCGCTGCCAAGGCTTTGGTCGCGCGGCGGGGATGGATGCGGGCCGACAGGGTATCGCGGATCAGCCAGCCCGATGGGCTGTGTGGGGTCCATGCTGCATGATCCACCGCCGGAACGATTTGCCAATCGGCTTGGCCCTGCCACAGGTCTGCCGCCGACGTTGCCCGTGCGTGGGCCAGCGCGACCGCTGCATCATCGGCCAAAGGCTGCAACCGCCCGGTGCGGGCATAACCGGGATCGATGCCTGACAGGCCGCGCACCCCGGCCCAGAAATCCGCGGCCATCAGCAGGCTGTCCAGTTGAAACTGCTTTTTGTCGTTCCACTGGTCGGGCACATGCGGGGCGAGTGCGCCGACGATGCCACCACTGGCCCCGGCGGCGACGCCATGCGGGTCGATGACGCGCACGTTGCACCCCCGTCGCGCAAAGGCGTAAGCCACCGACAGGCCGAACACGCCCGCGCCCATCACCGTCACGTCGCCCGTTGCCATTGCCTGCCACCTTGCCCAATGTCCGCCTGGCAAACTAGGGCAGGCGATGGACAAGGACCAGAAGGCGCTGATCGACTGGCGGAACGGGCGGGTACCCATCTCGGTCCGTTTCGACGATCTTTATTTCAGCATTGATGACGGTCTGGCTGAAACCCGGCACGTGTTTCTGGCCGGTAACGACCTTCCCGCGCGGTTCGGCAGCGCCTTTCAGGTGGCCGAACTGGGGTTCGGGACCGGTCTGAATTTCCTTGTGACGTGGTTGGCGTGGGAGGAGGCCGGTCGGCCGGGCAGCCTGCGTTTCACGAGTTTTGAGGCTTTTCCGCTGGCCGCCGCAGACATGGCGCGGGCTTTGGCTGCGTTTCCGGCATCGCGGGACCATGCGCAAAAACTGGTCGGCGCATGGGCGGACGGCCCCGGACCTTATGATCTGGACGGAGTGACGCTCGACGTGGTGATCGGCGATGCGCAGTCCAGGGTCGCGGACTGGGCGAATTCAGCTGATGCGTGGTATCTGGATGGCTTCAGCCCAGTCAAGAACCCGGATATGTGGCAGATTGATTTGCTGCGCAGCGTCGCGACCCACACGCGCGCCGGTGGAACGCTGGCGAGCTATACCGCCGCCGGGCAAGTGCGCCGCGATCTGGCGACGGTGGGGTTCGAGGTGACCCGTGCGGCGGGCTATGGCCGCAAGCGGCACATGACCCGGGCCCGGATGCCCGGCTGATGCAAGCGAATACCCGGCTTGGCATCTGGCTGATGATCGCGACCACCTTAGTCTTTGCGGTGCAGGACGGGCTGTCGCGGCATCTGGCCGGACAATACAACGTCATGATGGTGGTGATGATCCGCTACTGGTTCTTCGCCGCCTTCGTGATCGCCATTGCGGCGCGCCAGTCGGGATCGGTCCGTGCGGCTGCGGCGACGACACAACCCGCGCTGCAGATCTTTCGCGGCCTGCTGCTGGCGGCCGAGATCTGCGTCCTGGTCGTTGCCTTTGTTCGTCTGGGGCTGGTCGAAAGCCACGCGGTTTTCGCCAGCTATCCGCTGCTGGTCGCAGCCTTGTCGGGACCGGTGCTGGGGGAAACCGTCGGCTGGCGGCGTTGGACGGCGATCGGGATCGGCTTCGTCGGCGTCCTCATCATCCTTGAACCGGGCGTCACCGTATTCGCCCCGGCGGCGGCGATCCCCTTGGCTTCGGCCGCCATGTTCGCGCTTTACGGCCTGCTGACCCGCTTTGCGGCCCGCAAGGACAGCACCGCGACGTCGTTCTTCTGGACCGGCGTTGTGGGGGCAGTGGCGATGACCGGTGCAGGCATCTGGATGTGGGAGCCGATGTCCAGCCCTGACTGGGTCTGGATGGGGTGTCTGTGCCTGACCGGGGCGACCGGTCACTGGTTGCTCATCAAGACTTACGAGGTGGCAGAGGCGAGCGCGGTGCAACCATTCGCCTACCTGCAACTGGTCTTTGCCAGCGCCATCGGTATCGCCGTTTTCGGCGAGGTGATCCGCCCGAACGTCGCCATCGGGGCAGGGCTGGTGATCTGCGCCGGCGTGTTCACCCTGTTGCGGGCGCGGCGCAAGGCGCGCGCCTGAAGCGATCTGCGTTCGAGCGAAATCGCAATTCGCTGCCTCTCCTTTCTGTAAGAGGGGGCGCCGCCCCCACCGCTGACGCGACCCGCCGGAGTATTCTCGGCCAAAAGAAGCGGCAAGAGTCCCGCTTTCACTTCGCCGTAAAAACTCCCCCGGAGGGTCGGAAAAAACGGGATCAACCGCCCGGGCGCGGTAGCGGGCGGATGACTGAGGGACCGGTTGGCGCAACAGGGGCGACCGGATTGGCAGGCGCATCGCTTACCGGGATCACGTCGCGGTCGGGCCTCGCCAGAGGGCGGATCACCGGCTTGCTGCCGATCAGCAGTCTGGTGAATTCCACCGGGCCGGTCTGCCCCGACAGGCGGGCGCGGTAGACGGGGATAGATTCGGTCACCCGCTGCACATAGTTGCGGGTTTCGCGGAACGGGATCGCCTCGATCCAGTCGACAACATCGACCTCGCCCAGACGCGGATCGCCGCGTTCGTCCATCCATTGACGCGGTCGGCTTGGACCGGCGTTGTAACCGGCGGCGATCTGCACCGGGCTGTAACCGAAACTCTCGACCAGCCCCGCCAGATAGGTGGACCCGAGCCGGGCGTTGTATTCCCAGTCCGCTGTCAGGCGGGCGCGGCTGTAGGGTAGGCCCAGGCCCTTGGCGACGTCTTCCGCTGTGCCGGGCATCAGTTGCATCAGCCCCAGAGCCCCGACCGGGCTGCCCACCACGGCGTTGAATTCGCTTTCCCGCCGGGCAATCGACAGGGCCAATTCGGGTGGCACCGGCAGGTCCAGTTTCGCCAGATCGTGCAGCGGGAAATACAGTGCCGGGATAATCATCCCCCGTGCCGCTGCCGCCTTGCCCACCAGCACCTCGAAAAACGGCTCGTTCATCGCCGCCAGCATGCCGCCCAACTGCCCCAGTTCGGCGCGGTTCAGGGTCTGCCCCAGTCTGGCAAAGAACAGCACCGCCGACCCGCGCTGATCCGCCGCCAGCAGGGACAGACCGGCGCGGGTCAGATCGGCGTTCAGCAGCGGCGATCCGCGCCAGTCGGCGAATTGCTCGCGTCCGGCCAGGGCCGGGTCAAGCGGCAGGCCCAGCCGTTCGGCTGCGAGCAAGCCATAAAACCCGGTCTGATGCTGCGCCGCCTCGGCAAAGGCTGCCGCCGCCGCGTCGGGGTCGCCCAAGACCTCGTAGGTGCGCCCCAGCCAATACCCGCCGCGCCCTTCTGATATCGGGCTGTCCACCGATCCGGTAAAGGTCTGGAAGTGCCGCAGCGCTTGCGCCGGGTTATTCAGGTAGCGCAGTGAGATGTAACCGGCGAGCCACTCCAGGTCGGCAAAGGCCTCGCCAGCTGTCAGGTAATGCTGGCTGGCCAAAGCATAGGCGTCGTCCGCGCGCCCCTCGCGCATCGCCCATCGCGCCAGTACCCGCCGGTAGCCGGACCAGCGAAACGGATCGCCAAGTGACGCCGCACTGACCGAACGTTCCGTCAGGATCGCCGCAGCATCGGTCCAGTCGCCCCTATCGGCCAAAAAGGCGTAGTGGTCATAAGCCAGCCCCGGATTGCTCTCGAGGGCAGCAGGAACCGCCGCCAGTCGCGCCACGACATCGCCGGTCTTGCGGATAAAGGCGATTCGCGCCTCGGCCAGCGCCCGTTGGTCCGCTGTCAGCAAGGGCAGCATCCGCGTCGCATCCGCCGACCGCGCCCGCCACAGCATCGCGTCAACCCGCTCTGCGTGGAACGGGGCCAGAAGATCGGGGAAGGCCCCGATCATCGCCGCTTGTCCGTCGTCCGTAAGCCCCAGTTCCAGCCAGGCATCGCGCAGGACTTCTTTCGCCCGGTCTGGCTGGCCTTCGACAAACCACGCTTCGGCCAGCCGCAGTGCGCCCTCTCCGGTTTGCGGCGGTTGGTCGGCAAAGAACCCGATCACCGCGTCAGCATCGGCACCTTTGTCGATCGCCGCTTCGCCGCGCGCCCGCAGCCGGTCCAGTCCCGGCCAGTCGGGCCGCGAGGTGACAAATGCGACATAGTCGGCAAACGTCCCATCGCCGTCGCGCAGCCGGGTCCAGGTGACAAGGTCGCGGCCCAGCGCATCGTGCCCGACCAGGCCATAGGCCCCCGCCCAATCGCCCTGCGCACCCGCAGTGAAGGCCGCCGTCAGAGCCGCATTTTTCGCAGTCTGCGCGCTCGCTTGGGTCGTCAGCAAAATGAACAGAGCAAGCCAGCGCATCGCGGTCCTTTCGGGGTCGGTGCGGCAACCTAGCCGACAAGGCACCGCTGACAACTCACAAACTTGGCAAGCGGCGGAAATCCGGCTAGGACGGGCGCGTTTCATAGGGCGCAGAGCCCCGCCCAAAAGGACGCGCATCATGATCAAAGGATCGTTCCCGGCCCTCGTCACCCCCTTCGCGGACGGCGTGGTGGATCTGGACGCGCTGAAATCGCTGGTCGAATGGCACATCGCCCAAGGATCGCACGGGCTTGTCCCCGTCGGCACCACCGGGGAAAGCCCGACGTTGAGCCATGACGAACACGATCTGGTTGTCGCCACCGTGGTCAAAACGGCGGCGGGCCGGGTGCCTGTCATCGCCGGGGCCGGGTCGAACAACACTATCGAAACCGTACGGCTGGTCGAGGCGGCGAAAAAGGCCGGGGCCGACGCGGCGCTTGTCGTGACGCCCTATTACAACAAGCCGACCCAACGCGGCCTGATCGCCCATTTTACGGCGGCGGCGGCGGTCGGTCTGCCGATCATCATTTACAACATTCCGGGCCGGTCCGTCGTCGATATGTCCCCCGCGACGATGGGCGAACTGGCGAAACTGCCGATGATCGTCGGCGTCAAGGATTCGACCGGCGACATCGCCCGGGTGTCGGCGCAGCGGATCACCTGTGGCAGCGATTTCATCCAGATGTCGGGCGAGGATGCGCAGGCGCTGGGCTATCACGCGATGGGCGGGCACGGCTGCATTTCCGTGACCGCCAACGTCGCGCCCAAATTGGTCAGCGAATTTCAGGACGCGATGCAGGCAGGTGATTACGCCCTTGCGCGCCGCTTTCAGGACCGACTGATGCCCTTGCATCTGGCGATCTTCATGGAGCCGGGCGTGAGTGGCGCGAAATACGGGCTATCGCTGCTGGGCAAGTGCCGGGACGAGGTCCGTTCGCCGCTGACAACGCTGGGCGAAGGGACTCGGCTGGCCGTCAAAGATGCGATGATCCACGCCGGGTTGATAAACTAGACCATGTTCGCCGATCTGATTCTGACCAACGCGTCCGTTCTGACACAGGATCAGGGTCGGCCGGTGGCCGACGCGGTGGCGTTGTCTGATGGCCGGATCATGGCAGTCGGGCAACGGCGCGAGGTCGAGGCGCTGGCGGGGCCAGACACGCGAATTATCGACGCGCTGGGCCGCACGGTGCTGCCGGGTTTCGTCGAAAGCCATCTGCATCTGGTTCTTGGCGGGGCCGAACTGGCGCATTTGCAATTGAGTGGGGTGACAGGTGCTGTGGATATCGCCCGCGCGCTGAAAGCCTTTGCCGCTACGAACCCCGATGCGCCTTTGCTGATGGCCCAAGGCGGCAATTACGGCATGATCGGTCACGCCATGACCCGCGCCGATCTGGACGCGATCATCCTCGACCGTCCCGTCGCCGTGACAGCGAGCGATCACCACACCGTTTGGGCGAACACGGCAGCTCTGCGCGCTGCGGGCATCCTGCACGGCGGGCGCACCCCGCCGGGGCACGAGATCGTCATGGGGCCGGACGGTATAGCCACCGGCGAATTGCGCGAATTCGAGGCGTTTGCCGCCGTCATCGCCCTTGGCGGCGAGGAGCGCCTGAATCTTGGGATCGCCACTGGCCGCAATCCTGTCCCTTGGCCCGCCGAGGCCGCGCAGGCCATCGATCGCGCCAAGGTCGCCCGTGGTCTGGCCCACTGCGCCCGCCACGGGATCACCAGCATGGTGAACATGGACGGCAACCGCTATACCCTTGCTTTGCTGGATGGTTTGCGCCAACGCGGCGAACTGACGGCGCGGGTCAAGGTGCCGTTTCACTACAAACCCGACATGAACCTGACCGATCTGGACGAGGCATCGGCGCTGCATCGCGACTACGCCGACGATTGGCTGACATCGGGTATGGTCAAGTTCTTCATGGACGGGGTGATCGACAGCCGCACCGCCTACATGCTGAACGACTACGTCGAACAACCCGGCTGGCGGTCGGCCCCGCTGTTCCCCGACTTTGCAAAGGTCGCGACCGAGGTGGACCGGCGCGGTCTGCAAATCGCAGTCCATGCCATCGGTGACGGCGCGGTGCGCACGACTATCGACGGGATGGAGGCCGCCCAGATGGCCAATGGTCCGCGCGATTCCCGCCACAGAATCGAACATATCGAACTGATCGACCGGGCGGATATCCCCCGCCTTGCCGCACTTGGCATCACCGCGTCGCTGCAACCGGCGCACGCGCCGGGTGCGATGGATTTCGGGCTGGAACCGACCTGCACGACCATCGGCCCGGCGCGTCTGCGCGATGCCTTCCTGTGCCGGACCTTGGCCGAGGCCGGGGCGCATGTCGCCTTTGCATCCGACTGGCCAGTGACCGACGTGGCGGTGTTGCGGGGCATCAAGGCGGCGCTGACCCGGCCTGTGTTGACGGGGGGCAACGATCAGCGCGTCAGTCTCGATTTTGCGATGAGGGCTTACGCGGCTGGCGGCGCGTGGGCAGCGCACCGCGATCAGCTGACGGGCTTGATCCGTCCGGGCATGGCGGGCGATCTGGTGATGCTGTCGGAGGATATTCAGAGCGTCGCGCCCGACGCTATCGACCAGCTCCAGGTCGCACAGACGATCTGCGGCGGGCGCGTCACGTATCAAAGCGAAGGGTAAGATGGGTTTGAACCCATCCTACATCCGCAACCATCCCTCGGCGTAATCGACAACGCCGCAGCCCACGAATCGCGCCAGCCGGTCCAGTTCGGCCTGCAACCGTGCCAGCCGCCCGGCCCCCATCCTGATCCCCACTTCGGGCCAAAACCCGGCCACCGCCAAAACATCGCCATCCCGTTTCGCATCGATCCGCCCGATCAGCGTGTCGCCTTCGATCACGGGAAAGACATAGTAGCCGTATCGGCGTCTGGGTGCGGGAACAAAGATTTCGATTCGGTAATAGAACCCGAACAACCGCGCGGCCCTTTTGCGATCGCGCAGGGCGGGATCGAAAGGCGACAGGATGCGCACACGGGGCAGGGCATCCGGCACCGCCAGATCGGGCAGGTCGGGGCGGGCGAAACTGCGCCGCACGCTGCCATCGGTTCCGGTGACACCGACCTCGATCAGCCGACCCGCCGCCAGTTCACGGGCGCACCAGACCTTCGCCTCGTCAGGCGTCACCAGCCCCCAGAACGCCGCCACCTCGCCGCTGGTCGCGAACGCCAGCCGGTTTATCGCGGCGTTGCAGGCCCAGTCGATTGTTGCTTCAGAGTCATAGATTGCCGCCCGATAAGCCTCTGGAATCACCCGTTCGGTCAGGTCATAGACCTTTTTGAACCCGTCGCGGCGCACCACCGACACCTCGCCACAGCGCCACAGGTATTCGAGCGCGGTCTTGGACGGATGCCAGTCCCACCAGCCGCCCGATCCGCGCACCTCATCCGCGCCGACCTCGGCGCTGGTGCAGTGGCCGGTGTCGGCGATCTGGCGGCGCACGGCGTCGATCTTGTCGGCGAATCCGTGGCTTTGCCATTCGGCCCAACGGCTGGCGAGCCGGTCGCGATCACGGTCGAACCGCAGCCGCCAATGCGGCCAGAACGCCATGGGGATCACGCTTGCGTCATGCGTCCAATGTTCGAAAACCTGCCGGTCGCGGTGCAGCAGATGGCTAAGGGCGGCGGGCCGGTATTGCTGGCGGCGCGACCACAGGATCATGTCGTGGGCGCGGGCAACGGTGTTGACGCTGTCGACCTGCACAAAGCCCAGATGGTCGATCACGCCCATTAAATCAGCCCCCTTGCCGGGGCCGGAGGGCAGAGCAAGCAACCGATGTCGGTCAAGGAACAGGCGGCGGGCAGCTCGGTTAGTCAGAATAGGCAGGGTCATCGTGACCAAAGACTAGCGATTTTTCCCCGGCACCCACAACACATCTGCCGCACCCTTGTCGTTGGCGATGCGCGAGGCTTGAAAGAACCAATCGGACAGGCGGTTGAGGTATTTCACCACGGCCGGATTGACCTGTTCCTCGCCCGCCAGTTCGACGCACAAACGTTCGGCGCGGCGCGACACGGTGCGGCACAGATGCAAATGCGCGGCTAAGGCAGACCCGCCGGGCAGCACGAAGCTTTTCAAGGCGGCCAGAACCTCGGTCATCGCGTCGATCTCGGATTCCAACCGGGCGACCTGCGCCTCGGTCACCCGCAGCGGCGGGTATTCGGCGCCTGCGTCCTTGTCCATATCCGGGCGGCACAGATCGGCCCCCAGATCGAACAGATCGTTCTGGATCATGGATAACTGGGCATCCATCGGCCCCGCCGCATGTAGCCGCGCCATGCCCACCGTCGCATTGGTTTCGTCGACCGTGCCGTATGCGGTGACGCGGTGCGAATACTTGGGAACCCGCGCACCATTACCAAGGGCGGTCGTGCCGCTGTCGCCGGTGCGCGTGTAAATCTTGTTCAGCGTGACCATCAGTTTGCCCCCATCCGGCGCAACCATACGAACAGCAGGATCAGCATGACGGCGACGAATTGTGCGCCGATCCGCCAGCGCATGATCTTGTTGGCGTTCCTGCGGTTGAATTCGCCGCCCTTGCCAAAGGTGCCGATGCCGAACGCAAGAATCCCCAACACCGCCAGACAGGCAATCGCGACGACGATGAACAGCGGATCCTTGGCCATGACGGCTCCTGTTTTCAGGTTTCGATCCGATGTAGCACGCCCACACGCGATTGAAAGGGGATCAGCCCCGGCGGATCACCCAGTCGAGCATCCGGGTCGGCAATACCCGGCGCAAAAACCCCATCAGATAGGTCGGCGTGGTGACGTAATAGCGCGGCCGTGGGCGTGGTGCGGTCAGCGCGTGGAGCAGTTTCTTCGTCACCGCACTGGCGGGCAATTCAAACTTGTCCGGCCCCCGGTCGTCATAAAGCCGCCCGCGCAGGGCGGCATAATCGGCTGCCCGCGCCGACCCTTCCCAGTCGATCCAGCGTTCAAAGTGCGCAATCGCGTTCTGGCGGATCTTCGATGTGATCGGCCCCGGTTCGATCAGGACCACATGGATGCCCGTGTCGGCCATTTCGATGCGCAGGACGTCCGATAACCCTTCAAGCGCGAATTTCGTCGCGACATAGGCCCCGCGCCATTGCATCGCAACCAGCCCAAGGACCGATGAACAGTTGACGATCCGCCCGTGGCCTTGCGCCCGCATCACCGGGATCACCATGCGGGTCAGCGCGTGATAGCCGAACAGGTTGGTTTCAAAGATCGCCCGCAAGGCATCGACAGGCAAATCCTCGACCGCGCCGGGGCAGGCAAATGCGCCGTTGTTGAACAGGGCATCCAGCGTGCCACCGGTCGCAGCCAGCACCTGCGCCAGCGCCTGTCCCATCGTGTCGGGCGCGGTATAATCAAGCAGCGGGCTGTCGAACCCTTCAGCGATCAGTTTGTCGCAGTCGTATTGCGTGCGGCAACTGGCGAATACCCGCCAGCCAGACGCCCGCAGACCAAGTGCCGCGTCATAGCCAATGCCCGACGAACAGCCGGTGATAAGGATGGATTTCATGCCCGTCTTTTGGCCCGTTCCGGGGGCACCTGCAAGGATCAGCCGCCCGCAAGCAGCCGTTCGGCCATCCACCCGGTCTGCTCGGTGTCAACCAGCCGGATTCGGGCCCAGCCGGTCAGGTCGACCTCGATCACTTCGGCCAAGGTGCCGCCCGCCACCTTGGTAACGACCCCGAATTCGGTGCCGGGGCCGTCGCGCATGTTGACAAGGCTGCCCGTGACGACCCGCAGATCAGGTTCGGCGGGGGCGGCGGCAGGGTCGGTTATCTCCGTAGGTTCGCTAACCGCGACGGGTTCGACCAGCGGATTGGCGGCAACGGGCCTGGTGACAGCAGGTTGGACAACCGTTTTGGGCAGGTCGAGCGAGGCGCGAGTCAGATCAACCTCTGCCCGGCTGACCTCGTCAACCTTCGCCGCGTCGATTGTCGCACCTGTCAGAACAGTCGGTTCCGATGCAGCGGCGGCTTGGACCATTTGGGTGCGGGACTCGGGCACAAAATCGGACCCGCCGGACATGACGTAGAACGCCAATCCCATGAACGCGAAACTCAGCACGATAAACTTTGTCACAGTCGCCCCCCGGCGGTTTGTCGATCAGTAAGCGCCATCTTAGCTGGAATTGACCGCTAGCGGCAGGGGGAAAACGCAGCCGCTCGCCGCATGTGGGACAATCCATGCGGCAAGGCTGTTTGCAAACGGGCAACAATCGTTTTCCCGATCAAGCGACGACGAACACACTGCCCCTCGACGACCACTTCACTTTGGCAAGGGTCTGACGATCCGGGACGCCCTTGGCTCCTTCTACCGTCGCGTTGCCTGCGCCCTGCCGATCGCTACTGGATCAGCCGGACTCGACCCGTTAGACACCGGGTATGACCGACACGCCCCCCGATACGCCACCAGATACGGGCTCCGCAGGCCCGCTTGAATTCACCGAAACGCTGCGCCGCGCGATCGGCGACCGCTATCTGACCTATGCGCTGTCCACGATCATGAACCGTGCCTTGCCCGATGCCCGCGACGGGCTGAAACCGGTGCATCGCCGCATCCTTTATGCGATGAACCGCCTGCGCCTGTCGTCCACCGGCGGTTTCCTGAAATCGGCCAAGATTTCCGGCGACACGATGGGCGATTTCCACCCGCATGGCGACATGGCGATCTACGACGCGATGGCGCGCCTGGCGCAGGATTTCAACGTCCGTTACCCGCTGGTCAACGGGCAGGGAAATTTCGGTAACATCGACGGCGATAACCCCGCCGCAAGCCGCTATACCGAGGCGAGGTTGACCGCCGCGTCCGAGGCGCTGCTGGAAGGGCTGGACGAAGACGCCGTCGATTTTCGCCCCAACTACGATGGCCGCTTGCAGGAACCCATCGTCCTGCCTGCCGCGTTCCCCAACATCCTTGCCAACGGCGCCAGCGGCATCGCCGTCGGCATGGCGACGAACATTCCGCCGCACAACCTGCACGAATTGATCGACGCCTGCCTGCACCTCATCAAGACGCCCGATGCCCGCGACGACACCCTGCTGCAATACGTTCCCGGCCCCGATTTCCCCACCGGCGGCATCATCGTCGAACCGCCCGACAGCATCGCCGAAAGCTATCGCACCGGCCGCGGATCGTTCCGCCTGCGGGCGCGCTATGAAATCGAGGATCTGGGCCGTGGCCAGTGGCAGATCGTCGTCACCGAAATTCCCTATCAGGTGCAGAAATCCAAACTGATCGAAAAACTGGCCGAGGTGATCCAGCTGAAAAAGGTGCCGCTGCTGGCCGACGTGCGCGACGAATCCGCTGATGACGTGCGCATCGTGCTGGAGCCGCGTTCGCGCACCGTCGAACCGGACATGCTGATGGGCATGCTGTTTCGCAATTCCGATCTGGAAATCCGGTTCAGCCTGAACCTGAACGTCCTGATCGACGGGCTGACGCCCAAGGTTT
>JBBSBK010000040.1:0-28829 GCA_038251315.1 Rhodobacterales bacterium | reverse complement strand
TCAGCCGCGAACAGCGCCTCGAAGGTGTCCGCTTCCGGGTTCATCGCCTGATCGGCGGTCAGTACGATGGGGATTTCCCAGCCTTGGCCAGTGTAACGCATATAGACTTTGAACTCGGACAGAATTTCGGCATCGGCGTCGCAGGTGCGCACGAAAGCCGTCGCCTCAACCTGCAGATCGGCCAGTAAACCTTTGATCGCGGTCGCATCGAACCCCGACAGTTTCATGTAATCCGACCGGTTCGCCTCAAAACTGAACGGCGCGCGCAGGAACCCGATGGCCGACCCGACCCCGGCCCCCGGCGGCACCAGCAGGCGGTCGATGCCGAGCTTTTCGCACAGGCGCCCCGCGTGCAGGGGGGCAGCGCCGCCAAACGCGATCATCGTGTAACCGGCCAGATCCTCGCCGTTCTCGACCGCATGCACGCGGGCGGCGTTGGCCATGTTTTCATCGACGACCTCGGCCAAACCAAAGGCCGCAGTCGTCGCGTCCATGTCCAGCACCTCGCCCAGATGTTTGCCCAGCGCCGCTGCCGACGCCGCCCCATCTAGCCGCATCGTCCCGCCCGCGAAATTGTCGGCGTCAAGCCTGCCAAGCACCAGATCAGCGTCAGTTACTGCGGGGCGTTCCCCGCCGCGCCTGTAACAGGCCGGACCGGGTTCAGACCCCGCCGATTCCGGCCCGACCCTGATCTGGCGCATCGCATCGACGTGGGCTAACGATCCGCCGCCCGCGCCGATCTCGACCATATCGATCACCGGAATCGAAATCGGCATGCCTGACCCCTTTTTAAACCGCGTGGTGCGGGCGACCTCGAACACGCGGGACGTTTTCGGCGTCTGGTTCTTGATCAGGCAAATCTTGGCCGTCGTGCCGCCCATGTCGAACGACAGCACCTTGTCCAGCCCATAGCGAGCGGCGATATTGGCGGCGAAAACCGCGCCCCCGGCAGGACCGGATTCGACGAGCCGCACCGGAAATTCCGCCGCACTTTCCAGCGAAATAATGCCGCCCCCGGAATGCATCAGGAAGATCGGACAGGTGATGCCCTCGCCCTCCAATCGCCCGGCCAACCGACCCAGATAGGATTTCATCAGCGGCTTGATATAGGCGTTGGCGACGACAGTGTTGAAGCGTTCGTATTCGCGCATCTGCGGGCTGACCTCGCAGGACAGCGATACCATGACATGCGGCAGACGTTCGGCTAAAACCGTGCCGATCAGGCGTTCATGGGCATCGTTGAGGTAGGAATGGAGCGTGCCGACGGCAACGCTTTCATATCCTGCTGCGGCGATCTGATCGACGACCGCTTCGACTTCGGCGCGGTCCAGAGGAATCAGGATATTGCCTTTGGCATCAATGCGTTCGGCCACGGTATAGCGCATCTGGCGGGGCAACAGAGGTTCCGGCAGGGTCAGGTTCAGATCGTATTGTTCGAACCGGCTTTCGGTCCGCATTTCGATCACGTCGCGGAACCCTTGGGTGGTTATCAGCGCGGTCTTTGCCCCGCGTCGTTCGATCAGTGCATTGGTGGCAAGGGTCGTGCCGTGGATAATCTGAGTGATGGCACCGGGCGCAATTCCGGCCTTGACGCAAACCTGCGCCATGCCGTCGATGATCGCATTTTCCGGCGCAGCGTTGGTGGTCAAAACCTTGGTGGAAAACAATTTCTCGCCCACCTCAAGCACCACATCGGTGAATGTACCGCCAATATCGACACCCATTCTGCAGGTCTGCGCCATGATTTCCCCCATTTCGTGAAAAGCCTAACGCCCCCGAACGGGGTTCACCAGATCAGAGCGTCACCGACTGCCCGCTGCGTGCGGATTCCTGCGCCGCCAACCCGATGCGGACAGCCCATGCGCCATCGGTCACGCTGACCTGCGGCAAGCCGTCCCCCCGCACCACAGCATTGAACGCCTGATGTTGATAAAACGTCGCCCCGTTGTGGTCGCCCGCCGCCAGCAACGCCGGATCGACCGCAATCTCGCGCACAACCTCGCCCTTGGGGTGGCGCGGGCTGAGGATCAGTTGCGCCTCGGGCGGCTCACCCAGGTGCGGCGGCCAGAACCTGCCCGGTCCGGGTACCAGCGCCTCGATCTTGCCCAAGGGGCCAACGGCGCAGACCTCTTCCTGATAGCGCGACCCTTCGGCGAACATGCACAGTTCCAGCATCGCCTTGGACCCGTTAGCAAAATCAACGATGACATAGGCGTGGTCCCAGACGTCGGATGGCTTGCCGTCGTAAACCTCGTCCTTGTGGTTCACCGCTTGCCCGCCGCTGGCCATGACGCGCACCGGGTCTGACTGCATGACAAGGCGCATAAGGTCGAAGAAATGGCAGCATTTTTCAACCAGCGTACCGCCGGTGTTGGCGTTGAACCGGTTCCAGTCGCCGACTTTGCGCAAAAACGGAAACCGGTGTTCGCGGATGGTCAGCATCCGTACCCCGCCCGTGGTTGCCTGCGCTTCGGACAGCAAGGCGGCTATGGGCGGCATGTAGCGGTATTCCATCGCCACCCAGACCGGCGCGGGATAGGTTTTGGCGAAATCAGCGGCCCACGCGGCCTGTGACGGGTCGGTATAAAGCGGCTTTTCCACCAGAACCGGCAGGGGCCGCGTCGCCGCGATCTCGGTCAGTTGCGGGACATGGAAATAGTTCGGGCTGACGATGACAAGCGCGTCAAGGTCGGGATGTGCCAGCAGATCGGCGAGCGTCGAGGCAATCACCGCGCCCCCGGCCTCTTGTGCTGCGGCCTCGGCCAGTTCGGCCATCGGATCGAACACCACGACGATTCGCGCACCCGGCAAAAGGCCGATATTGCGAATGTGTTCATGGCCCATCATGCCGCAGCCGATCAGCCCATAGTTTACTTTTTTCACTTTTCAGCCTTTGCCTAACCGCGACACGTATCGCGCCTTGTCATGATCGAACCAAGTGCGTGAATATTCCACGCGGTCGCCGGTTTGCGACCAACTGACCCGTTCGATAAATCCTGCCGCCGCCCCCGCAGCCATCGAAAAAGCCGCCGGAGCCCATTCCGGCGCCGCTGCCACCCCGATCTGATCCTCGATCCACCCGATCACCAGACCCAGTTCGCGCCGATAAAACAGATAAAGGGATTCCGAAAGGTCCGACGCCACAAAGTCGCGGTAACTCCCGTCCAGCCAGATTTCTTCGAGGGCGACGACCGTGTCGTCCAACCGCCGCAACCGCCTGATGCGATGCCCTTGCGCTGACGGCCCGAACTCCGGCGCATCGGCGGGTTTCGCCAGTCTGTCGACCGTCAGCACCTGCGCCGTGGGCAACCCACCACCGCCAACCTTTTCCAGCCGGAAGAACGCATAGACGCTGGCCACATCCGCCCGCGCCCGCACGTAGTTCCCCGACCCCTGCACCCGTTCCAGCAACCGCTTGTCGGACAGATCTGCCAACGCCTTGCGCAGTGTGCCGACCGATATGCCAAGGTCCACCGCCATGTCGCGTTCAGGCGGCAGGCGCACACCGTCAGCCAACTGCCCGGCGGCGATCCGGCGGATCAGCATTTCAGTGATCTGGATATATTTCGGTAACCCGCCATGCGCGGTTTCCATCGCGCCTTCCCCCTTGGCACGGAAAATTGATATACTATTGATGCACATTAATGAAACTGCTAGGCAAGTACAAATCGACGCTTTGGGAGGAGAATCGATGACCGCAACCGACACCGTCGTTCCGATCACCAGTGCCGATCTGGACGCGGTCGAAGTATCGTGGTTTTCGGCCCTGTGTTCGGACGATTATGCCTATCTGGGCGTACCGGATGGCGCGTTGCGATCAAGCTGGGATCACTGCAAGGACATCGTGCAAGAGGCTGAAAAGCAGGGGTTTCGCAACATCCTCGCGCCCTCATCATATCAGGTTGGCCAAGATACCCTGTCGTTCGTCGCAGGCATGGCCCCGCTAACTGAAAAGATCAATTTCCTCGCCGCGATCCGCTGTGGCGAGATGCAACCGATCATGCTGGCCCGCACCATCGCCACTCTTGATCACATGCTGCGGGGTCGGCTGACCCTGAACGTCATCAGCAGCGATTTTCCGGGCGAAGTGGCCGACAGCAAATACCGCTATCAGCGCTCGCACGAGGTCGTCGAGATCCTGCGCCAAGCATGGACCCGCGATACGATCGATTACGACGGCGAGGTTTATCAATTCGCAGGCGTCCCCACCGACCCCGCCAAACCCTATCAGCAGAAGGGCGGTCCGCTGCTTTATTTCGGCGGCTACTCGCCTGACGCCTTGGAACTTTGCGGCGCACAATGCGACGTTTATCTGATGTGGCCCGAACCGAAAGACCAGTTGGCGCAGCGGATGAAGGACGTCCATGCCCGCGCCGCAGCCCACGGGCGCACGCTGGATTACGGCCTGCGCGTCCACATGATCGTGCGCGACACCGAGGCCGAGGCCAAGGGCTACGCCGAACATCTGGTCAGCAAGCTGGACGATGAGTACGGCAAGGTGATCCGTGACCGGGCGCATGACAGTATCAGTCTGGGCGTCGCACATCAGGCAAAGGCGAGGGAATTAGCCGATAAGTTCGGTTATATTGAACCGCATCTCTGGACGGGCATCGGTCGCGCCCGGTCGGGCTGTGGCGCCGCACTGGTCGGATCGACGGATCAGGTCATGACCGAAATCGAAAATTACCGTAAAATGGGCATCCGCGCTTTCATTTTCTCCGGCTATCCGCATATCGACGAGGCCCGCCATTTCGGCAGGCGCGTCATGCCGCACCTGAACACCTGTTCGCTGCCCCACGCCTATGGCCGCGTCCCCGCCGACACCCCGGCAACCCCTTTGGGCACCGGAGAACGCCACTGATGCAACGGATTGCCATCGCCAAAGGGTTAAGCATCAGCCGCATCGTTTATGGGATGTGGCGGCTGGGTGATGACACTGACACGACCCCCGCACATATCGCGGCCAAGATCGACGCCTGCCTTGATCAGGGCATCACGACGATGGATCAGGCCGACATCTATGGCGGCTACACGGCCGAGGAAATTATGGGCTCGGCCCTGACCCCGGCCCTGCGTAACAAGATCGAGATCGTGACGAAATGCGGGATCGTCGCGCCTGCCGGCCGGCATGGTGCGGCAACAGTGAAACACTATGACACCAGCCGCGCACATATCATGGCGTCGGTCGAAGCGTCCTTGAAGCTGATGAAAACCGACCGGATCGACTTGCTGCTGATCCACCGCCCCGACCCGCTGATGGACCACCTTGAAACCGGCGCGGCGCTGGACGAGCTGGTGCAGTCGGGCAAGGCGCGCGCCGTCGGTGTATCAAATTTCAAGCCCTATGACTGGACGTTGCTGCAATCGGCGATGAAAACCCGATTGGCCACCAACCAGATCGAATTGAGCCTTGCGGCGCACGAGGGGTTCAGCAACGGCGATCTCGCGTTTCACCAGCAGCACGGCCAGCCAATCATGGCGTGGTCGCCCTTGGGCGGCGGATCGCTGATGGACGACGGTGGGCGGGTTTACGGCGAACTGACGAAAATCGCCCACGCCAGCGGCACCGATATCGCCGCCGTCGCTGTGGCGTGGCTGCTGGCCCATCCGGCCAATATCGTCCCCGTGATGGGGACCAATAACATCAAGCGCATCAAAGCCTTGTCGCAAGCGTTCAGCGTGGACATGGACCGCCAGACATGGTTCGCTCTGCTGACAGCCGCCCTTGGACACGAGGTGGCGTGATGCCAGAGGATCAGCACATGAACAGCACGTTTACCCCCGACACCGACGCCATCGCGTTTCGCGCCGCCCTTGGGGCCTATCCGACCGGCGTGACCATCATCACAACGATGACGCCCGAGGGGCCGATGGGGATCACTGCCAACAGTTTCGCGTCCGTCTCGCTCGACCCGCCGCTGGTGCTGTGGTCGCCATCGCGCAGCTCGCACCGGTTCGAACATTTTGCCCGCGCCCCGCGTTTCGCGATTCACGTTCTGGCCTCGGACCAACGCCACGTTTGCGACGGGTTCATCCGGTCAAAAACCGCCTTTGACGGGCTGGACTGGACGCCGTCGCACGCCGGAGTACCGCTGATTACCGGCGCGCTGGCCACGTTCGAATGCAACTTTGAGGCCGCCCACGAGGCGGGCGACCACGACATCGTCATCGGCCGGGTCACCCGCGCGCATCACCGCGCCGGGCTGCCGCTGGTGTTTCATGGTGGCGATTACGGAAATTTCGCAAACGGGGCCTAAGATCCCGGTGCAAATAAGGGCCGGCAACGGCCCGATCTGGGGAGGAGGTCGTCTTGGCCTTGTTATTCGCGGTCTTGTGGCCGCTGGAGCGTTTCAACACGTTTGTGTTGATGATTGGCCGCTGGCTGGCGATGGGCCTGCTCGTGCTGATGGTCTGTTTCATCCTCGGGCAGGTGATCCTGCGTTATGGCTTTGACGCCGCCCCGAACTGGACCGAAGAAGGCGCGCGTTTCGGGATGCTGTGGCTGACCGGGCTGATGGCGCCAACGGCCTATCGGCGCGGTGGCTTCGTGTCGATCGACATGCTGGAACGCGCCCTGCCGCGCACCGTGTCGGCGGTGTTTACGCTGGCCCTGCTGGGCATCTCGCTTTGGGTGTTGGTCGTGATGCTGGATCGCGGCATCTATAACCACGTCTTTTCGCTGTCCGGTAACGGCAACAGCCCCGCCCTGCGTTTGCCGCTCGACTGGATCGGGGGCGAGAGGATCCGCTTCAAGCTGAACTGGGCTTACGGGTCGTTGGCCGTCGGAATTGCTCTGCTGATCTTCGTCAACGTCGAACTGGTGCTGCGCCAGGTCATCACCCTGCTGGGGCGCGGCGAAGATCTCAATTCGCTGTCCTCGGCCGAATTGATAAGGGCCGAATGACATGTTGATCTGGTTCCTGCCGCTGTTCCTTGTCCTTATCATGATCGGTCTGCCGGTGTTCTTTGCCCTGCTGGCCGCCCCCGGTGCCTTGCTGATCGCGACAGGGCAGGAACGCGACATCGCGGTGCTGTATCGCAACGTCTATAACGGCATGGACAGCTTTCCGCTGATGGCCCTGCCGTTTTTCATGCTGGCGGGCGAGATCATGAACCGGGGTGGGATCACCACCCGGCTGGTCGATTTTTCCCAGGCGATCCTGGGCCATCTGCGCGGTGGTCTGGCGCATGTGAACATCCTGTCGTCATTCCTGTTCGCAGGCATGTCCGGGTCTGCCGTCGCCGATGTGTCGGCGCTTGGGTCCACCCTGATCCCGGCAATGGAAAAGAACGGCTATACCCGTCGTTTCGCCGCTGCGATCACGGCAGCGTCGTCGGTGATCGGGCCGATCATCCCGCCGTCCGGCATCATGATCATCTACGCCTACGTGATGGGCGAAAGCGTCGCCGCGCTGTTTCTTGCGGGGATCGTCCCCGGCATCCTGATCGGCGTCGGTCTTATGCTGACGGTGCGGCTGTTGGCCGACAAGTATGACCTGCCCAAGGCCGAACGGATCGTCCACAAGGGCCAGACTATCAGCACGCTGGAGTTTTGGGTCAGTTTCGTGCTGATCCGGATCAATTTTGCGGGGCTTCTTTACGGTTTTAGCGCCTTTTTCCGACCCGACGCGATGTCAGCAACATTGGGCTGGGGCCTGTTTGCCATCTTCCTGATCGTCGCGCACGGGTTCATGCTGTGGATGCGCACCCAGGTCAGCGCCGATTTCCGCCTGATCGCGAAAAAGGCGGTGGCACCACTGCAAACGCCCATCATCATCCTTGGCGGCATCCTGATCGGTGTGTCGACCCCGACCGAGGCGAGCGCGGTCGCCGTCGCCTATGCCCTGATCATCAGCTTTTTCGTTCTGCGGTCGCTGAAATTCTCCGATCTGGCAGGAGTATTATCGCGCTCGGCCCTTGCCACATCAGCCGTGTTGCTACTGGTCGGCGCGGCGGTGGCGTTCAAGACGGTGGTGTCGCTGTCTTATGCGCCGCAAATCCTGACCGACGCCATTCTGGGCCTTTCCGAAAACCCGCTGATCCTGCTGTTCCTCATCAACATCCTGCTGTTCGTCGTCGGCATGTTCCTTGACGCAGGGCCGGCAATCATCATTCTGGGGCCAATTTTGGGGCCGATTTTCGTGGAATTAGGGGTGCATCCGGTCCATTTTGCGATGATCATGTCGGTCAACCTGACGGTGGGCTTGGCGACGCCGCCGATGGGGCTTGTGTTGTTCGTTGCCTCGGGCGTGTCGGGCGAAAAGGTCGAATCCATCGTCCGCGCAATCCTGCCGTTTCTTGCCGTCGAGGTAGTCGTGATCTTTCTCATCACCTACTTCCCCTTCATTTCGATGACGATCCCACGCTTGACCGGGTTCGTGCAGTAACCGGGGCCACCGCCCCATAACGACCAACAGCTTAGGGAGGATTACCATGCTCAAGGGTCTCACAACGGCGGCACTGGCAGCCGCATTACTGGCCGGGACGGCGCATTTTGCGTCGGCCGAGGCGGAATATACGATCCGCGCCACCGCCAACAGCAACGAAGCCGACGAGGATTATGACGGTCTTGTCGTGTTCAAGGACTACGTCGAGGCGGCCAGCAACGGCGCCATCGCCGTCGAAATCTTCATGGGCACGCAGTTGTGCGCGACCGGCGAAGAATGCCTGCAGGCCGTCGCCGAAGGCACCATCGACGTTTATATCTCGACTTCGGGCGGGGCTGCGTCGATCTTCCCCTACATTCAGGTGCTCGACCTGCCCTACCTGATGAGCGATGACCGCGTCGCCGAGGCGGTTCTGTCCGGTCCGTTCCTGCGCGAAATGCGCAGCGCCGCGCTGGAAACCTCGGGCGACAAGATCCGCCTGATGACCATCGGCAACACCGGCGGCTGGCGGTCGTTCGCCAACACCGAACGGGTCGTGCGCACCCCCGCCGATCTGGCCGGGCTGAAACTGCGCACCGTGCCTGCCGATCTGCCGCAGGAACTGACCACCGCGCTGGGTGCCAGCCCGACCCCGATTCCGTGGCCCGAACTGTTCACATCCTTGCAGACCGGCGTTGTCGATGGCACCGCCAACGGCATCACCGACATCATGGGCATGAAGTTTCCCGATGCCGGCCTGCAGTATCTGACGCTGGATCGGCACAGCTATATGGGGGCCTTCTGGTGGATGAGCAACGACACCTTTATGGCGATGCCCGAGGACATGCGCCGCGTCGTCGTCGACGGGTTCAGTGCCTTGCAGCAGGCGACCTTTGCCAGCCCGAAACGCAAGTCGATCGAGGCTTATGCGGCATTCGTCGCCGGGGGCGGTAATCTCTACGTCCCCACGGCCGAGGAAAAGGCGGCCTTTGCGGCTGCGGCCGAACCCGTCTATGCGTGGTTTGATTCCAACGTTGACGGGGGTGCCGCGATGCTGGCATCGCTACGGTCTGCCGTCACCGATGCCAATGCGGAACTGGCCACCGAATACGAATCGGACCTGAACTAGAAGAAGGGTGCGGGGCGTTTCGGCGCCCCGCACCCTTGAGCCGAGCAGATAGTGGTGCCTTGGTCCAATTCTTCTTGGCTGCCAAGGGGCTAAAGCAGAACCTCGCTGATCGGGCGTCGGGCACGGGGCGGCATCGGCCCGGTCGGTACGCCAAATCGGATCACCTGCACCAATCGGCGATCCGCTCCGACCCCGAACCTGTCGCAGACCTCTGCCCGCGTCACGGGATGATCCGACAGCGCTGCCATCGGCCAGCCCGCCATGCCCAATCCCGCCGCCTCAAGCCCCATGCGCAGATAGGCGCGGCCCGACGAAACCGGGCTTTCGTCCGCAGGGCGGTGAAAGCAGGCGATGACGGCGGCCGTCTGCGTCACCGCAGCTTCACCCGTCAGCCCTTTTGTAAGGCTCAACAGATCCAGGGCACCCCAAAGCGGTCCGAGCGCGAACCGCGCCGCGAACGCCTCAGCCCCCGACATCCGCATCGCCGCCCGGTTCAGCCCGTCATCGCCGTAGCGACGATGTCGCGGTGACAGGCGCATCCACGACAAAAGCTCGCGCCGAAAGCCCCGCACCCGCATGATCTGCAACGCCGCCCAATCGTTGCGATCCGCCAGCCATGCCTTGCCGGGACCATCCAGTACCAGGGCGGCATCCACACGGGTCCAGCCAAACAGGCTGATCGGAGCGGCCTCGAAGGCGCCGCGAAAGGTGAACCGATTTTCGAGCTGTGCGTGCAGCCCATCCACCTGCCCCCCCGGCGCCAGCGTCAACCGCGCCGCCAACCGATGCCCCGGCCATGTAGCGCAGTCGTCGGCCAGCCAAAGATCGTCGACCCTGGCGCCGATCCCCTTGGCGGACAGCGCCAGCACCATCGCCTCGGCCACCGCGCCGCAGGACAGGCCCGCATCGGCGCCGGTCGGATCGCCAACCGTCAGCCCCACCGACAGATCGAAGGCCAGCAGCAATCTGTCGCCTTCGCGCCGCCACCGCGCTGGCTGGGTATTGTGAACGGTCGGTGCCAAGGCCGCCCGCGCCACCATTCGCTCCAATGTCGCGCCATCCATCATCCGGCCCTCTGCATCAGGACCGCCATCCGCTGGACCGCCTGCAACTCCATTTCCGCCACCGGCGAAGCCGCCAGACCCGGCAACGACAGCGCCACCAGCAACAGCGGGTCATGGCGGGCCAGAATGATGTGGGTCGCAGCATAACGATCGAACAGGTGCGCGATGTGGTCATCCTCGGCCTCGCCAAGGTTGGGCGGTACCGCACGGCGCAACACCGGGGCAGCCTTGAACACACGGACCAGCACGGCCCCGTCCAGATCCGCCAGCGCCGCCGCATCGACCAGAACCGCGCCTTCAACGAGCGGATGCGCCTGCAATCCGCGCAGGAAATCGACCAGATCTTCGGCCCCGGCGGCAAGGTAACCCAACAGCGACAGGCTGCGCACTTCGGACCGCAGGGTACTGGCATCGTTGAATATCGTCGCCGCCAGCATCGCCGCAAGACAGATCGCAAGCACCTGAACAACGCCCCCGCGGTCAAATCCCGCCAGAACCGCAATCAACCCACCCGCCAGCACCGCCGCCAGAACGACGACGCAAAACATGACCAGCGCGGTGCCGCCCGTTTGCGCCCGCCCCAGCGAAATCGCCAGCCAGCACAGGAACAGCACGGCGAGCGGCGATACCTGTATCGGCAATCCCACCTCCACCATCAGGAAATCCGCCGCCGCCAGCGGAATCAGCAGGATCAACGAAAGTCCAAGTCGCACTGCCATTCGGTTTTCCGCGTGTGCCAGCGACGCGCTGTCTCGTGCCGCGATCATCCAGCCTGCGGCACTGAACGCGGCGACCTGAAACGCCAGCAGGCCCCAGACCCACCCCGTGCCAACCAGACTGACTGGGGCAAACGCCAGCAAAGTGAACGCCACTGTCCCTGCCGCCATCCCCAGCTTGATGGCCGGATGGGCGTGACGGCGCAGCAATCCCTCGGCCAGCAGGATCACTGCAAGCGGGATCAGCGCCGCAGCCAGCATCACCAGCGCACGAAACCCCGTACCCCCGGTCAGCACGACCAGTGCGCGCCCTGCAAACAGCAATATCGTCACCCGAATTCCGAACAGGAATCGCCGGTTGATCGGATCGTCGGGGTCGCGGCTGGTGATCGTGTGGTGCAGCACCCCAAGGCCGACAAGCGCGGCCAGCGACAGAAAGACGTCGGTCAGAGCAGGCGCTGCGGCGATCACGCGGTCAGCCGCCGCAGAAACCGGTGCACAACCGGGCGCACCAACGCTGCGATCCACGCGGGACGGGGCCGTTCGACCCTTCCCCGGTAGGGATCGAAGAACCAGCCCCGGTTGTCGGCCCCGCGTGGCCGTCCCAATACCGCGTTAACGACCTCGTAGGCCATCAACTGTCCCGTGGTGATGACCATCGGCGCGAACGACATCCGGCTGCGTTTGCCCGCGACCACATCGCCGACAAGCTCCATGTCGATGTACTGGCGGGCCGATGAGTGGATGACCACATGCGTTGCCTCGGCCAGAAACGCCGCTGCCCGCTGGTCGTCGGTAAGTTTGTCCCAATCAGTGCCGACGGTCGGGTAGCCCATCCGCACCTCGTGCGCAGGATCGCCCGGAGCGGTCACGTAGATCGACGGCAGCGGCGACGCATAGGCGTCGATCACCGATTTGCCCAAGGCCCGCGCGCGCCGATACAGCAGCAGCGACGCGCCCAGATCGTCGGTGCCGTTGACCACGACTGTCGCCGTGTTGATGGCCTCATCGACGAGATCGACCCAGTCATCATGCCAGACCGTCACGACCATGTCGGGGTTGATCCGCGCGCAGACCTCTGCCGTCGCCTCGGCCTTGTGGTGCCCGATGGTGTCGGCGAATGCGAACACCTGCCGGTTCAGGTTGCTGACCTCGAAATGGTCGATATCGGCGATGATAAGATGGCCAACGCCGATCCGCGCCAGCGCCATGATGCAGGCCCCGCCCATACCGCCGGTGCCGCAAACGAACACGGTGGCGCCCCGCAGCGCCGTCTGTTCGGCCGCAGTCACAAAGCCGATGTTGCGCCGGGTCATGTCAGCATAATCAAAC
Source organism: Rhodobacterales bacterium (assembly GCA_038251315.1). Lineage (GTDB taxonomy): Bacteria > Pseudomonadota > Alphaproteobacteria > Rhodobacterales > Rhodobacteraceae > JBBKXP01. The sequence goes on along the minus strand of JBBSBK010000040.1, from coordinate 16,222 downwards.
ATCGCGGGCACCCTTGCGCGGGCGCAACGACCCGAATTGCCGGCTGCCGTCAGCCCAATGCACCACTGGCAGGATCAATCGGCGCAGCGCCACCAGCGTACCGGTCAGCAGCAGGCCCAGCAGTGCCGATTTGGGCACCTCGCGGCCCAGATACTTGCGGATCGCCGGCATATCGAGGCGGCCAAGCTGCAACACATCGTCGCCCCGGTCATAGTTCAATCGATCGCGGCAAAAGGCGTTGTAACGGTCATCGCGATGGTGCGCGGCCATGTCAAAGGTTTTTTTCAAGTCATCGGACCCGCCCGTATAGGCGTCGGTAATGACGAACCGATCCTCGTCGAACCCGGCCTCGGGGCCTACTCCGAACACGTGCCGCTGCCCCTCCATGATCCGGCGCGCCAGCAGCAAATGGGTCAGGGTGCGCCGTTCGGAACCGGGGCGCGGCCAGATGTCGGAAAAGATTTCCGACACCATCCCCACCACCGCAGGCACCTGCGTGACGTTGGATATCCAGACCGGGCGGAACTGGTGGCGCACGAAGACCAGAAAGCAGGTCAGGCCATATAGAACCCAAGACAGGCTTTTGCTTCGTTCGTCCGGGTCTACCATGACGAGGCCCAGATGCAGCACTTCGGTCGGCTGCGGCGCGGTGGCCACTTGCATCACCGCCAGCGCGTTGAAGGCGACAGGCATGCCGTCGGCGCGGCGCACGAGGGTGATGATGGTGTCGGCCATCCGGGTCTTGTCGCCGGAAAACACGCCGTAGCTCAGCTTGCCCGCCGCAAGGGTCTTGGCCGCGATGGTGCGCAGGGCTGCCGTCAACGCCGCAAGGTCCGCAGGCGTCATCCACAGCCCCGGCCGTTCGACGATCCGCACGACCATGCCACCGGCAGTGCGCAGCGTCACGTCCATGTGACGCCGCCCGAGGGACTTGAAAACCGTGCCGATCACCCGAAACGCCCCGCTATCATTTTGGGCAGGTTAGGCAGCGCCCGAAACCGGCACAAGGGCGGGGAAACCCGACCTAGACGTACCGGTTGACGAGGTTCTCCAGCCGCTCCTGCCGCCCCGATTTTGGCGTAGGATTGATCCCGTCCTTCAACACCCGGTCAGTGATCGCGCCAAGATCCATGCCCAGCAGATCCGACGTTTCCCATCCGGCATACCGCGCGTCCCTTGCCGCCTCCAGCTTGCCATCCTGCATCATCGCCGCTGCCGCCTTCAGTCCCGCCGCGCAGCAATCCATGGCGCCCGCGTGGGCCAAGATCAGGTCCTCCGGGTCCAGTGACTGCCGCCGCACCTTGGCGTCGAAATTGGTGCCTCCGGTGGTGAACCCGCCGGCCTGCAACACCTCGTAATAGGCCAGCGCCATTTCCGGCACGTTGGTCGGAAACTGGTCGGTGTCCCAGCCCGATTGATAATCGTTCTTGTTCATGTCGATCGACCCGAAGATGCCAAGCGATCGGGCCAGGGCAAGTTCGTGTTCGAACGAATGACCTGCCAGAATGGCATGACCCTGTTCGATGTTCACCTTGACCTCGCCCTCAAGCCCGAAATCCTTGAGGAACCCGTAAACCGTCGCCACATCGTAATCATATTGGTGCTTGGACGGCTCTTGCGGTTTGGGTTCAATCAGGATCGCGCCTTTGAACCCCATCTTGTGCTTGTACTCGACCACCATTTGCAGGAACCGCCCGGCCTGTGCGCGTTCGCGTTTCAGGTCGGTGTTCAGCAGGGTTTCATAGCCGTCGCGCCCGCCCCAAAGGACATAGTTTTCGCCCCCCAGCTTCATCGTCGCATCCATGCAGGATTTCACTGTGGCGGCAGAAAACGCATAAACGTCCGGGTCAGGGTTGGTCGCAGCCCCCGACATGAACCGGCGGTGCGAGAACAGATTGGCGGTGCCCCACAGCAGCTTGACGCCGGTCGACTCCATCTTGCCCGCGAAATAGTCGGTGATTTCCTCAAGCCCGTGCAGGTTTTCGGCGAAATTCTTGCCTTCGGGGCGCACGTCGGCGTCGTGAAAGCAGAAATACGGCACGCCGAGGATCTGGAACATCTCGAACGCCGCATCGGCTTTGAGGCGGGCGGCATCCATCCCGTCGGCAAACCAAGGCCGGTCGAACGTCTGTCCACCGAACGGGTCGCCGCCCTGCCACGCGAACGAATGCCAGTAGGCGACGGCAAAGCGCAGGTGATCCTTCATCGCCTTGCCCATGAGCATCTCGTCGGGGTTGTAGTGACGGAAGGCAAAATCGTTGTCCGATTGCGGACCCTCGTATTTGATCGCGGGGATGCCTTTGAAAAAGTCGGTCATGGTCTACAGATCCTTGATGGCGGTGTAACTGGTGCGGTACCGGGTGTGGGCGGCGGCAAAGGCATCCGATAGCCCCGGCACGGGGTCGATGCTGCGGGCAATGGCGGGCAGCGTGGCAATCTCGGCCCCTGCCCCGGTCGCGGCCATCATCCCCAGACGGGCAGCGCCGAACGCGCCGCCGAAATCGCCCGCGACGGGGATGTCGATGGGCATGCCCAGCGATGTGGCGATGGCCTGCACCCAGTAATCCGATTTCGACCCGCCGCCGACTGCGATCAGCCGGTCGATCCGTGTGCCGGTCGAGGTCAGCGCGTCGTAACAGTCGCGGATCGCGTGGGTGACGCCTTCCAGCACGGCGCGGGTCAGGGCGGTGCGGTCGCTGGTGTGGTCGAGGTGCAGGAACGCGCCGCGCACCCGCGCATCATTGTGTGGTGTGCGTTCACCTCCCAGATAGGGCAGGAAAACGGTGCGGCCGGGCGCCACAAGTGGCCCCAAATCGGTGGTGAGTGCAGTCGCGGATTGCCCGGCGACACCGGCAAACCAGTTCAGCGCGTCGGCGGCGGCAAGGATCACGCCCATCTGGTGCCATGTCGCCGGCAGGGCATGGCAGAACGTATGCACCGCCGATCCGGGATCAGGCTGAAAGGCGTCCGACGCGGCGAACAGCACGCCCGACGTGCCCAGCGACACGAAGGCCTGACCCGATTTGACCACCCCGACACCTACGGCGCTGGCCGCATTGTCACCGCCACCACCGGCGACGACGACGCCTTTTGGCAGGTCGTAGTCGATGGCCAGCTTGTCGCGCACTGCGCCCGATACCGCCGAACCTTCGACCAGACGCGGCATCTGCGCCCGGGTCAGCCCTGTGGCGGCCAGCAATCCATCGTCCCAGTCGCGTGTCGCGACGTTCAGCCAACTTGTCCCGGCGGCGTCGGACATTTCGGCGACGTATTCGCCGGTCAGCCAAAGGCGCAAATAGTCTTTGGGAAGCAGGACCTTGGATATCTTTTCAAAGATGGCAGGCTCGTGCTTGCTGACCCATGCCACCTTGGGCGCGGTAAAACCCGGAAACACGATGTTGCCAGTCAAGGCGCGAAACTGCGGGTCGGTGTCCAAGGCCGCCGCCTCGACATGACTGCGGGTATCGTTCCACAGGATGCAGGGCCGCAGCACCGTGTCATTAGCATCCAGCAGGACTGCGCCGTGCATATGCCCCGACAGGCCGATCCCGCGCAGGCCCGACAGATCAATCGCAGCCGCAAGCTGGCGCAGCACCGTCGATGCGGCCGATGTCCATGCGGTGGGGTCCTGTTCGGACCAACCATCATGCGGTCGGCTGACGGTCAGCGGCGCGGTCGCCTCGGCCAGCACCGTCTGCGCGTCGTCGATGACGATAGCCTTGAGGGCCGAAGTGCCTAAGTCCAACCCGATGAACATGTCAGGCCGCCAGATGCGCTGGATTTTTGCCAAGGATAATCATGCCAAGGATATCTTCGTCGGTAACTTCATCGACTTTGACAGTGCCGACCAGTTGGCCGTTCTTCATGACCGACGCGCGGTCGCACAGCTGCATGACGTTGTGGATGTCGTGTTCGATTAGAAAGATGCCGAGGCCCTGCGCCTTCAGTTCCTGGATCAATTCCGAGACCATCTGGGTTTCCTGCGGCCCCAGCGCGGCGGTCGGTTCATCCATGATCAGGATCCGCGCGTTGAAATAGACGGCGCGGGCGATGGCGACCGATTGGCGCTGGCCCCCTGACAGGGCCGACACCGGCACGTTGAATTTGCGGAAATTGGGGTTCAGGCGCGCCATGATCTTGCGCGTTTCGGCCTCCATCCGGCTGTCGTCAAGGAACCCGCCCTTGCCGACGATCTCGCGCCCCAGAAACAGGTTCGATGCGGCGTCAAGGTTATCGGCAAGTGCCAAGGTCTGATAGATCGTTTCGATATTCTGCGCACGGGCGTCGCGGGGGTTGTCGATCTGGACTAATTCACCGTCGATATAGACCTCGCCTGCGTCGGCCTTGTAAGCCCCTGACAGGCATTTGATGAGCGTCGATTTACCCGCGCCGTTGTGGCCCAGTAGCCCCACAACCTCACCGGGATAAAGATCGACCGACACGTGGTCGACCGCTTTGATCCCACCGAACGAAATCGAGATGTCGCGCAGCTCGACCAGCGGTGTGCCCCGGTCCATCGTGTCCATCATGCCCATCCCCTATTTGATCCGCTTGTTGTAGATCGTATCGACGTAGACGGCGAACACCAGAACGATGCCGACGACGATCCGCTGCACCGATGAATCGACCCCGATCAGGATCATCCCTGATTGCAGACTTTGCATCACCAGCGCACCAAGGATTGCACCGTAAATCTTGCCCACCCCACCCGACAGCGACGTGCCGCCGATCACTGCCGCGGCGATCACATACAACTCGTCCAGCGTGCCCAGCGCGTTGGTTGCCGAATTCAGGCGGGCCGAGGCGATGACGGCGGCGATGGCCGTCAGCATCCCCATGAGGGCGAAAATCTTCATTGTCATCCAGCGGGTATTGATACCGGCCAGCGCCGCCGCCTCGGGATTGCCGCCGATGGCGAAAACGTACCTGCCAAAGCGCGTGCGCGTGACAAGGATGGTCATCGCGATGGCCACGCCCAGCAGGATCAGCACCGGATAGGCGAACCCGTGGCTGATGAACGTCTCATCGGTCAGGTTCAGCCCATTGGCGGTGCTGTAGGCGCGAATGATCCCCTTGGGCCAGGGATAGGCGTTGAACAGCATCACGGTGCCCAGGATCGCGCCGCAGCCGACAATAATCATCAGGCTTTCGGCCCAGACCGGACGCAGCGGGAATTCGTGTTTCTTGCGTGATTGCCGCCCCGACAAGACCAGCCAGAACACACCTGCGCAGGCCACCGCGCCGACGATCCAACTCCCCGTTGCACCGATCGTGCCATAGGGCCCGCCGCCCAGCAGGGTGAATGTTGAATCGACTGGTGAAATCGTCCGCCCGTTGGCCGCCAGAAACGCCATGCCGCGCCAGATCAGCAAACCGCCCAGCGTCACGATGAACGACGGGATGCCGCGATAGGCGATCAGCCAGCCCTGAAAGCCACCGATGATCGTTCCAATTATCAGGCCCGCGATGACCGTCACGATCCAGATCGACCAATGGCCAAGGCCGACGTATTGCGGCAGGATTTCCACCTGCAACAGGCCCATCGCCATGCCGATCACGCCAATCATCGACCCCACCGACAGGTCGATGTTGCGGGTCACGATAACCAGCACCATGCCGGTTGCCATGATCCCGATCGACGAGGTCTGCACCGACAGGTTCCAAAGGTTGCGCGGGGTCAGGAAGCCGGTCGAATCGCCCGCTGCCGCACCCAGAAGGACCGATTCGCGGCCCAGAAATGTAATGCAATAAAACTCGAAACCCAGCCAGATCAGCGCCAGCGCCCCGATCATGCCGAGCAGGCGGGTATCGATCTCGGTCGCTTGCAGTAACTGCGCGAAACCGGATTTTTGCGGGCCAGTGGCGAGGCGGGCCGGGGACTGCGGGGTATCGGTCATGATCTCTCCTGCAATGACGAGGGCGGCGTCAGACCCGGACACCGGAATACCGGTCGGAGTCGATGACGGATGCGCCAATAACGTATCGAAAAGGGATGCGACGCCGATCCCGAAAGGACCGGCGCCGCAAGGTCAGGTCAGGTTATTCGCAACCGACGACGCCAGCGACGGCACCTTCGCAGGCCTGTTCCTTGGTGATGTGGCCACCGTCGATCGCAACGTTCAGGTTGTCGCGGGTCAGCGGGGTCGGGTCGAGCAGGATCGCGTTCAGTTCGATCCCTTTTTCGCCACCCGAGAACGTGGTCGCACCTTCGATGGCGTCAAGCGCCGTGCCGCTGGCCAGCGCCGACGCAATTTCGCCTGCGGCCTTACCGAGATCGCGGCTGTCTTTCCAGACCGACACGGTCTGAGTGCCACGGGCGACACGGTTGATCGCCGCAAGGTCGCCGTCCTGGCCACCGACCGGGATGACAAGGCCTTGCGCCGACAGCGCCGCGACCACGCCACCGGCCATACCGTCGTTCTGCGACAGGACGGCAGCGATGTCGTTGTTGTTAGCGGTCAGGATCTGCTCCATGTTCTTCTGGGCATTCTCGGGTTTCCAGCCATCGGAAAAGCTTTCGCCCGCGATGACGATATCCCCGGCGGTGACGGCGTCGCCGATCACTTCCATCATGCCTTGCAGCAGGAACCCGGCGTTCGGATCACCCGGATCGCCCTTGATGATCGCGTAATTGCCGGTCGGCTGCACGGCCATCACGCTTTCTGCAATGATCCGGCCAACGCCGACGTTGTCGAACGTCAAATAGAACGTGCGGTCGTCTTCGATCAGACGGTCATAGCCGACGACCGGGATGCCTTCGGCGGCGGCAGCCTCGACTGCCGGCCCAATCGCGTCCTTGTCCCATGCGTTGATGACCAGAACATCGACGCCCTGCGAAATCAGCGATTCGACGTCGGTCAACTGCTTGGCCGACGACGATTCGGCGTCAGCCGAAACGTAAGTGTTGCCTGCAGCCTCGATCGCAGCCTTCATTGCGGCCTCGTCGATTTTCCAGCGCTCTTCCTGAAACGAACCCCAGGATACGCCGATGGTCGCGCCTTCGGCGAATGCCGCGCTGCCAAAGCCTGCTGCGGCGATGGCGGCGGCGATAATTGCCTTGTTCATGTCTTCCTCCCGTTTGGACAGCCCGCACACATGCAGGCGGCGGGCCACGCGACCCGACTGCCCCAGTGATGCCATGATTAATTCGGTTGTCAAAATAAAAATTTTACAAACCGCTAAAAATCGCTAAAATTTAGCTGGGCTAACGCAATTATATTAGGCAGTGTGCAACTCAGACGGCAAAAATCACCTATCGACCCGCATAAATAATTCGGACGCTGAACTTATGTATGTCAAACGTGGCCCGGACGGGTCTGGCCCATCATCGGGCGAATCGGTGGCGGCGCCTGCCGGTTGCGGCCCTAGGCTGTCACAAGCCGCAGCAACGGCCAAGCCTTTGCGACAACAGATTTTCGAACACGTCCGCGCCAGCGGACGCGCCGCCCGCGCCGATGTCACCCGTGCCCTTGGCGTCAGCCCCGGATCGGTCACGGCGCTCACCGCTGATCTGATCGCGGCAGGCTATCTGCGCGAGGTCGAAGGACTGGCGCGTGAGGCCGGGCGTGGCCGCCCCCCCGTCGCGCTTGAAGTGGTGGCCGACCACCGGCTGGTGATCGGGATCAAGCTGTCGGACGAACTGCACACCGCCGTACTGACAGATTTTGCCGGTGAAACCGTCGCCAGCGCCAGCCTGACCACCCTATCGGCCCGCAAGACGCTGGCCGAACTGGTCGACGAAATCGACGCCCTGCTGACGGCTCTGCTGGCCGACACCGGGCACCCCCGCGACCAAATCGCTGCCATCGGTATCGGCCTTTCGGGTCTGGTTGACCATCAGACTGGCACGGTGCCGTGGTCGCCCCTGTTGGCCGAACGCGAGGTGCCACTGAAAGCAGCACTTGAGGCACGCATCGGCATCCCCGTGCTGGTCGACAACGATTCCAACATGTTGACGCTGGCCGAACTTTGGTTCGGCGCAGGCCGCGCGATGACCGATTTCGCCGTCGTCACTATCGAACACGGGGTCGGTATGGGCATGGTTCTGAATAATCAGCTCTATCGCGGCACACGTGGCATGGGGCTGGAACTGGGTCATACCAAGGTCCAACTTGATGGCGCCTTGTGTCGCTGCGGGCGGCGCGGCTGTCTTGAGGCTTACCTTGCCGATTACGCGCTGGCCCGCGAGGCCGCGACCGCGCTGGGTCGCAACCTGCGCAACCTGCAAAGCCCTCAGGCGATGCTGGAAACCCTCTATGGTCAGGCGCAGGCCGGCAACGAGGCCGCGCGCACCATTTTCCGCCGCGCGGGCCGTTATCTGGCCGTTGGTCTGTCCAATGTGGTGCAGATTTTCGATCCCGAACTCATCATTCTGTCGGGCGAACGGATGCGTTATGAATACCTTTATGCCGACGAGGTGATGGCCGAAATGCGCGCTCTTGCCCTGACCGATGGCCGCCCCCCCGCACGGGTTGAAATCCACGCATGGGGAGATCTGGTCTGGGCGCGGGGCGCGACGGCACTGGCCCTGTCAGCCGTCACCGATGCCGCTTTTGGAGCCAACCCATGATCCGCGCCCTGCCCTTGATCCTGCTTGCCAGCACCGCCGCCGCCGACCCAGTATTCAAGGACATGTCGGCCCGCCTGCCCGAACAGATATATGCGGGCGACTGGGAACATTTCGTCGGCGGCGGAGTCGCGGTCATGGATTGCAACGGCGACACTTTACCCGACATCTTTGCCGCTAGCAATGCGAACCCTGCCGCGCTGTTCATCAACAATGGCGATTTCGATTTCACCCCAGCCCCCCTGCCCGCCCTGACCGAAAGCACCGGGGCCTACCCGCTTGACGTCGATGCGGACGGGAACATGGATCTGTTCGTCATGCGCATCGGTCCCAACGTGACGCTGCGCGGCAACGGCGATTGCACCTTTACGGACGCCACTACCGCGTGGGGTATCCCGGCAGGCGACGCATGGACCACCGCGTTCACCGCATGGTGGGACGCAGACGACAAACCGACGCTGGCCATCGGCAACTACGTCGACCGCACCAACCCCGACGGCCCGTTCTTTGCATGCGATGCCAACGTGCTGCTGCGTCCTGACGGTGATGGTTACACCGCCACGCCCCTGACTCCCGGCTTTTGCGCCCTGTCGATGCTCGCGGCCAACGATGCCCGTGGTCGGCCGACGCTGCGCATTTCGAACGACCGCCAATATTATGTGCGCGGCGGTTACGAACAGATGTGGGATATCGGCGATCAGCGGTTCCTTGACGAAACCGATGGCTGGGCCAAAACCTCGCTCTGGGGCATGGGGATCGCGTCGCGCGATCTGAACGGCGATGGGCGGGACGAGGTCATGTTGACCTCGATGGGCGACCAACTGCTGCAACTGGCGACGTCTGACGGCACCTATGCCCCCGCCCCTTACGGCATCGGCACCTATGCCCAGCGCCCCTACACGGGCGACGAAGGCCGCCCCTCGACCGGCTGGCATGCCCAGTTCGGCGATATCGACAACGATGGGCGGGCCGATCTGTTCATCGCCAAGGGCAACGTCGACCAGATGCCGACCAATGCCATCCACGACCCCAACAACCTGCTGATGCAGCAGTCCGACGGCACATTTGCCGAAAGGGGCGATGTGGCCGGGATCGGCTCAACGAACCGTTCGCGCGGCGCGGGGCTGGCCGATTTCGACGGCGACGGGCGGCTGGATCTTGTGGTGATGAACCGACGCGCACCGATGGAGCTTTATCGCAACGTCACCCCCGACACCGGGCATTGGCTGGCCGTGTCGCTGGCGCAACCGGGCGGCAACCGCAATGCCATCGGCGCGGTCGTCACGGTGAACGGACAGGACCAGCAAAACACGCTCGGCGGCGGCCACGCCAGCGGTCAGGCGCTGCCGCTGCATTTCGGGCTGGGCAACGCCGATACTGCCGACATCCGCGTGACATGGCCCGATGGTACGATTAGCCAGCATCAGGCCGACACAAACGCCGCCCTTAACATCGAAAAACCTTAGCCCCTTCTTTTGGCCAAAAATATCCGCGGGGGGGTCGCGGCACGCGACGGGGGCTGCCAGCCCCCCCTGATGCCCTGTCAGGGACGCACCACCGCCAACCCGCTGGGCACCGTTTCCGGCACTCCAAGGCGTTCGGTCTGCGGTTCGCTCAGCGCCCCCAGGAACGCCACCAGATCGGCAACCTGCTGCGGACTGAGCACTACCGGGGCCGTGGCGACGCTGGCCGCGATCGCCGCCACTTCGGTGGGGTCATCCATCCCGCGCCAGTCGTCCTTGTCCATCACCGGAAGGATCACCTGACTGCGGTCATACCCCACCAGCGCCGCCACCGGATCGGCATGGGCGGCGACAAAGGCCGCCAGATCGCCGTACGCGCCGCCGTGCCCCCACGGGCCGGTGCGCGTCACGTTGCGCAAGGACGGCGTGCGGAAGGCATACATATCGGCCGGATTACCGGTGACACGAAACCGCCCCTCGTCGCGCACGGTCGTCTCGAACCGCGCCCCCTTGCCGGGGCCGATCGGGGGCAGACCCATCGCGTGAAAGCCGTGGTCGGTCTGGAACGGGCCAGAGTGGCAGGTCGAACAGCCGCCGTCGCCATAAAACAGGTCGATACCCCGCGTCTGATCTTCGTCCAGCCCGCCCTGTCCGCGCAGCAAGGCATCGAACGGGCTGTTATCTGACCGCCATTCATGCGCCATGAACACGGCAATGGCGTTCGAAATGTCGGTGAACGCGATATCGTCCGGCCCGGTGATCTGCGGATAGACGGCCTTGAAATCAGCCGCATAGGCCGGGATCGCGGCGACGCGGCGGGCAATGATGTCCCATGCTCCGCCTGGGCCGGTGATGATCCCCTGCCGCACTGCGCGCGATACGTCGCTTTCGGTGTAATGCCCGGCCATCTCGTCAGGGCTTAGCACCGGAAACATGGTCTGCGCGGACAACAGCGATGCGAACCCGGCCAGCATGTCCTCGTCCATCGGGCTGCGCAGGCCGCCGGGTTTGGCCGGGTCGGCCTCGATCCGGCCATCGTGGAACAGGACGGTGAATTCGCGCGCCCCGAGATTGAACAGGGCTTGGGCGTTGCGCGGGATCCGCTGTTCGGGCGGGTTGGCCGGGTCGGCGACCCGTTCGGGGCCGAACCCGATGCCACCGTCGCCCATCGACAGCGACAGCCCGTCGCCGGTGCCGAAGTCGGGATGGTGGCAGGTGGCACAACTGACTTCGCGGTTGCCTGACAGGATGGGGTCGTAGAACAGCAACTGGCCCAATCGGGCCTCGGCCAGATCGACCGGCAGGTAGTCGGCGTCGGTGATCGGCGGCGGCAGTTCATCGGCCATCGCCATCCCCGACATCAGCAACAACGGCAGAACCAAACGCATCGACGCCTCCCCTTTGCTGCGCAGATTGGCGCAACTGACATCGCAACGCAACGGGACGCCAAGTGGTTTGACGATGTGCCGCAGACCGACTAGAACATAACAGGAACATTTAACCAAACGAGTCGCCCTTGCAGTGCCCCCCACCCGTCAGCCAGACCCGCCTGCTGCACCAACGCGCCCTTCGGGACGCGGCGATGTCGGACATCAAGGCGCAGCAACCGACGCTGGCCGAGGTGTTCGCGGACACCAGCGTCGACGGGGCCCCGACGGGTTTTGCGCTGGCGCATATCGGGACAAGCAGCAAACCCCTGCTTTGGATACAAGACCGGATGTCGCGACGCGAGGCAGGGCGGCCGTTTCTGGCCGGATTCCCGGTGCCGCTGAATATCATCCACGTGCAGGCGGGCAATGCCACGGATGTGCTGTGGACGATGGAACAGGGGCTGGGTTGCCCCGCCCTTGGCGGTGTCATCGGCGAGGTTTGGGGCGATCCCGCCCGGCTCGACTTTACCGCGACCAAACGGCTGGCCTTGCGGGCCGAGGCGCATGGGGTACCCGCATGGCTGATCCGGCGGGCGGCGACGGCCAGCCTAAGCGCGGCACGCCTGCGCTGGCGCATCGCGTCCCTGCCTGCGGCGGCCGACCCGCACGATCCACGCGCCCCCGGTCAGGCAATGTGGCGGGCCGATCTGTTTCGCGCCCGCTGGCAGCAGCCGGGGCAATGGGTGGCGCATCATGCGGGCGGTGAGCTGGTCATGGAACACGGGGTCGACCTGCCCGATAGCGGTGGACAGGCGCAGGTCGGCTAAGCCGAAACATTCGCAGGGGCGGCGATGAAGATCGCGGCCCCCCTGCCCATTCGCCCCGCCGAACTGCGCACCCCCACCGACGCGGGCGACCTCGCGCGGGCCATCGCGGCACTGCAATCGGCGCTGCGACCCAAGGTCCGCGAACGGGTCGCCAAAAAGCTTGAACATCAACCTGACAGTTTCAGCCCCGTCGGCACGCCCCGCCCCATCTGGCGGGCCGGGTCCGGCATCGGACCCGACAGCGCCCACCCCGGACGGCTGGACACCAGCACCACCCCTACCCCGCCGACCGACAAAGACCATCTGACCCGCCGGATCACTGCAATTCACCTGCCGCGTTTCGCGATGGAACGCTGGTTGCGCTGGGCCGCCCGCCAAGGCGACCCGCTGCCCGACGACCTGCCCGTCGCGCTGGCCGTCGAAGGCCAGCACGGCCCCGTCATCCACGCCACCAACCGCGCCGCCGAAGCCGAAGGAGTCCACCCCGGCGCCCGCGTTGTCGACATGCGCGCCCTGTGCCCCAACGCCCGGATCGAATTCGCCGACGTGGCGGGCGACACGGCGGCACTGGCCCGCCTGATGCTCTGGACCCGGCGCTGGTGCCCGTGGACGGCGGTGGACGGGATATCGGGAAATGGGGCGGCGGGGCTGGTGCTCGACACCACCGGATCGGACCACCTGCTGGGCGGCGAACCGGCGATGCTGCGCGAGATCGAGGGGAAACTGTCGACCCTTGGTCTGTCGTCCAGCCTTGCCACTGCGCCGACGCATGGGGCCGCCTGGGCGCTGGCACGACTGGGCGGCGTGCGTGAAGTCTGCCCGCCCGACCAACTGGCCGCCCGGATGGCCCCCCTGCCGGTGCGTGCCCTGCGGCTGAACGGCGATACCGTGCTACTGTTGAAACGGCTGGGGCTGAAAACCGTGGGCGACCTTGCGGCGGTGCCACGGATTTCACTGGCCCGCCGGTTCAGCCGGGCCGAGATCGTGGCCAACCCCCTGCTTCGCTTGGATCAGATGATGGGGCGGCTGGCCGAACCTGTCAGCAGCCCCGACGACCCGCCGCACTTTGCCGTGCAGGCCAACCTGCCCGAAACGGTGCAGGACCCGACGCCGCATCTGCCCGCGCTGGCGACTGAACTTTGCGCCGGGCTGCACGCCGCAGGCTTTGGCGCGCGCCGCGTCACGGTGACGGTTTACCGGACGGATGGCGAGGTCAGCCATGTCAGCGTCGCCACCGCGCAGGCAACCCGCGACCCCGCCCATCTGGTCAAGCTGTTCGATGGCAAACTGGAGCGGATCGACCCCGGTTTCGGTTTCGACCTGATTACACTGGCAGCGAGCGTCGCCGAAAAACAGGCAGTAGTGCAGAAACGGCTGGACGGCGGGGCCGACGACGGGGCGGAACTGGCCCGCCTGATCGACCGGTTGACCGCCCGACTGGGCGCCCCTGCGATCCGCCGCCCCGCAGGCCACGAAAGCCACATGCCCGAACGGCGCGAGGACTGGCGCGCGGCGATCATCAGCACCGCAGCCCCACCCCCCCTGCATAGCGCACGGCCGCTGCGCCTGTTCGACCATCCCGAAGAGGTCCGCGTGCTCTATGCCGTGCCCGAAGGCCCGCCGGCGCAATTCGTCTGGCGGCGGGTGACTCACCGGGTGACACGCTTTGCCGGCCCCGAACGGATCGCGCCGGAATGGTGGCACGACCGCCCCGGCACCCGCCTGCGCGACTATTACCGGATCGAGGAACAGACGGGCCGGCGGTTCTGGATCTACCGCGAGGGGATACTTGGCGACGGGCGCGGACAGGAGCCGCGCTGGTTCATCCACGGGGTTTTCGGATGAACAGGGCAAAAACCTTGCAAGGTTTTTGGCAAGACTTTTGCAAAAGTCTTGGCCTCCGGCGGGAGTTGTTATGGCAAAGTGAATGCGGGCGGCGGGACCATGCCTGAGAACGATCACGAACAACCCCGCCGCACCGTGCCCGATGACGGCGATTTCACCCCCAACCCCCGCAGTCCCTTTGTCGAACTGGGGTTGGCGAGTTGTTTTTCGTTTCTGCGCGGGGCCTCGGATGCCGTGGACCTTGCCACCACCGCGTGGGAGTTGGGAAATGATTCCATCGGCATCGCCGATCTGAACAGCCTTGCCGGGGTCGTGCGCCTGCATGTCGCGGCGCAAAAGACCACGTTGCGCCCGGTCATCGGTGCCCGCCTTGAACTGACCAGCGGCGCGCAATTCCTCGCCTACCCCACCGACCGCGACGCCTATGGCCGCCTGTCCGCCCTGCTGTCCAAGGGCAAGCGCGGCCGCCCCGATGGTGCCTGGCAGGACAAGGCGGTGACCGAGATCACGCTGAACGATCTGGCCGCTCATGCTGCGGGCATCCAGTTGATCGCGGTGCCGGGTGACACGCTCGACGCCTTTGCCAAGGCGCTCCCGTCCCTGATCCGCCGTCTGCCGACCCTGCGCCATATCGCCGCCGCTTACCTGTATCGCGGCGACGACGTGGCGCGGATCAACCGGCTGGACGGCCTTGCCAGCCATCACGGCCTTGGCCTGCTCGCCACCAACGACGTCCTTTACCACGCCCCCGACCGCCGCCCGTTGCAGGACGTGATGACCTGCATCCGCGAAAAGAAAACCATCGACACCGCCGGTTTCCTGCTGAACCCCAACGCCGAACGGCATCTGAAATCGCCTGCCGAAATGCAGCGCCTGTTCGCCCGCTGGCCGCATGCCATCGCCGCCACCCGCGCCGTTGCCGATGCCTGCACCTTCAGCCTGAACGATCTGAAATACGAGTACCCCAGCGAGACCCTGCCAAAGGGCCGCAGCCCCGATCAGGAACTGCGCCGCCTGACCGATATCGGGGCGCTGTGGCGTTACCCCGAGGGGGTCAGCCCCGCCACCCGCGCGATCCTTGAAAAGGAACTGGCGATGATCACGAAACTGGATATCGCCCGCTATTTCCTGACCATCCACGACATCATCCGCTTTGCCCGTGACGAGGTCAGCCCGCCGATCCTGTGCCAAGGGCGCGGCTCGGCGGCCAATTCCGCCGTCTGCTATTGCCTTGGGATCACCGCCGTCGATCCGGCGCAGCACAGTCTGCTGTTCGAACGGTTCATCAGCGAGGAACGCAAGGAACCCCCAGACATCGACGTCGATTTCGAACACGAACGGCGCGAGGAGGTGATCCAGCATATCTATGCCAAATACGGCCGCGACCGCGCCGGCCTCTGCGCCACCGTCATCCACTATCGTCCGCGATCCGCGATCCGCGAGGTGGGCAAGGTCATGGGCCTTTCCGAGGATGTGACGGGTGCCATCGCCAAGACGATCTGGGGGTCTTGGGGCCGCGAGGTCGAGGGCAAGAACGCGACCGAGGCGGGGCTGGATCTGAGTGACCCGCGCCTGCGGATGACCATCATCATCGCCCAGCAACTGATCGGGATGCCGCGCCATCTGGGCCAGCATGTCGGCGGGTTCATCCTGACCGAACGGCCCCTGACCGAAACCGTCCCGATCGGCAACGGGGCGATGCCCGAGCGCAGTTTCATCGAATGGGACAAGGACGATATCGACGCGCTGGGGATCCTCAAGGTCGATATCCTCGCACTGGGGATGCTGACCTGCATCCGCAAATGTTTCGATCTGGTCGCGGCGCATTATGGCAACCGCTATGACCTTGCGACGACGCCCAAGGAAGACCCGCGCGTCTATGACATGCTTAGCAACGGAGACAGCATCGGTGTGTTTCAGGACGAAAGCCGCGCCCAGATCAACATGCTGCCGCGCCTGCGTCCGCGTGAATTCTATGACCTCGTGATCGAGGTTGCCATCGTCCGTCCGGGCCCGATCCAGGGCGATATGGTGCATCCCTACCTCCGCCGCCGCCAGAAACGCGTACGGATCGAGTATCCATCGCCGAAACCGCCGCACGATCCGAACGAGTTGCACGAGGTGCTGGGCAAAACGCTCGGCGTGCCCTTG